>CAUQPE010000008.1:0-29357 GCA_963519915.1 uncultured Campylobacter sp. | reverse complement strand
ATATAGACGTCCTTGCCGTCGCTGATCGCGTCTACGTCAAGCTCTACGGCGTCTTGTAAAAATTTATCAATCAGCACCGGCGAGTGGTTGCTGACCTTGACCGCCTCGCTCATATATAGGCGTAGCTCCTCATCGCTATGCACCCGCCTCATCGCGCGGCCGCCTAGCACGTAGCTAGGGCGCACGAGTACGGGATAACCGATAGCAGCGGCCTTTTCTAGTGCCTCTTTTTCGCTTGTAGCGGTGTCGTTTCGCGGCTGTTTGACGCCGATTTTAGAGATAAATTCGCTAAATTTCTTTCTGTCCTCGGCGACGTCGATCGTGCGCGCGCTGGTGCCGATGATTTTCGCGCCCGCTATGCTTAGGCGTTTGGCGAATTTTAGCGGAGTCTGACCGCCAAAATGCACGATTACGCCATCCGGGTTCTCATGCTCGATCACGGCTCTAACGTGCTCGAAATCGATCGGCTCAAAGTACAAAATATCGCTCGTGTCGTAGTCGGTGCTGACGGTTTCGGGGTTACAGTTGTACATTATGGTTTTTACGCCCATGTCGCGCAGCGCGTAGCTGGCGTGCACGCAGCAGTAGTCAAACTCTATGCCCTGACCTATGCGGTTTGGGCCGCCGCCGATGATCATCACTTTTTTCTCTTTTTGCGCCGAATTTGCGTTTAAATTTGACTCGGTGAAATTTGACGAAAGATGCGGTAGTTTCGTGATATTCGTCGTCGAGTAAAGATACGGCGTGAGCGCCTTAAACTCGCCCGCGCAAGTATCTACCTCGTTATACTCGAGGTTTATGCCCATTTTCTCGCGCGCGAAATATATATCGTTTTGACCCAGATCAAGGTTGTCTTTTAAATTTATCAGATGCGCGATCATCTTGTCCGAAAAGCCCATCGTTTTGGCCTCTCTTAGTAGCGGCTCGTCGTTTAGGATATCCATATCGATGCGCTCTTCAAATTTAACTATCTGCCAAATTTGATTCAAAAACCACGGATCGATCTTGCTCATCTCGTGTACCTCAGCCACGCTAAACCCGTCTCGAAATGCCTGCGCGACATATAAAATGCGGCTTTCGTTCGCGTTTCTAAGCCCGTAAACAAGCGCGCTTTTCTCCAAATTTACGAAGTTAAATCCGTAATAGTCCTTTTCCATAGAGCAAAGCGCCTTTTGGATACTTTCCTTAAATGTCCTACCGATCGCCATCACCTCGCCTACGCTCTTCATCGCGGTGCCTAGATACGGGTTCGCGCCCGGAAATTTCTCAAACGTAAAGCGCGGGATCTTGGTCACGATGTAGTCGATGACGGGTTCAAAGCTAGCAGGCGTGCCCGTGATGTCGTTTTTGATTTCATCCAGGCTAAAGCCCACCGCTAGCAGCGTCGCGACCTTGGCAATCGGGTAGCCCGTGGCCTTTGAGGCAAGTGCGGAGCTGCGGCTCACGCGCGGGTTCATCTCGATCACGATCATGCGGCCGGTTTTTGGATTTATAGCAAACTGCACGTTGCTACCGCCCGTATCCACTCCGATCTCGCGTAAAATTTTAAAGCTAGCGTCGCGCATCGCCTGATACTCTTTATCGGTTAGCGTAAGAGCCGGCGCAACCGTGATAGAGTCGCCCGTGTGCACGCCCATGGGATCAAAATTTTCGATCGAGCAGACGATGATACAGTTGTCGTTGCGGTCGCGGATGACCTCCATCTCATACTCTTTCCAGCCTAGCAAGCTCTCC
The DNA here is from genome assembly GCA_963519915.1 of uncultured Campylobacter sp. Taxonomy (GTDB): domain Bacteria; phylum Campylobacterota; class Campylobacteria; order Campylobacterales; family Campylobacteraceae; genus Campylobacter_A. The sequence goes on along the minus strand of CAUQPE010000008.1, from coordinate 27,623 downwards.
TCGACCAAAATTTCATGTATCGGGCTGGCGTCTAGGCCCGTTTGGGCTAGTTCTTTAAATTCGTCGATATTATACGCTACGCCGCTACCTGCACCGCCAAGAGTATAGCTAGCGCGGATGATGAGCGGAAAACCGATGTTTGCGGCTGCGGCTAGCGCTTCGTCCATGTCGTAGGCGTACTGGCTTTGCGGCAAGTCCATGCCGATCTTTTGCATTGCCTTTTTAAACTCCTGTCTATCCTCGCCCTTTTTGATCGCTTGCGGGTTCGCGCCTAGAAATTTGACGCCGCCAAGCATGTCCGCTTCGTATAGTTGCATAGCGACGTTTAGCGCGACCTGGCCGCCCATCGTAGGCAGTATGGCATCGACTTTTTCTTTATCTATGATACGCTTGATACTCTCTTTAGTTATCGGTTCAACGTAGGTCGCGTCAGCGAAATCAGGATCGGTCATGATGGTGGCCGGGTTTGAGTTTATGAGTACGACGCGGTAGCCAAGCTGCTTTAGCGTTTTTGCGGCTTGCGTGCCGCTGTAGTCGAATTCGCACGCCTGCCCGATGACGATAGGGCCGCTGCCGATGAGTAAAATAGTATTGATGTCGGTTCTTTTTGGCATTATTTTTCCTTTGTTACGACGTATAGATACGAGGGGATGGTTATGTTTACGTAGGGCTTTACGGCCGCGCTTTTATATAGGCTCTCTTGGATCACGCCCGTGACCTTGCCCACTGAAATCCCGCTGAAAAATATCCCGTCAAGCCCGCTTGTGACGACCTCGTCGCCCTCTTTGGGACTCAGCCACTGGGGGATAAATTTCACCGTTATTCCGTCTTTGCTCCCGTGCGCTATGCCCGGGATTTTTTCCTCGCCGATTGATACGGCGAATATACTTTTTGGATCGTTTTGTAGCAAGGCCATAGGGTTGCCGTCCTTGCTCACGACGATACCAGCGCTCTTACCTTGGTAAATCAGCCCGTAAATTTTAGACTCGTCGTAGCCGCTAAATTTATCCAGCCAGACCTTGTCGTAGTCGCTTATATTTACGTAGCTTAGCGCCCGCACGAGCTGGACTCTAGGCTCGTAAGCGGTCGAGTTTTTATCGACCAAAATTTCATTTAGCTCCTTTGCGAAGCTTGAAAGCAAAGCCGCCGATTTTTCCAGTTCGGCGTTTTGAGCGCGAAGCTGCTTTATCTCTTCGCGCTGCCTAAAGTGCTCGTTTACGCCGTCTTTTACAAATTTGACCGCGTCGTCGTAGGAGGCCACTACGCGGCTATTTAAATTTACTACATAGCCGGAGATCAGCGCGCCTCTATCAAGCGAAAAAAATACCAGCGCGCCGATAAGAGCGACGAATAAAATTTTACTCTTCATTTACGAGTTGTTGTAAAAATTTAATCTCCTCAAGAGCCTTGCCGGTGCCTCTGGCTACGGCTAGCAACGGATCGTCAGCGACGAAAACCGGAAGTTTTACGATATCGCTTAAGTACTTATCAAGTCCGCGGATTAGCGCTCCGCCTCCCGTCAGTACGATACCGTTTTCTACGATATCGCCGGCAAGATCGGGCGGCATCATCTCAAGCACGGTTTTTAGGGCGTCTGCAATCTCTTTTAGCGGTTCGCGCATGGCCTCGCGCACGTCTTCGCTAGTTAGCTCCACGCGGCTTAGCAGGCCGCTGATTTGGTCGCGGCCTTTTACCACGATACTAAGCTCCTCAGGTAGCTGTATCGCCGAACCGACGGAGATTTTGATATCCTCGCCCGCGCGCTCGCCGATTAGGAGGTTGTACTTTTCCTTTATATAGTTTACGATGCTCATGTCGATCTTATCGCCCGCGGTGCGGATAGACTTGCTGATGACTAAACCGCCTAGAGACACTACCCCGATCTCGGTCGTACCGCCGCCGATATCGACGACTAGATTACCCTGCGGTTCACGCACGGGTAAATTTGCCCCGATGGCCGCAGCCATAGGCTCCTCTATCAAAAACACCTCTCTAGCCCCGGCGCTTAGCGCACTCTCGCGCACGGCTTTTCGCTCGACTTGAGTTAGGCCGTAAGGCACGGAGATAATGATACGAGGGCGCAGGAAGCTCTTTCTGCGGTGAGTCTTTTCGATGAAATAGCGGATCATCTTTTCCGTCATATCAAAATCCGCGATAACGCCGTCTCTCATCGGACGGATAGCCTCGATATCGCCGGGAGTTTTACCCACCATCTCTTTTGCTTCGTGGCCGACGGCTAATATTTTTTGCTTGCCGTATTTTTCGCGTTGTACCGCGACGACTGAGGGCTCGTTTATGATGATGCCTTTATCTTTTACTAGAACTAGCGTATTTGCCGTGCCTAGATCGATACCCATATCGCTTGAAAAAAATCCTATTAGTTGGTCTAAAATCATCTGTATCCTTATGCGCTTATTTTATTGTTTTTTACGAAAATCGGTTTTTCTTTACCGTTTACGACCTCTTTGGTGATCACCACGTCGTAGCCCGCAAGCTCCGGCAGTTCGTACATTATATCAGTCATCACCTCTTCCATTATGCTTCGTAGCCCTCTGGCTCCCGTTTTTCGCTCGATGGCTAGTTTTGCGACCTCTTTTAGAGCTTCGTCGTCAAATTTTAAATTCGCCCTATCTATCGCGAAAAGCTTTTGATATTGTTTTAAGATCGCGTTTTTAGGCTCAGTTAAAATTCGCACCATATCGTCTTCGGTGATTTTATTTAGCGTGGCGACCACGTGAAGCCTGCCGATTAGCTCCGGGATTAGTCCAAAATGCACCAAATCGTCGCTCTCAAGCGCGTCTAGCAAATTTTCCCTATCGTCTTTAGAGCGTTTATCTTGACCAAAACCCAGCACGTTTTTACCGATCCTGCGCTCGATGATGTCGGCCAGGCCGTCAAACGCGCCGCCGCAGACGAAGAGGATATTTGAGGTGTCTATCTGGATAAATTCCTGATTAGGATGCTTTCTGCCGCCTTTTGGAGGGATATTTACGAGACTGCCCTCGATGATTTTTAAAAGCGCCTGCTGCACGCCTTCGCCACTCACGTCGCGAGTGATTGAGCGGTTTTCGCTCATCCTAGCGATCTTATCGATCTCATCGACGAAAACTATGCCCTGCTCGGCGCGCTTTACGTCGCCGTCTGCGGCCTGTAAAAGGCGAGTTAGGATATTTTCCACATCTTCGCCGACATAGCCGGCCTCCGTTAGACTCGTAGCGTCGCAGATAGCGATAGGCACGTCTAGAAATTTAGCCAGTGTCTGCGCCATCAGCGTCTTGCCGCTACCCGTAGGGCCCACAAGCAAGATATTTGATTTTGAGATCTCTGTGTCGTCCTCGATCTCGCCTTTTCTAAAAATTCTTTTGTAGTGGTTATAGACGCCGACGCTAAAGACCTTTTTGGCTTTATCTTGACCGATTACGTAGTTATCCAGCACCGCTTTTAGCTCTTTTGGCGTCAAATTTTGATAGTCTCTAGTTTGCTCTTCTTTTTCTTGCTCGCGGCTATCCTCGCCGTAAAGCACCTTGTAAGCGGCGGTGATGCAGTGCTCGCATATAAACGCAGTCCCGTCTATATCGGCCAGCAGTCTCCTCTCGGCAGACTCTACCTCGCCGCAAAAATTACATTTTCTCGCCATTATTCTCTTCCTTTTGCCAATGGGATACCGCGCTTGGTGCTTAGGATAAATTCGCACATTTTTCGCACCTGTTCTATCTGTGCGCCCGCTAAAAGCTCGCTAGCTGCAGCCTTTAGATCCCCGCTTTTTCTAAATAAAAATTTATATGCCTTGTTTATCTCTTCGACCGTGTCTTTATCGAACCTGCGCCTGATACCGACCAAATTTAAGCTTCTGATATAGGCTCGGTTGCCTTCAGCCAGGCAAAACGGCACGACGTCCTGAGATAGCGCGCTAGCACCCGCGATCATACAGCTCTCGCCGACTCTCACGAACTGATGTATCGGTGTCATACCGCCCACGACGCTGTAATCTCCAAGTTCCACGTGACCGGCTAGAGTTGCGTTGTTTGCTAGGATGACGCTATTTCCTATAACGCAATCGTGCGCTACGTGGCAGTAGGCCATGATAAATGCGTTATCGCCGATACGCGTGATCCCGTCGCCTTTGTGCGTGCCCGAGTTTATCGTGCAAAACTCGCGGATCGTCGCGTTTTTGCCGATACGAACGCCGGTGTTTTCCTCGGCGCGGTAGCTCACGTCTTGCGGGATGTCGCCCACGATGGCGTAGCTGTAAATTTTACCGCCCTCGCCGATATGCGTGTCGCCCACGATCCTAGCGCCTTGTTTTACGAGTACGCCGTCGCCTAACACTGCGTCTTTGCTAACGTAGGCGTAGGCCTCGATCGTTACGTCCTCGCCGATCTTCGCGCCGTCCTCGACGACGGCTTGCGGATGGATATTTCTCATTTTGGCTCGCTTATTTATCTACGATCATAGCTTTTAGCTCGGCTTCGCACGATAGCGTGCCGTCCACGTAGGCTTCACCTTTTAGTACCCAGATATTGCCTTTGTGTTTTAGCACTTCTAGGCGGTACTCGAGCTTATCGCCCGGGCGTATCGGGTGGCGAAATTTCGCTCCGTCGATGCTCATAAAATAAACGACTTTATTTTCGATACCCGCTTGATGCTCGTCGCTCATGCTCTTAAAAGCGAGTACGCCGCCGGCCTGCGCCATGCCCTCGATGATCATCACGCCCGGATATATCGGGTGGCCCGGGAAGTGCCCCTGAAACACGGGCTCGCCGATCGTTACGTTTTTATACGCGACGATGTGTTTGGCGGGCTCGAGCTCGGTCACTCGGTCGATGAGCAGAAAAGGATATCTGTGCGGGAGTATTTTTTGGATTTCAACGATGTCGATCACTTTAAACCTTGTGAGTAAAATTTAAAGCCGATTTTAGCCAAATTTTGCTAAGAAAAAGATTATTGATTTAGTCGGGGCAAAATTTAACGGCTAAATTTTCGCGCCCGCTTTTTATCTCGAGCGCGCTAAATTTAGCTCAAATTTGCGTTACCAAAACCTCGCGGCTATCGTTATAAAGCTCGTCTTTAGCGTAGATTTCGTATCTGCCTGCGCGAATTTCATCCAGCACGATTATAGGATTTTGGCTAAATTCTCCGCACAGCTCGCGGCGGATTTCCAGCTCGCGAGGTACCGCGATAGGGCGGCGGCAAAGCTCGTTTGCGCTAGCGAATTTTTCGCCAGAAAGCTCGTTAAATTTAGCTAAATTTAATAGCGTCACGCCGTCTCGCAACTCGTCGCAAATTTGCGCCGCCTCACTCACGCTAAATTTGACGTTCTCGCGCTTAAAATGCGAGTAGAGCAAAAAATACGACGGCACGACCAAGCCACCAAATTTGACGTAGGCGCGCAGCAGTCGGTAGTTTAGAAAATATTTGCGCGATAGATGAAATTTCACGCCTGCAGCCTCGCACTCTCGCACCTTTTCATAAAGCTCCAGACGCTCCTCGATGCCTCCCGGCATCACTCGCCCGCCCACCTCGCTCATAAGCTCGCTAAGCGGCAGTTTTTGCGCCTCGCGCTGCTTGCTAAGCCCAAAAATACAGCCGCAGTAGTTTTGGTGATAGAGTTTATCTTTTTTAGCGAGCTCAAACTGCGCGTTCGTGCCGCCGCCCGCGCGGTAGTCCACGGCAAAGGTTTCAAGGCCGTATTCGCCCGCGGCCTTATTTAGCGCGGACTCTAGCTGCGAGAAGTCCTTTTTCGGGCTCATCAGCAGCGTCGTGGTGATAGATTTTTCGCCTAGTTCGAGCGCTTTTTGGGCCGAATTTCCCACGCGAAAATCAAAGCAATACGCGCAGCGCTTGCCCTTTTCGGGCTCGTTTTCAAGCCCCTTTGCGCCCTCTAGCCAGCTTTCAAATTCGTATTCGCCGCAGATGAGCTCGACGCCTAGCTTTTCGCAGCTCCTTTTTACGTCGCGAAACCTCATCAAAAACTCGCTGTACGGATGGATGTTGGGATCGTAGAAATAGCCGATGAGACGCTCGTGCGGACGGTCGGCGCGTAGGCGTTGCAGAAAATAGTGGCTGTCGACAGAGCAGCAGATGTGAACTAACATTATAATTCCCCATAAACGACGGATTTTAGAATAAATTTTTCTATACCCGACACAGTCACGGACGACCAGTCCGCTCCTTTGCGGGCAAGAAAAATTTATTTAAACTACGCCTATTTTTGTCTTGAATAATTTTTGCCGATTTTACTAAATTTAACTGCAAATTTTATTAAAGCTAGCGGCTTAAATTCAAAGTCCAGTCAAATTTAAAACGTGTGGCGTGCTAGTTTCGAGCAATGTATAAAATTTGAAAACCAAATTTAGCACTTTCAAGGTGCGGGTATCGGCAGGCAAAATTTAAGACCGAAATTTGTAAATTTGACTTCAAATTTGAACGTAAAACGATAAGGCGAAGTATTTTGAGATGGATTTGAATGTTGTGCAGAAATTTTAAGTCAAGGCTAGACAAGTAGTCTGCCGCAGACTTAAAATTTCAAACTCATTCAAAGACGCTCAAAAGACGAGCCGCTATTAAATTTTAGTTCTTTAAAAATTCTGTGATTTTCTCCTCACACTCCTCGACGCTGCCGCTAAATTTACCCTCAAACTGCGATCTATTAAACGTCCGCTGACGCTTAGCCAGCTGCGCAGTGTGCGTGCAGATGAGCTCCTCCAGCTCGGCCTCGGTCTTGATCTCGCCTCGCAAAAACTCGCCGCACTCTTTTAGACCGACCGAGTTTAGCGGCTTTGGTCGCTGCGGATACCGCGCAAACAGCTCCCGCGCTTCGTCTAGCAAACCCTGCTCAAACATCGCTCTCGTGCGCTCTTTGATACGACCTCTTAGCTCGTCCCTATCCCAGCTTAGCTCGAAAATCGCCAAATTTGACGCAACGGGGGCTAGGGTATTTTCGCGCAGATACGCGCTCACGGCATCATCCCGCCCGCTAGAGCGCAAAAACGAGTAGATGTCAAACCACTTTTGCAGACGGTAGGTATCGTTTGCGCTAAATTTGGCGGCAAATTCAGGATCGAGGCTTGAAACGAGCTCATAAATTTGAGCATTGCTTAGGCCGCTTTCTACGCGTTCAAATTTGGGCGTTAGACCCGACAGCAAGGCCTTTAGATAAAATCCGCTGCCGCCGGTTATAAATAAATTTTTACCGTTTTTTTGCGCAAATTCGCGAGCCGTTTTATAAATCTCAAAAAACATCCCGACGTCAAAATGCTCATCGGGCATCAGCAAATTTACCCCAAAATGCGGCACTGAGGCTAGCTCGGCTGCGCTGGGCTTGGCGCTTGCGACGTCGATAAATTTATAAACGCAAAGCGAATCAAGACTTAAAATCACTCCGTTAAATTCGCTTGCGAGTTTTAGAGCGAGCGCCGTTTTTCCGCTAGCGGTGGTGCCGATGATGGCGAGTTCTTTCATAAAAATGCCTTAAAATTCGTAAATCTGCTCAAATTTTATCACAATTTACGCTTTTATAAGATAAAATAAAGCAAAAATTTCAGGAAGATTATGCAAAAATTTATAAATATTTTAAAAGATATTAACGAACTAATCGTCTTTAAGCACTCTATTTTCGCGTTGCCTTTTATATTTACCGCGATGATAACTGCGAGCGCACAGGTAAACGGCACGGTTTGGTTCGGCTGGAAGTTGCTTATTTTGGGCGTTCTTTGTGCGGTTTCGGCGCGAAATTTCGCGATGGCTTTTAACCGCTACAAGGACGAGGACATCGACAAACTAAACCCGCGCACGGCAAATCGCCCGAGCGTGGACGGGCGTATCGGCAGGACGAATTTGCAAATTTTTATCGCGGCAAACGCCGTCATTTTTGTACTCGTCGCCTATCTCGTAAACGAGCTTGCGTTTTGGCTGAGCTTTCCGATCCTAGCCGTGCTTGGCGGATATTCTCTTTTTAAGCGTTTTAGCGAGTTAGCGCACCTAGTCCTTGGCCTCTCGCTGGGGCTTGCGCCCATCGCTGGGGCCGTCGCCGTTGCGGGCGAGATACCGCTTTTTAGCGTGCTACTCTGCCTTGGCGTGATGTTTTGGGTGGCGGGATTTGACCTGCTTTATTCGCTTCAAGATATCGAATTTGACCGCGAACACGGGCTTTTTAGCATACCTAGCGTTTACGGCGAAAAGGCTACGATGTTTATCTCGGCGATCTTTCACGCTACGGCCGTGATCTTTTGGCTACTTTTTGCGTGGGCTGGAGGTCTGGGGGGAGCGGCCTTTGTCGGGATTTTGCTTTGCGGCGCGATTTTAGTAGCCGAGCACCGCATCGTTAGGCGGGATTTTAGTAAAATCGACCGCGCGTTTTTTACGCTAAACGGATACCTCGGCATACTTTTTTTCGTTTTCGTTTGGGCTAGCTTATGAGACTGGTTCCGGCAAATTTAGACATAGTTTTTGAGGAAGCGGGCGAGCGCGAGAGCGAGTTTTTGCGCGAATTCGACAAGCTAAGCGGCAACGAGGACGATCCGCTGGGAGCGTGGATAAAGCGCGCCAAAGCAAAGGGCGATACGAAGGAAAGCGATCAGGTGATACTAACGCTGCTAGTCGAGCTTCACCGTAAATTCGACGAACTAAACGCCTATATAAAAAATGAAAAATTTGTAAAACTCGAGCTTGCGCAATCTAGCGTGCTAGAGGGGATAAATTTTGAAAATTTTAGGATAAAAGAGGCTAAATTTAAAAATGGCGCCAGGTATTACGGACGCATTTTTATGCCTATTTTTCCGAAGCGAGACGTGGCAATATTTTTTGAAGCGCTAGATGAAAAAACCGCCAGAATCACGCGTATAAACGAGAGCGACGAGAGCGACTACAACGGCTACGTGACGGCCAGAGAGCGGGCAATGATAAGAGAACTAAAGGAGATGAACGATGAGTAACGATTTGATAATATTTGTAATTTTTGGGCTGATTTTGACGGTGCTTTTCGTGCTGGTTTTTATAAAAGATTTAGAAGCCTCGAGGAAATTTTCAAGATACGAAAAAGCGATCGAAAGCCTAATACAAGAGCTTCACGCGCTAAAAAAACAGGTTGCAAATTTTAGCCAAAGCGAGCCTGCCGAATTTGACGTAGTGCAGCTAGAAAGCAACCTCGAACAGCGTTTAAATGAAAAAATCAATCAAAAAATAACTCCGATAATAAACACGCTCCAAGGCATCGAAAGCTCGATAGATAACTTTCAAAGCCAGCAGCAAGATAGGTTATTTACGCTTGAAGAGCGTACCAAAAGCATTAGCAAGATCTCCGCTCCAAACGGCGAGGACGACGAAAAGCGCATAGTGCAGATGTATAGCGAAGGCAAAAGCGTCGAAAGCATCGCAAAAGAGCTGTGCGTAGGCGTCGGCAAAGTTGAGCTGACGCTAAAACTACGAGAGCTAATATAGTGTTAAAAGCTAGGCGCGAAATATAAAAAAATAACATTATTTTCATACGCGAATTTTAAAAAAATTTAAAGCTTAAATTCCTATAATGCCTTTTAACCAAATCAAAATTAAATGGTTTTGATAAAATTTAAGGGTGGAAAAATGTTAATAGACGGGCACGGACGAACGGTTGATTATCTGCGTATTTCGGTCACGCAAAGATGCAACTTTAGATGCAAATACTGCATGCCTAAAACTCCGTTTAGCTGGGAACCAAGAGAAAATTTACTAAGCTTTGAGGAGCTGTTTTTATTTGTCAAAGTCTGTTTAGACGAAGGCGTAAAAAAGATCCGCATAACGGGCGGTGAACCGCTACTTCGCAAGGACTTGGACAAATTTATCGCTATGATAAACGAGCACAGTCCCGATGTCGATCTAGCCATCACGACAAACGGCTTTATGCTCAAACACTACGCAAAAGCCCTAAAAAACGCGGGTTTAAAGCGCATAAATATGTCGCTTGATAGCCTAAAAACAGAAAAAGCTAAATTTCTCGCACAAAAAAGCGTCTTGCATGAGGTTTTAGCAGGGCTTGACGCAGCGCTCGAGGCGGGACTAAAAGTCAAGCTAAACACCGTCGCGCTAAGAGGCGTAAACGACGACGAGATAGTATCTTTGCTAGAGTTTGCACGCTCTATGGGTTGTCAAATTCGCTTTATCGAGTACATGGAAAATATCCACGCAACGGGCGAACTAAAAGGCATGAAATCGGCTGAAATTTTGGACGTTATAGCAAAAAAATATCGCTTTGAAGCCGCCGAAAAGATCCCGACCGGCCCAGCCAGCATCTACAGACTAGAGGACGGCTATACATTTGGCGTCATCGACCCGCACAAACACGACTTTTGCGAGAGCTGCAACCGCATACGCCTCACGGCCGAGGGGCATCTCATCCCGTGCTTATATTTCGAGGATGCGATGAGTATAAAAGACGCCGTTAGAAAGGGCGATATCGCGGGCGCTAGCGAGATCTTGCGCCAGGTGTTGCAAAACAAGCCCAAAGAAAACAAATGGGCGATCGGTGCTCAAAATGAGACCTCAAGCCGCGCCTTTTACCAAACGGGCGGCTGAAATCAGGGCTAATTTTACACCGATTTTAACGTAAATTTAGCCTGCTTTTTACCAAATTTAACCGCGCTTTATTCTTATATTTTTATCCGTAAATTTACCGCCGTTTTTCTAACAAAACCCGCTCAAATTTGACGTAAAATCCGCCTAACTCCATAAAACTACCCTTCAAATTTTGCTATAATCGCCCAAAATTTAAAAGGCGAAATTTGAGTTTAAACCTAGTCGAGAGTTTTTTAAGTATCCAAGGCGAAGGCGCGAGTAGCGGCCGTTTGGCGATTTTCTTGCGATTTGCGGGCTGCAACCTAAACTGCGCGGGCTTTGGAGTGCGCGCCGTCTCGCCCAAAACCGGCGAAACGCTAACTGGCTGCGATACAATCCGCGCGGTTTTCACTGGACATTTTTCATATCAAAAAATCTCTCACGCCGACGAACTCATAAAAATCACGCAAAATTTGAGCGCAAATTTGCGCCGCAAGCCCATCATCGTCATCACGGGCGGCGAGCCGCTACTACATCACAAAAATCAAATTTTGCTAGATTTTTTAGACTTTGCGATTAGTGAGGGATACGAGCCGCATTTTGAGACGAACGGCACTATCGAGGTGGATTTCGGCAAATTTGAGATTTATAAAAAATGCCGATTTGCCGTCAGCGTCAAACTCGAAAACAGCGGCGAGAGCGAGGCTAGACGTATAAATCAGGCCGCGCTAAAAGCCATAAAACAAAACTCCGCAGGTAGTTTTTATAAATTCGTCCTAGATAAAAAAAGCACGGAAGACGGCTCGGCCATAGCGCAAATTTCGCGCATTTTAGAGATTTGCGACGCGGAAGTCTTTTGTATGCCGCAAGGTTATGATAAAATAAGCCTCGAACAAAACGCTGTAGCCGTCGCGCAGTTTGCGATCAAGTACGGTTTTAGCTACTCCGATCGCCTGCACATCAGGCTTTGGGGCGCAAAAGAAGGGGTTTAAGCGTAAATTTAGGCAGCATTGCCCGTATCTTTACGGCGCGAAACTGTAAAACTTAATAAACGGAGCTAAGATGATAATAAGAAAAATGTTTAAATTTGAAAACGCTCATATCGTTAGATTTTGTAGCTCGAAACGCTGCAAAACCAGCATCCACGGGCATTCTTATAGGGCTGAAATTTTACTTGAGTCAAATTTCCTCGATAACGCGGGGATGGTGTATGATTTTGGCCTGATGAAGCAGGGTATCGGCTGCATCATCGATAGCTTTGATCACTGCACGACGATATTTAGCGGTGATGGAGCCGAGTACAAAAGCGACCTCAAAAAGTACTCCGCACGCTGGATCGAGATCCCGCTAAATCCATCCGCAGAGCAGTTTTGTAGGATATTTTTCGTGATGATCGATAGGCTTTTAAAAACTACGCAGATGCAAAACGGCGAGCGCGAAGTGAAGCTTCACAGCGTCATCGTCCACGAGACCGACACGGGCTATGCGCAGTGCTTCAGAGAGGATGCGTATAACGCCAAAATGGGCGAGGTAAATTTAAACGAGATCGTCTTTTCCGAGGGCGTGAGAGCCGAGTGGGAGGACGCGGAGCTATTTGAGAAGATTAAGCTAGGCAAAAAAATAGTAAATCCAAAGGAGGTCTAGCGCAAATGAGGAAAATTTTTGTGATTTTGACGCTAGCGGCGCTATTTTTTAGCGGCTGTGAGGAGAAAAAGGAGCCCGCGTCGCTAGATCTAGGGGGCACCGTGCCTAGCGACGTGCCTATCGCGCAGAGCGACGCAAACGTAAGTATCGACGAAAATATGCCGCCAGAGCCGGTGCCTGAAAAATGAAATTTAACGAGCATCTATCAGAACTCTACGAGCTAGCGCGCTCCATCCACATCGGGCTTGCCTTTACGCTTTTAGCGCTCGTCGCGGCCCATTTTTGTTTGATAAATTTCAGCGTAAACTCGCCCGCCTACGCTAAGCGTATCAGGCTGTTTTTACCTACCTACTACGCGTTTTTAGCCGCGATGATGCTTACGGGGCTGCTTTTGATGAGCGTTTTTTACTTTTATCCAAGTTTCAAAGCTCTCGTGATGATCGCAGTTCTGGTGCTACTTATCGGGCTTGGAGCGATGGAGTTTAAGCGGCTAAAAATAGCGATGAAAACGAAAAATTTTGCCGATTTTAGAGCCAAAATGCGCCTAAAAATCGCGGCTGACTTTGTTTTGATATTTATCGCAAGCGGGGTGAGATGAAATTTTTATATTCAAAAGAAGCCAAAAACGAGCAAATCAGACTTGAAGGCGAGGCGTTTTTACACCTAAAGGCGAGGCGCGCAAAGATAGGCGAGCGCATCGACGTGCGAAATTTGACCGACGGACAAAACCACATCTATGAAATCGTAAATTTGGACAAAAGGGGTGCGGAGATAAATTTGATATTTTCGCACGACGTGGAGGCGCGAAGCAGCGATCTAGCGCTAGCCTGGGCCGTCATCGATCCAAAAACGGTTGAAAAAACCTTGCCAAGCCTAAACGAAACGGGCGTAGCTAAAATTATCTTTTTTTACGGCGAGTTTTCGCAAAAAAACTTTAAACTCGATTTTTCGCGGCTAGAGCGCATTTTGATAAGCTCGTGCGAGCAGTGCGGACGAAACGATTTGATGAAATTTGAAATTTATAAAAGCTTGGACGAGCTAGTCAAATTTTATCCAAACGTCGCTCTTATCGACTTTGAAGGCGAAAATCTAGACGGCTATGCGAGCAAGGAAATTTTAGCAATCGGGCCCGAGGGTGGATTTAGCCAGAGCGAGCGAGAAGCCGTCGTGAAAAAATACGGGCTGAGAGCAAAAAATATTTTGCGCTCGCAAACGGCAATTTTAGGCATAGCGGCTAAAATTTTAATTTAAATTTGATTTTTTACAAAGTTTTTTGTATAATCTCGCCTTACTTTAAATGAAAATTAAAAAATCAGACGATAAAAGGACAAAAAATGAAAAAAGAAATTCATCCGGAATTTGTTGAGTGCAAAGTAACTTGCGCTTGCGGCAACACCTTCACTACGAAGTCAAACAAAAACGAGATCAGAGTGGATATCTGCTCAGAGTGCCATCCGTTTTTCACGGGCAGCGAAAAGATCGTAGATAGCGCAGGCCGCGTTGATAAATTTAAGAAAAAATATAACTTAAAATAATCCTTTGCTATATTTCGTTCCTACGCCGATAGGAAATTTAAGCGATATCTCGCTTCGCGCTTTGAACGTTTTGCGCGAATGCGAGGTACTCTTTTGCGAAGATACCAGAGTCGCAAAATCCCTCACAAACCTGCTAAATACGCGTTTTGATGCAAATATAAATATCCAAAAATTTATCCCGCTACACACGCACAACGAAGATGAAATTTTATCCAAAATCGAGCTTGAAATTTTTGATAAAAACGTCGCGTTTTTAAGCGATGCGGGCATGCCGGGCATTAGCGACCCTGGAGCTGCGCTCGTAAATTTCGCGATAAAAAACAACATCACATACGAAGTGCTAAGCGGATCAAACGCCGCACTTTTGGCCGTCGTCGCAAGCGGTCTTTGCGAGAAAGAATTTTGCTTTCTAGGATTTTTGCCAAACAATGGCAAAGAGCGAGCCGCAGCGCTACAAAATGCGCTAAATTCGCCGTTTCCTGCAGTCATCTACGAAAGCCCAAAACGCATACTTTCACTTATTTTAGACTTTGCTAAACTAGAGCCGGATAGAGAAGTTTTTGCCATAAAAGAAGCGACAAAAAAATTTGAAACCAAATTTAGAGCCACAGCAAGCGAGCTGGCAAAAAAACTGCAAAATACGAATTTAAGCGGCGAGTGGTGCGTCGTCGTGCACAAAAATCCAAATTTTACCTCAGAAAAAATCACTCAAAAAGATATTTTAGAGCTTGAAATTTCGCCCAAAGCCAAGGCCAAACTCCTAGCCAAAATCACCGGCAGAAACGCCAAAGAAATTTACTCAGAGCTCACTCGCTAAAACCCAATTGCGCGCTTAAACAAGCGACGAATTTATCCGAAATTTAGCTAAATTTTACCGATTTTTAGCTATTATCAGGCGATGATAATATACGGAAAACAGCTATTTTTGCACATCATAAAAAACTATAAAAAAAGCGTCAAAACGGTCTATCTCGCCAAGGAGTGCGACAAGGCGCTATTTTCACAGATCGTAGGCGTCGGCGCGCCGATAAAGCGCGTGGATAATCAAAAAGCCCAAGCTCTCGCACACGGCGGTAATCACCAAGGCTTTTTAGCCGAGGTCGAAGAGTTTGAGTTTAAAAGTATCGACGAGATAAAAAAACAAAATTTTATAGCAGTTTTATACGGACTTAGCGACGTGGGAAACATCGGAGCCATCGTCCGAACAGCACATGCGCTGGGCTGCGGAGGCATCGTAGTCGTTGCTAAAAATTTGGCGATGGAAGGCGTACTGCGAGCTAGTAGTGGAGCGGCCTACGAGGCAAATATCGCTCTTGTCGAAGACGGTCTTAGCTTGCTAAACGAACTAAAACAGGTCGGTTTTAAAATTTACGCCACGGCAAGCGGCGGCAAAAACGCCCACGAGGTCAAATTTAACCAAAAAGTCGCGCTCGTGATGGGCAGCGAAGGCGAAGGTTTGCACAAAAAAGTCCTTGCCAAAAGCGACGAAATAGTAGGAATAAAAATGAAAAACGACTGGGACAGCCTAAACGTCTCGGCTGCGTTTGCCATACTTTGCGATAGGATTATAAATGAATGACATAAGTTTGCTAAAAGAATTAGGGCTTAGCGAGGTCGCCAGAAGAACGCACATCGAGGCAGAATATCTAGGCTACATCGCCGATAAAAATTTTGAAAAGTTGGCACGTTTTAACGTCAAGGGTTTTGTTAAAATTCTGGAGCGCGAGCTTGATATCGACTTTACGTCGTGGATGCGAGAATACGAGACGTTCATGGCCGAGCACGAGAGCGAGTTAAAGCACAAAACCATAACCATATCGCCTAAAATTCCGGCCTATACCGCAAATGATAAATCGTCTTACGGCGGTATGCTGGGCGGCATCATCGCTATTTGCGCGATCGGCGCTTTGATTTACTTTTTCGAGCCCCAAAAATACATCGGCGACCTCTCGAGTTTCTTTGAGGACAAAAACAAAAGCGTGACTTACTCCGATACAAACGTAGTGCAACAGGCGACTAAAAATTTAGACTCCATCAAAGACGCAAATATCACGATAAGTGTCTCCTCTGCCCCTAAACAAGAGGACGAGATAAATAAAATCGAAGAGAACGCTTCAAATTTTGCCGTTACCCAAGTAGAGCAACCCCTGCCAGAGTTTGACGTGACGGTTTCTACAGGCACGCAATCAAAATCCGCAGAGCAAAACGTCAGTAAAAATTTACAAAATGAACAGGTTTCAAATTTGACCGACGAAAATGCATCTGTCGCAATCCAAGTAACGCCTAAAAGCGGTGACGTCTACCAGCTAAACGGCCTAAGCGAGATAAAAGTAGTCCCGCGCAGAAAAGTTTGGCTCGGCGTGATAAATTTGGACGACAATAAAAAGCGATCGCAAAATGCCTCAAATGCCGTTTCTATCGAAATAGGCAAAAAACAACTCATCGTCACAGGACACGGAGAGATAAATTTAGAAATCGGCGATCAAAATATCAAATTTAGCGGCGATAATCCAAAGCGCTTTTTGGTCGAAAAAGATAAAGTTACGCCGCTCACATACGACGAATTTGTAGCTCTAAATAAGGGCAAATCGTGGTAAAAAAGCTTTTACTTTTGACTGCTAGCGCGGCTTTTTGCCTTGCGGCTAGCGTGGTGGATATAGCGGGCGGCCTGCTGGGTCAAAATAGCGCAAAAGCGACTCAGCTCTTTGGCGACGACTCTGTATATCTAAACGCAAACGGTAAGCCCGACATTGCTAAAATTTCAAACGTTTTAAAGTCAAATTCGCTCCTGCGCCTATCCTACAAGCAAAACGTCAAGGTAAATATCAAATTTATCTCGCGCCAAAACAACCCGCTACTAATCATGAAAATCGCCAAAGACGCCCTAAACGGACTAGGCTACAACAATATCCTAACGAGCGAATTTTCTAACGCCGGCGGCGCGCTCTGGGGCGTGACGATCGATACCAAATTTATCCCAGATCCCGGCTCGCTCTACGCCGCGCTTAAAGAAAGCGGCACCGAGATAACGGACATAAATAGACCCGGCGAGCTATCCTACGAGTACGTCATCGACGCGTCAAATTCCTCTATAAACCAAACTCCGGTGCAGTTTTCGCAAGAAGTTCAGCTCTCGAAGCCGCTCGAACCCTATCTCATCGACATTAGCGGCGCAAAGAATGCGACGATAAGCGCTAGCGCAGAAGATCGCTGGTCTGCCGTCGTGAGAATTTTGGATAAAAATCTAAATTTGATCGACGAAAAGCAAAGCAACAAGGCCGTAAATAGCCTAAAAGTCTCGCTTCCTCAAAATGCAAAATACATAATGATCGACGACGCGGTCAGTCTAGAAAATATCAAACGGGGACTCAAAATCTACCTAGAATAAGGAGAAATTCATGTTTGACGAGATTAGATTTAATACAATTGAAAGGCTTCCAAACTACGTATTTGCCGAGGTAAACGCCATAAAAATGGCCGCGCGCCGAGCGGGCGAGGATATCATCGACTTTTCGATGGGAAACCCGGAGGGTCGCACGCCTCAGCACATCGTCGATAAACTCTGCGAAAGCGCGCAAAAAGACAAAACTCACGGCTACTCGGCGAGCGCGGGCATATATAAACTGCGCCTAGCCATCTGCAACTGGTACAAGCGTAAATACGGCGTAAATTTAGATCCCGACACCGAGGCCGTCGCCGTTATGGGTAGTAAAGAGGGTTTCGTCCACCTAGCCCAGGCCGTAATAAACCCGGGAGACGTCGCCGTGGTGCCAGATCCTGCATATCCGATCCACACGCAGGCGTTTTTGTTCGCGGGCGGTAGCGTGGCGAAGATGCCGCTAAAGTACAACGACAAATTTGAACTTGACGAAAATAAATTTTTCGAAGACCTGCTTCATACGATCCGCTCAAGCTCGCCAAAGCCTAAATACGTCGTTGTAAATTTCCCGCACAACCCGACAACCGTAACCGTGCAAAAGAGCTTCTACGAGCGGCTAGTGGCGATGAGTAAACAAGAGCGCTTTTACGTGATCTCCGACATCGCCTACGCAGACCTTACTTTTGACGGATACAAGACGCCGAGCATCTTTGAGGTTGAAGGCGCAAAAGACGTCGCCGTCGAGTGCTACACGCTATCAAAAAGCTACAATATGGCCGGTTGGCGCGTCGGATTTTTATGCGGAAACAAGCGCCTTTGTGCTGCCCTTAAAAAGATAAAATCATGGGTCGACTACGGCATGTTCACCCCGATCCAAGTCTCAGCAACCGTCGCGCTAGACGGCGATCAAAGCTGCGTCGAGGAGATCCGTCAAATTTACGAAAAACGCCGCGACGTAATGCTTGAAGCCTTTGCAAGTGCAGGCTGGGAGATGCATAAACCAAGCTCGAGTATGTTTATCTGGGCAAAAATCCCGCCGCAAGTTGGAAACATCGGTAGTCTCGAGTTTTCAAAGCAGCTTTTAACAAAAGCTAGTGTTGCGGTGAGCCCGGGTATCGGTTTTGGCGAGGGTGGCAACGACTACGTACGCCTCGCTCTCATCGAGAACGAAAATCGTATCCGCCAAGCGGCGCGAAACGTCAAAAAATATCTGAAAGAATTTGCATGAATATAGCCATTTTAGGCGTCGGCACGGTCGGAGAAGCCGTAGCTAAAATTTTACTCCAAAACAAAAAACTGATCGCGGCAAGATGCGGCGAGGAGATAGTTCCGGTTATCGGCGTCGTTAGAAATTTAAGCAAAAAAAGAGACGTCGCGATTCCACTCACAGACGATATAGATAGCGTCCTAGAGCGCGAGGATATCGACGTTTTCGTCGAGCTTATGGGCGGCGTCAAGGAGCCGTTTAGGATCGTTAGTAAAATTTTAGAGCGCAAAAAAGCCGTCGTAACGGCAAACAAAGCGCTACTGGCCTATCATCGCTACGCCTTGCAAAATTTGGCGCAAAACACGCCTTTTGGTTTCGAGGCTAGCGTCGCGGGCGGCATACCTATCATCAGAGCCCTTCGCGAGGGCCTTAGCGCAAACCACGTCCTAAGCATCAACGGAATTTTAAACGGTACTAGCAACTATATCCTAACCTCGATGATGAGCAAGGGGTCAAATTTCGCGGACGCTCTAAAAAAAGCCCAGGAGCTAGGATATGCCGAGGCCGATCCGACATTTGACGTCGGAGGCTTCGACGCGGCGCACAAGCTACTGATCCTAGCCAGCATCGCATACGGCGTGCACGGCAACCCCGAAGACATCCTGATAGAAGGCATCGAAGGCATCACGCCCGAGGATATATTTTTCGCCAACGATTTCGAGTACGTTATCAAGCTACTAGCCATCGCCAAAAAAACGGGCGATAAGGTCGAGCTACGCGTGCATCCCGCACTTGTACCAAAAGATAAAATGATAGCTAAAACAGACGGCGTGACAAATGCCGTGAGCGTAGTGGGCGACGCTGTCGGCGAGACTATGTTTTACGGTCCAGGCGCGGGCGGTCCGGCTACGGCAAGCTCAGTCATCAGCGACCTCATCGACATCGCCAGAGACGGCAAATCCCCGATGCTAGGCTACAAAGCGCCGTTTGAGCTAAATGCGCTTGAGCTTTTAGATCCGAGCGAAATTCGCACGAAGTACTATTTTAGGCTTAGAGTCGAGGATAAAGTCGGCGTGCTGGCTAAAATCACGAATTTGATGAGCGAAAACAACCTCTCTATCGATAGTTTGCTACAAAAACCAAAGGACGAAAGTCCGTATGCGACGCTATTTTTCACGACGCACACGAGCGTGGAAAAGGACGTGAGGCGCACTATGGAAATTTTGCAAGAGCAAGAGTTTGTAAAAGAAAAGCCTTTTATGATAAGGATAGAAGAGTAAAATTTGGGGCTTAGGGCGTATCTTTTCGGCAAAAGCTCGGAGGATCTGGCTTGCGAGTTTTTGCTAAAAAACGGCTGCGAGATCCTCGCTAGAAATTTTAGCTCCAAATTCGGCGAGATCGACGTCATCGCTAAAAAAGACGGCATCTTGCGCTTCGTTGAAATCAAAGCTACGCAGGGCGACTACGAGGCAGAGTATCGTCTCACGCCCGCTAAATTTAATAAAATTTTAAAAACTATCGATTTTTATCTGCTACAAAACGGCGCTAACGCCGATTTTCAGGTCGATTTGATCGCGATAAAAAAGGGTGAGATAAAGTGGATAGAAAATATTAGTTTGTAAAAATTCTTATTTAGCTAAAATTTAAATACTTTCGTGTATAATTACGACTATCTTTAAAAAGGAGAATAAAATGGGAAAATACATAGAACTAACGACTGCGAATTTCGACGTCGTCAAAGAGGGCGTTGCGCTAGTAGATTTTTGGGCGCCTTGGTGCGGACCTTGCCGTATGCTTGCTCCGGTCATCGACGAGCTAGCTGAGGAGTTTGAGGGCAAAGCTAAAATTTGCAAAGTAAACACCGACGAGGTGCAAGACCTAGCCGTAGAATTCGGCATCCGCTCGATCCCTACGATTTTGTTTTTCAAAAACGGAGAGCTAGTCGATCAGCTAGTAGGCGCGCAATCCAAGCAAGTCCTATCCGATAAGCTAAATTCGCTGCTTTAATGGCGCTAAAAAATCGGGGAAGCTTGCTTCCCCTAACGTACGTTTTCGCTTCGTTTATCGGTGCAGCGCTGGTAGCAGGCGTATTTGCTTACAATAATTACAGATTTTCGCAGTATAAATTCGTAAATTTTAACGAGCTGGTTTTTTACGAGCAGGCTCAAATTTTCGCACCGCAAGACGATAAATTTTTACTCGTGGTTTTTAGCTCCAACCAATCAAACTGGAGAGAAATTTTAAAAACTTCGACTAAGGATTTAAAAATCGTCGCCGTGGACTTGCTCCAAAAACGCGCGCCCAGCGAGGGAAATATAAATTTCGTCGCTTCGGATATAAATACGATTTTAAAGCTGATGCACATCCTAAATATCACGTCTTTGCCCGCTAGCGTGGAGCTAAAGGCGCAAAAGGGCGGCGTTTATAAACAAGATTCAAAAATAAATAAAATTTAAAAGGAAAAAATATGTTAGATTTAGCGATCATCGGAGGCGGTCCTGCCGGACTTAGCGCGGGACTTTACGCCACTAGAGGCGGATTAAAAAACGTCGTAATGTTTGAAAAAGGAATGCCCGGCGGCCAGATTACGAGCAGCTCCGAGATAGAAAACTATCCGGGCCAAAAAGCGCCCGGCGAGAGCGGTATCGACTTCATGAGTACGTGGGTCGCGCAGTGTACTCATTTTGGGTTAAAGCATGAGATGGCGGGCGTCGAGCGCGTGGTAAAAAATTCAGACGGCAGCTTCACGGTCAAGCTTGAAGGCGGCAAAGAAGAGCAGGCCAAAGCAGTCATCGTAGCCACAGGCTCCACTCCGCGCCGCGCGGGCTTTGCGGGCGAGGACGAGTTTTTTGGCAGAGGCGTGAGCACTTGCGCGACTTGCGACGGATTTTTCTATAAAAACAAAGAGGTCGCGGTTCTAGGCGGCGGCGACACGGCGATCGAGGAGGCCCTATATCTAGCCAACATCTGCTCGCGCGTCTATATCATCCACCGCAGAGACGAGTTTCGCGCAGCGCCCGTCACGTTAGAAAAGGCCCGCGCTAACGCCAAGATCGAGTTCATCACAAGCGCCACGATAAAGCAAGCTTACGGCGACAAAGCAGGCCTAGCAGGCCTAATCATAAACACGAAAGAGGGCGAGCGCGATCTAAAAGTGCCGGGCGTTTTCGTATTCGTCGGGCTTAACGTAAACAACGACGTCCTCCGCCAAGAAAACGGCGAGTTTTTGTGCGATATGGAGGCGGGCGGCCAGGTTAGCGTCGATCTAAAAATGCAAACTAGCGTACCTGGACTATTTGCCGCGGGCGACATCAGAAAAGATGCGCCAAAACAAGTCATCGTGGCCGCAGGAGACGGCGCAGTAGCGGCCCTTAGCGCGCTTAGCTACATCGAGAGCTTGCACTAAGATTTATCAAATTTAGCCGAGCTTTTCGGCTAAATTTCTCTTTTTTACTTCAAATTTTCTCAAATTTACCGAGTTTTACTTTGCCCTTTCAATTTTTGCGGCGATCCAAACCCGTCCCTTTTTGATTTGATTTTTCGGTTTATATTTTTACCCTGCCCCCAAATTCACTCAAATTTAACCGCCCTTTGGCTAAGATTTCGTAAATTTAATCACAAGCAAAAGGATCGAATTTGCAAAGCTTTTTTAAATTTCTATTCAATTTCGTAGCCTTCGCCGCCGTCCTCTTTTATCTTTCGTATTTGGGAGTTAAATTTGATAAATTTGGCTCAAGCACAGTGCCGACTGGTTTCACCGTCACTCCCGATACTAAAATAGACCCAAACTCCGAGCTAGCTAAATACGTAACGCAAGAGGAGATAGAGGCATTTGGATTTGGAGTTAGAGATATCGTTTGCGACAAGGAGAAAAACGCTACGCTCGTGCCTTTAAGAGCCGCTCTTGATAGAAAAGATACGGACTTCGTAGTTAAATTTATAAAAGATAACAACCTAACCGCCGACGTAGAGATGAGAGATAAAAGAACCCCGCTGATGTACAGCTCTTTTAGAAACGATGTAAATACCTTTAACGCTTTATTAAATTTAGGGGCCAACATAAGGGCTAAAGATAGATTCGGCTTGTCTCCTATGGCTTATGCTATTATGCTAAACTCTGTTGATACGACTAAGATATTACTAGAAAAAGGGGTTAAATTTGAAGAGGTGGAGTATGTATCTCCCCATATCCATACTAATAGATATTATGACTCTTCTAGGTTTGATTCTATAATAATAAACGATGACGATAATATAACCATACGCTACAAATACGATCAGGGGCGTCCAGAGACGGATCTAAATAATCCCCAATGCGTAGAGTCGAGCACTAGGTATAAATTGAATCCGTTTGAATACGCAGTAGATAGAAATCTACCCCAAATGGCAGAGCTAATGCTAAGCAAGGGGTATAAACCTAAAAAATTTGAAATGGGTATCGGGCTAGAAGGAATAAAAGAAGAAGAGAAAAACAGACCGTTAGAACAAAGCGGCTGGGCATATCTAGGCAACTACGAAAACTACGAGCCCATGCTTGACGTCTTTATAAAATACGACCTCCCTAATGCTCCGACTAAGGAGCAGTTAAAGGAGGCGTATAAAGCGTGCAATGATAAATTAAAATCTTTTACGAAAGAAAAAGAGAAATACATCTATGAAATGAATAAAGGCAGAGATGAGGAAGGCGAAGAGAGATTACGCAAAAATGAGAAATATGATCACTTATGTACCGAGTGCTTATATCATGAAGGTCTTTTGCAATACAAACCAAAGCCGATAGACCCGAAAATGATAGAAAAATTTGATAAAGATATAAATTTCTACAAACAACACTGCCCCGACGAAAATGCAACGTTTAAAGACGCAAGAGCTTTTATAAAATGGGCAAATGAAGAAAAAAGGCAATATGAAATAAGATGGTTTATATATAAAACCAAGAACAACCCAGCCAAGGTGATTTACGTAGATAACAACCGAAGTAAATCCGACCAGAGTTAAATTTACAGATAAATAGATAAAAGGAGATAAAATGTTAGGGGAAAATTTGAGTTAAATTTGAGCAAATTTAACTCAAATTTCGTTTGACGAGAGGTAAATTTAGCTTCAAATTTAATAGATCCCAGCCGAATCTAAAGCCAAATTTGCGCTCGTCGCCCAAGCGGCAAATCAAATTTACCGCCGAGGCTTAAATTTACTTCGCCGCGGCGGGATTGTTTACGCTTATCACGACGTTTTTCTCGTCCAGATAGAGCTTCGCCGCGTCTTTCACGTCCTGCTCGGTGAGCGCATTTACCGCGTTTTCGTACTCGTCAAGGCTCAAAATCTCATCGCCAAAAACCAGCTCGCGCATGAGCGCGCGCGTCCAAAACTCGCCCTGAACGTAGGATTGGCGCATTTTTACGAGGGCTGATTTTTTGAAATTTTGCAGATAGCGCTGGATGTCCGCGCCGCCTTTTAGCTCGGCGACATTTGATTTTATCTCGCCCAGCACGGCGCTTACGTTATCAGGCGCCGCCGTAAAGCCAAAATGCGCGGTGAAGCTTTCGTACGGATATTTTGCGAGGCTCATATGCACGCCCAGGCCGTAGACCTGCCCGCGGTCCTCGCGCACGTCCTCGCGCAGCATCATCGAAAGCACCGCGGATAGGGCGTTTACGCGCAGTAACTCTGGGCGCGAGTATTTCACTTTTTCGTTTTTCATTATCATCGCGGCGTCGCTTCGCTGCGTGGTTTGATAGCTTCGCTTAAACTCCCGCTTGCCCGCGATCGATCTTGCGCCGTCATCGACGAAATTTTCGCGTTCCGTGCGTGCGGGTAAATTTGCTAGATATTTTTGCAAAAGCGGCTCGACCGCGGTCAAATTTAGATCGCCAACCACGATAAAATCATACGAAGCCGCGTTGGTAAATTTATCCTTCACTATCTTTTTTACGTCCTCCATCTGCAGCTCGTTTATGTCCGCGGCCTCGAGCGGGTTTGTTCGCGGGTTGTTTTCGTAGAAAAATCTCGCAAATTCGTCGCGAAATTTACGCTCGGGCAGATTTTTGGTTTTTTCCAGCTTTTCAAGCTCGTTGATTTTTGTCTTTTTTAGCGCGTTTTCGTCAAATCTAGGCTCGCTAAACTCCAAAAACAGCGCGCGCAAAAGCCACTCGAAGTCCGCGCTAACCGAGCTTGCACTGTATCCTTGCGAAAGCTGATCGATAAATTTGCTATAGCTTAGCTGCTTGCCGCTTAGGATTTTAGCCAGGTCGTAGTTGCTAAACTCCCCCGCCCCGCTCTCGTTTGAGACCTCTACCGCCAGCGCGCCCTGCTTTGGTTTTGGCAAATTCGACGTGCCGCCGCGACTAACCGCGCTTAGCCAGACGACGTCTTTTTTGGTTTTTACCTCCTTAAATG
This sequence comes from uncultured Campylobacter sp., assembly GCA_963519915.1. Classification (GTDB taxonomy): domain Bacteria; phylum Campylobacterota; class Campylobacteria; order Campylobacterales; family Campylobacteraceae; genus Campylobacter_A. Next base: position 2,935 of record CAUQPE010000008.1, on the reverse strand, counting down.
CGACGCGCGCGCCGTTTGGCAGCTCGTAAAGATAAAAATCAAGCTTCTCGTTATGTTTTTTAGAGACGAAATTTTTAGGTTTTAACGCGCCGTAATCGAAAAGCTCGCTCTTTGCCTGCTTTGCGGCTAGCGTGTCGTACGGCTTTGCCTCCGCCCAAATTTGATCAAATTTAGCCTCGTTTAGCTTCGCCCCTTTGGCGCTAATTACGTTTAAAGTTTTTGCGTCGATACCGAGTATCCGCCTAAATTCGGCGTTTACCTCCTCAAGGCTAATGTCCTCAAGTAGCGCCAAGGTAACGTCGCGCAGGTCTTTTTCGCCAAGCAACACGCCGCCGATCCTAGTCGTCTCCTCGATATTTGCCGCGACCGCGCTAGAGCGCTTGTTGCCCGCTTGTAAATAGGCATTTTTAGCCGAGTTTATAAAATCTTTTTTCGCGCTTTCAAAGTCCGCATCGCTAAAGCCAAATTTCTCCACACCCTTTAAAACGCCCGCCAGATCGCTAAGCGCGCCGCTAAAATCATCCTCGACGGCGTTTATCTCAAAGGCGTAAAGCACGTTTTGGTCTTCGATTATCGGCGAGTAAAATCGCCCGCGCAGAGCTAAATTTCGCTGCTCGTATATCATCGCGACGAGGTCTGAGATGTAGTTTGCGAGTAAATTTTGCCTGAGCCTTTGGATCTCGCCGTCAAATTTATACTTTTGCGTGAAGATCAAATTTATCGAGTTTAGCCCGATCTCGGCGGAGTCGTAGTTGTTTACGCTAAAGCCGCTTTTTACCTGGATAGTTTTATCCGGGCTCGCGTAGTCGTTCGTGTTTTTAGCCGAGCTAAAGCTTTGCTTTATCATCTCCTCGATGCGCTTTTTATCAAAGTCTCCGACCGCGATAAATTTCATAAATCTAGGCTGATACGTCCTGCCGTAAAAGCCCTTTATAGTCGCTACGTCGACGTTTTCTACGATATTCATATCGCCGATGGGCGACCTTTTGGCGTAGATGCTCTCGCCGTAAAGCTCGGGCACGCGGTTTTTGATGTAAAATCTATACGCGGGCGTGTTTCTAGCGCGCTCCTCCTCGATGATGATGCCCCGCTCTTTATCCAGCTCTGCCGCGTCAAAGCTCACGCCGTCGATCCAGTCGCGAAAAACGCGAAAAACGTCCTTTAAATTTTGCTCATTTACGTGGATTTCTAGCAGATAGCCCGTCTGATCGTAGCTAGTCTGCGCGTTTAGATCCGCGCCAAAGGCCACTCCGAGACTCTCTAGTTTTTTAACAAGCTCGTTTTTGCTAAACTCGCGGCTGCCGTTAAAGGCCATGTGCTCCGTAAAATGCGCCAGCCCCAGCTCGTTTTCGCGCTCGTCGGTCGAGCCGATGTTTACGACTAGGTAAAAATAGGCCGAATTTGCGGGCTGCTTGTTCTCTTTGACGTAGTATTTTAGGCCGTTTGCTAGCTCGCCGCTCGATATAGTGGGATCCTGGGTCAAATTTAGCTTTTGCGCGGTTTTATCTTTCGCCGTCAAATTTGACGAGCTCAAATTTGCGTCCGATTGCCGCGTTTTAGCTGCCTGCGCTATCGGTGCTTGTTTAGCTAAAATGCTCGCCGCAAAAACGGCTAGAAATAAAAATAAAATTTTTCTCATCGTCGTCCTTTAAATTTAAAAAGCCGATTATATAGCGCGATTTTTAATATTTTTGCCCGCACGCAGCAAAGTCGGCGGCCGTGCTAAATTTATTTTTATGAAATTTATGCTAAATTTAGCCCAAATTTTAAAGGATAAATTTTGGTAAAAATAGGAATCCACGGCGCAAGCGGCAAAATGGGACGCATGATCATAGAGTGCCTAAAAAACGAGCCTGGCGCAAAGCTTAGCGCGGCTTATACGATAGAGCCGCTTGATTTTGCGTTGCCTGATGGCGTCATCCTCACGGACAAATTTGACGAGCTTTTCGCAAGCTGCGACGTTGTTATCGACTTTACGATCAAAGAGGGCGCGATAAATCTGCTAAACTACGCTCGTACCGACCCAAAACCGCTAGTCATAGGCACGACGGGTCTTGGCGAGGACGGCGCGAACCTGCTCAAGCTAGCAAGCGCGGCGATGCCGATACTTTACGCTACCAACATGAGCCTTGGCGTCGCGGTTTTAAACCGATTGGCGGCGCTTGCGTCAAAGGCATTGCGCGATTTTGACGCCGAGATCGTCGAGCAGCACCACAGGCACAAAAAAGACGCTCCAAGCGGCACGGCGCTGACGCTTGGTGAACGCGTAGCAGCGGCTAGAGGGTTAAATTTGAAAGAAGTCTTGGTAACGGGCAGAGACGGCATGGTCGGAGCTCGCAGCAAGGACGAGATCGCGATCCTAGCGGTGCGAGGCGGCGACGTCGTGGGCAGGCATACGGTTGGATTTTACAACGAGGGCGAGTTTATCGAGCTAAATCACACCGCAACTAGCCGCGCGACCTTCGCCAAAGGCGCGATAAAGGCGGCGATTTGGACGGCGGGGCGAGAGAGCGGGCTGTACGGGATAGATGATTGCCTGGGATTGTAAAATAGGCGGCTTGGCTTTTTCTACTTACTTTGCGTTGAAATTTAATTTTCAAGCTCGGCAACCCACGCGGTTAGCCTACGCTTAAAAATTAAATTTCGCCTTAATTAAACGAAAAATCCTTCGCCTTATCGTTTTACGTTCAATTTTGATAATTAAATTTTAGCATTAGAGGCAAAGTATCGCGAGATGATTTTTGAGGTTGCGTAGAAATTCTCGTCCAAGACTAGACATATAGTCTGTCGCAGAGCAAAAATTTCAAGCTCCACAAAAAGCGCTCGCGAAACTATTTTTAGTAAATTTCGGCGGCGATATTTTTGACTTAGGCGAGGCGAAATTTAAATTTTAAGCGTAGGCTAGACATATAGTCTGCCGAGCTTAAAATTTAAA
>CAUQPE010000007.1:0-29914 GCA_963519915.1 uncultured Campylobacter sp. | reverse complement strand
AGTAGATTTGAGTCCGTGTTTGCTCGGCGGAAGGAGTAGGAGAGATTTAGGCTGGCTTCGTTTTCAAAATAGTGCCTAAAATCGGTATAAACGTCAAAAGTCTTGATATCCCACCTAGTCCAAGGCTGCGAAAAAATTTCGTTTTTACCAAACTCGCGCCTAACGTCGTTCTTGTAAAACGCAGGCATTCCTCCCCAGCGTATGCCATGGCGCTTTAGCTCCTGATAAAAAGCGCCTAGGCTTAGCCACGAGCTATCCATGATATCAGCATCCACTACGCCATAGATAGCGGTGTTTTTACGGTTATAGTAGTCCATATACGAGCGAGACTTCTCGTGCATAAACGACGCTCTAGCTCGCACGTTACCATCGGCAGTTACGGGAGTCTGCACGTCGCCCGATACGCCGTATCTATCGTAAGAGCCCGCGCTTAGTTTGAAATTTCCCGTCAATTCTTTTGAATTTGCTCTTTTTCGGATGAAATCTAAGCTAGCCGCCGGATTGCCTGCACCCGCTAGTAGGCCGTTTGCGCCCTTTACGACCTCGACGCGCTCATAGGGTAGCATACTCATATCGTTTGCGCCTAGGCTAAATCCGCCGAAACTTGGCATCGAATCAAGCAAATAATAATCTATCTTAAAGCCTCTAGCCGTAGGATATACGCGCTCATCCCACTTGCTAAGCGTGACGCCGGGAATATTTCGCAAAAGCACCTGATAGTCGTTGATATTTTGATCCTTTAACCTGGCCTCGGTGATGACGGTAAGCGACTGAGGCGTTTGGCGCGAGGTGAGGTCTAGCCTAGTAGTACTTTTTACGAGCTCTTTGGCGTTGTATTTGACGTCGTCGCGCCTTTGTTCGCTAGTTACCTCGACGGCACGAAGCGTCTCTTTGCCGGCTGAACTCTCGCCGTTTTGGGCGGCTAAAATTTGAACGGACGCGAGCAAATTTTAGCCGCGACCGAAAGCAAAATTTTATTTCTCATCTTTTTCTCCTTTTAAAATTTGATCTTTTTATCCATAAATAAATCCCCGAAACGCTAAGCGCTAACGGTGCCAAGCCGCATAAAAACCAGAAAAATTTAGTCGCGGCGTTATAGTCGCCGTAGTGAGCGCGCCTAAACGTCGATAAAAATTTATCCGTTTTGCTTGCTAGCTCTATATCTTTTACACCGATTAAATTTGCGCTATTTTTATCGTAAGTAACGGTGCTTGAGTACTGGCTATGTAGGAAGCTTTGCTGTGGTTTTTGTCCGTAAAGCGTGATATTTGCGCCGTCAAAAAACGGAAAACTAACGTAATGCGTCCTAAATCCGGGCATATCCGAGGCCGCTCTTTGTACCAGAGCGTCGATTGAGATATTTTTATCGTAAATTTGCGGACCGATTACGAATTTTGAATTATCAAAAGGCGGCATAAACATAAACCTAAGCTCCCACCAAGCACCGCTAAGCGCGACCGCAAAGATAACGGGCGTCGAAAAAACGCCGATAAATTTGTGCGAATCGCTCATAAAAGTAGCCATGCGCGCAAACCGAAGGCGCAGCAAATTCGCCCAAAAATTTCGGTAAACGATAAAACCGCTAATCGAAATAATAAAAGCAAAAATCGCCGTTAGTCCAAGCAAAATTTGACCGCTTTTTTCAAGAAGCAAATTTTCGTGAAGCTCGCTTATGACGCCGATAAATCCGCTATCGTGCGGCACGAGGTCGCTTTTTATCTCTCCGCTAAAAGCGTCCAGATAGATACAGGCCCACTCTTTTTCGCCCGCGCCGTGCTCTAGTAGCCAAATTTTGTCCGTTTTTTGCGGATCTACGTCGATATTCCAACCTACAATCTCATGCCTTGGGTACTCTTTTTCTATTTTTTCTCTTAGTTCGTCAAATTTTAGCCTCTTTTTATCGTCGCTATCCGCTATATAGATGGTGTCAGGCATTAAAATATTATTTATCTCGTCTTTATAAACTAAAACCGAACCGGTAAAATACGCGACAACTAATGGAATACAAAATATCAGCGAAGCGTAAGTGTGAATCTTATACATAATCTTTTTGTCAAATATATTCACGTTTAAAATTTGCCCTTTTAAAATTTACTCTAAATCGGCGCGGATTTTATCGTTTTAATAATTAATAATTTCTAAAACCATTATCAAATAAATAAGGAATCTATATTTTGCGTTGAATATTTAAAAACAGGGTTTAGCAGAGGCAGACGAATGCAAAACGACAAATTTGTTACGTTAAATTACGGAAATCAATTTAATGTGGTCTCAAAGCAAAATAGGCTTTTTAGTTTAAACAAAATCAGCGCCCAACAGTCGAGCAACCGCCGAGGGTAAATTTGATACAAGTCTCGCCGAAAGCAAACTCAAATTTGAGCCTTAAATTTCCTCTCTTTTATAAATTTTACTCACAAATTTATCTATCTTATATACTGCGCCAAAGAGCGCGGGCACGACGAGTAGCGTTAGCAGCGTCGAGCTGATGAGTCCCGAGATCACCGAGATCGCCATCGGGGAGTTGCCCTCGTATCCAGCACCTCTACTAAGCGCAAGCGGCAGCATCGCAAATATCATCGCAAAAGTAGTCATCAGTATCGCTCGTAGCCTCTTAACGCCCGCGCGCACGATGGCTTCGTTTAGCGGTGCGCCCTCGTTTGCGTAGCGGTTGGCAAAATCCACGACCAAAATCGCATTTTTGCCCACCATACCAAAAAGCAAGATCGCGCCGACCATGACGAACAAGCTAAAGGAGTTGCCGCTAAGATAGAGTCCGACAGCCACGCCGCCAAATGCCAGCGGCATCGAGATCATGATGATGATCGGCAAAATAAAACTCTCGTAAAGCGCGGCTAGGATCATATAGATGAGCACGACGCTAAGACTGATCGTAAATACAAAGGCTGCGTTCGTGTCGTTCATCATCTCGATAAAGCCCGTCATCACATAGTCGTAGCCGGCGGGCAAAATTTGACCGATATTTTCGTCGATACCCTTTTGTACGGCGCCTAGCGGGACGTTATCCACGTTTGCGACGATCCTGATCTGACGCTGTTTGTTAAAGCGGTTTATCACGGAAAAGGTCTTATTCGTCTTAAACTCCGCCACCGCGCTTAGGCTTATACTCTCGCCGTGCGCGTTTTTGATCTTTAGTTTTTGTAGCGCCTGCGCGTCCCTGCGGTACTCGTCGTCAAACCTCAGTATCATATCGTACTGCGCGTCGCCATTATCAAAGCTACCAAGCCTATTTTGCCCAAAGGACGCGTATATCACCTGCGCGACCGCGCTAGGATCGACGCTTAGGCGTTTGGCCTTGTCTTTATTTACGCTGATTTGTAGCTCGTTTATCTTATCCTCGTTATCGCTGCCCACGTCCGTCGTGCCCTCTATCGCGCGCACCATCGCTATGGCTTTTGGCAGGATTTCGTCCAGCTTTTCCAGGCTATCGCCCGTGATCGTTAGCTGCACCGGCTCGCTGTCGCTGCCCGTATCGACGTATGGTATCTGCAGAACCTTGACGCTGAGACCTTCAAATTTAAGCTTTTTTCTATACTCGTCCATTATCTGCGTTTGGCGCTCTTTTCGCGACTCAAAGCCCTTTAAGCGGACGTAAATTTTAGCCTTGTACGCGTCCTTTGAGTCCGTGTAGCCCGCGATCATATAGGAGTACTCGACGCGCGGATCGCTATCTACCTCGCGCACGACCTCGCTAGCTCTAGCGCTCATAGCCTCGACCGAGATGCCCGGGTTTGCCTTTAAAAATATCTCAAACTGCCCCTCGTCCTCGACGGGCAAAAAGTCCATACCGACCTTGCCGGCTAGGCTCATGCAAAGAGCCAGCACGCCCAAAGTAAGGATAACAAACACGGTTTTAAACCTCAAAATAAGCTTCAAAAGTCGCTCGTAACCGCTCTCGAGCGCCTCAAATATAGGCTCTGTCACGCGGTAAAATTTACTCTCGCCCTCGCTCAAGAACCTTGCCGCGAGACTAGGTATCAGCATAATGCAAACCAAAAACGACACCACGATACCGCCGCTCACGCTCATACCGAAGGAGTTAAAATACTGCCCAACGACACCCTCCATAAAGGCAATCGGCACAAACACGCAAAGCAGCACTGCGCTAATGCTAAGCACGCTAAAGGCTATCTCGCGCACGCCCTCAAAGCTTGCTTTTAGCGGGTTGCTCTCGCCCTCTTGCATCTTTTTGGAGATATTTTCTACGACCACGATCGCATCGTCGATAAATATACCGATACCAAGCGTGAGAGCCAGTAGCGTCAGGCGGTTTAGATCAAAGCCCAAAACGTCGATGATAAAAAACGTCCCCACGATACTAGCCGGGATCGCGAGTGCGGCGATGACGGTCGCGCTAAAGCTTCGCAAAAAGAAAAAGACGATGACGACCGTGAGCGCGACGCCTAGCATCATGTCAAATTTGACCTGATTTATGTGCTTTAGGATACTCTCGCTCTTTTCATAAACCCGCTCCACTTCGTAGTTTGCGCCCAGTTTTGCAGCTAGTTCACCGGTTTTTGCTTTGAGCGCATCTATCGTCTCGATAGTGTTTGCGCCGCTTACTTTTATAGCGTCAAGCAGCACTCCGCGCTTGCCGTTATACATCGCAACGGCGTCGGTGTCGTGATGAGATAGCTCTATGCGCGCGACGTCTTTTAAAAACACGTCCTTTTGCAGGCGGATCTCCTCTAGCTCGCGCACGCTTTTAGCGTCGAATTCGCTCTTTAAAAATATCTCGAATTCGCTATTTTCCAGCTTACCTAGCGGTGCTTTTAAATTTTGCGATTTGATTATATTTATGACCGAGGCTGCGGTCAGGGCGTATTTATCGAGCTTAAACGGATCAAGGTAAATTTTGATCTCAGGCTCCAAAAAGCCCTTGTCATCGACCTTGCCAACGCCTTTTACGCGCTGCAAAAACGGTTTTGCTTCGTCTTTGACCGTTTGCATGAGCGCGGTTAAATTTTCGTCCTTGCGGCTAACGAAAAAGCTCGCCACCTTGCCGCTGTCGCTACTAATTTTCTCTATCTCGGGCTGGGCGTCGAGCTTTGCCTTTGCGACCTTGTCGCGCACGTCGTTTGCGGCGACGTCGATGTTTTTCTTGAGATTAAACTCAACCAAAACGATGCTGAGGTTGTTAAATGTATAGGATCTAATTTTTTTGATACCGTCTATCGTCGAGACCTCGTCCTCGATCTTTTTAGTGACCCTGCTCTCGATGAGGCTCATATCGCCCGGCGCGTAGGTCGTGATCTTAACCAGCGGGATGACGACCTCAGGAAAGAGATTTACCGGCATCCTAAGAAGCGACATCGCGCCGAAAAATACGAGCGCGACGAAAAACATCAGCGTCGTAATCGGGCGATTTATGGCTAGTTTATACATTTCGCGCCTTCGCCAAAACTGCCTTTTGCGTCAAATTTACCCGTCCGCCCTGCTCCATAAAAAGCGTTTGGCGTTTGGCGGTTAGTAAAATTTGCGCCGCGTCAAATTCTGTGTTTAAATTTATATCTCGCTGTTTATGCGATAAATTTGACCCGCTCATCAAATTTGCATTTTTTGCGGCGGAGTCAAATTTAACGCCGCACACATAAATTGAGTTTAAATTTATCTCGCTTTTCGTTTGCGCCCTCAAATTTAAAAACCTAGCCGCGCCGAAGCTAGCTTTTTTATCGTCAAATTTTGCGCCGCTAGCAGCATGCCCGCCGCTTTTCAAGCCTTCAAATTTAAGCTCGGACGTTTTGTTTGTATCCGCCAAATTTTCGTCCTTGTTTTTAGGCTCGGCGACCTTTTTATCGCTCGTTGCGTCCCCGTCCTGCGCGCTAGAGACGATATATCCCTCGCCAAAAAGCCCCGGCGTCAAATTTCGCGCCTGCACTTCGGCGTAAATTTTGCCGTTTTTTGTATCGATAGTCGGGTAGATGAGACTGATCTCGCCGCGTCTTTCCTCGTTTTGGCCGTCTAGTTTATAGATAAATTCGCTACCGATTTTCACGCGGTCTTTAAATTTCTCGTCAAAGCTAAGCTTGAGTTTGACATCGGGATACGAAAAGATCGACATTAGCTTTTGCGCTACGCCACCAACACCCTCGCCGACCTCGATACTCTTGCTTGAGATCGTCCCGTCAAAAGGCGCGAGTAGCCGCGTATCCTCAAGCCTCTTTTGCGCCAAATTTAGCGCCAGATGCACCCTGTTTTCGGATAGCGCGGCGTTTTTAAAATCAAACTCCGCATTTTCAAAAGCCTGCTTCGAGCTCACGCTTTGAACGAGCTTAAATTTATCCAGCACGCTTTTTGCGTGGGCTTTTGCCGTCTGCGCGCTCTCTAGGTCGTTTTGAGCGAGCCTTACGGCTAGCTTTTCGCTCTCGTTTTCAAGCTCGAGTAGCACGTCGCCGCGCTTTACCGCAGAGCCGATTTCTACGTTTACGGCCTTTACGATACCGACGGCTTTTAGCGCGAGCTGCGCGTCTTTTGCCGCTGCGACATCAAAGCTCGCGTAGATCCTATCCTGTGCGCAAAGCGCAACCACCGCGCTCAGTAAAAAAAGTAAAATTTTATTCATTTGCGCTCCGTTTTTTCGATATTTTCGGCGATCTTGCCGCCGCGTTCATACAGATACTCCGCCTTTTTGATCTCAAATTTACTCTTGCTTAGCTCCAGCGCGCTACCTGCGCTAAAGCTCTGCGCAGTCGCGTTTAAAAACTCGACGTATCCGAGCAGCCCGGCTTCATACTTTTTGCTAACGGCATTTAGCGAGGTTTGCGCCGAGTTTAGAGCACTTTCGCCCGCGGCTATCTTTTGCTCTAGCGTCTTTAGGTCGTTTTTGATATTTGCTAAATTTAGCTCGTTTTGCAAGCGCTTTTGATCTAAATTTAGCTTCGCTTGCAGCGCGCTTATGCGCTTTATTTCGCGCTGCTTTTTGTTCGCGCCAAAATCAAACGCCTTCCAGCTAAAGCCCAAAATCAGCTCGTTTGTATTTAAATTCGGCTTAAAAAAGTCGTCAAAATACGGCTCCAGCGCGCTTCTATACTGCACGGGCAGCAGGTTTCTATCGTAATGCGTGCGCATAAAGGTGTAGGTGTTTTTGATGAAAATTTGCGGGTTCGTCTCGGACGCGGTTATCTTTTCGTCCTCCAAAGCAGCAGCAAAATTTAGCCTAAGCGCCTCGAGTTCGGGCTTTTCGCTTTTTTGCGGCGCGAAGTCCTCATCAGCAAGCGCGATCCTAGAGCCCGCCACAGGCTCGATATTTCTGCCCGTTAGCGCGTAGATTTGATTTTTTATCTCGTTTTGATTTTGCGAGATCTCGAGGCGTTCGGCGAGTGCCATGGCGTATCTAGCATTTATCGCTTCATACTCGCTCTCGTCGCTAAGTCCCGCGCGGTAGTATTTTTCCAACCTATTTAGCGCGTTTTTTAGGTAGTTTATCTCGCCCTCTTTTGCGGTCGCGAGCTCGTCCAGCGACAAAAAGCTAAAATAAAGCTTGGTCGCGTTAAATGCAAGCAGGTTTTGATAATCCTCGTTTTTTAAAATTTCAGCCGCGCCAAGGTGCGAAAGCGAGCTTAGCAGAGCTTCTCTTTTGCCGCCGTCATAAACGGCAAGCTCCAAAATCGCCCTTGCCGTGGCAGCTCTTTGCGGGCGCAAGACGTTTATGTCGCCGCTTAAAAAGCTGTATCCACCGTCGATCGTGAGACTTGGCATATATGCGCTTTTTACGGCATCTTTTTGCAGCTGCGCTTTTTGCGGTTCGTAGTTTGAGATTTGAGCTAAATTTGAGCTCTGCGCGGCTAAAATCAGCTCGGGCAAATTCCCTTCAAATTTAACCTCCGAGCCTCCCAAAAAAACGCAAAAACTCAAAAATATATAAATTTTTTTCATCTAAACCCTTCCCTATTAGCTCTGGGCGGCGCGGGCTAAATTTGAGCGGGTTTGCGCCGTCTGAAGTCTGGCGCCGTAGGTAAAATAAAATAAAAATTTAAGCGGCGCGCGGAGCATTTTTAAGATTATAGCGACAAAAAACCTAATGAAAGCTTTTAACGAGATTCATGACGAGCAAATTCCACCCGTCGACGAGCACGAAAATAAGCAGTTTAAACGGCAAGGAAATCATCGTCGGCGGCAGCATCATCATACCCATCGCCATGAGCACGGAGCTAACGACCATATCGATGACCAAAAACGGCAGATAGAGCAAAAACGCTATCTCAAACGCCGTTTTCATCTCGCTGATCATAAACGCGCTCATCACAACCGTGAGCGGGATATCGTCGAAGCTTTGCGGGTTTGGCATATTTCTGATACGTAAAAACAGCGCCAGATCCTTCTCTCTCGTATTTTTTATCATAAACTCGCGAAACGGCTTCACGCCGCGCTCAAAGGCCTCTTGGTAGCCGATTTGCTCGCTTAGATAGGGTTGCACGCCCGCTTCGTAGGCTTGCTTGCCCACAGGCTCCATGATAAAAAACGTAAGCACCATCGCAAGACTAATGAGCACCGTAGACGGCGGCATCTGCTGCGTGCCCATCGCCTGGCGCAAAAACGAAAAAACGATAATGAGCCGCAAAAAGCTGGTCATCATAAAAACTAGCGAAGGAGCGAGCGTGAGGACGGTTAGGACGAGTAAGACGTTTAGCGAGCTAACTAGCTGCGTTGGCGTGGTAGGCGCGCTTAGGCTGAGATTTACGGTCGGGATCGTGACGTTATCCTCGCCGATCGCGACCGCCGCAAAGATAAAAAACAGCAAAAACGTCAGTTTTTTCAAATTTACTCCTGCGCGTCCAGTATGCTTTTTTGCGTTTTGGCTTTATCGTCTAAATTTAACGAAACGAAGTGTATCTCGACCCTGCGGTTTTTCTCCCTGCCCTGCTCGGTAAAATTCGTCGCAAACGGCTCAAATTCGGCCTTTGCGGATGCAGTTAGTTTTTTAGGATCGACTCCGTCTTTGATGAGCTCGCTAACTACGCTGATAGCTCGCGCAGATGATAGCTGCCAGTTGTCTCTAAACTCGGTAGACGCGGGCTGCTCGCTGTCGGTATGCCCGATTACGTTTGCCACGACGTCCGGAGGCAACTTTGCTATCACCATCGCGATACGTTTTAAAAACAGCAGCGCATCGTCATTTTGCAGCTGGGCGCTATCTTTTGCAAAGAGTAAATTTGCCGGCAATCTAATCACAAATCCGCTCTCGCTCTCCTCAAACGTAACCTCGGGCGAGCCGCTAGCATGCAAAAGCTCGTTGATAGAGCGCAGAGTCTGCTCGAAATTCGACTTCACGCCAGTGCGCTCTTTGTTTGAGGTGGCGTGGTCGTCTTGGTTTTGTTCGGCGCTGACGTCCGGTTTCGCGCCGCCCTCAAGCACGCCCAAAGCCCCGCTTAGCGAGCCGATCGCCGCTTCTAACTTCTTTGCGTCCATCGTACTCATAGAAAGAAGCAGTACGAAAAAGCAAAGTAGAAGCGACATCAAGTCGCCAAACGCCGCGAGCCACTCGGGTAAGCATTTGGGGCAGTCACCCGGATCGATTAACTTTTTAGCCATTTTTTCTACTTATCAAACTGACTAACACGGTCTTTAGGCGGTAAAAACGATAGTAGCTTCATCTCGAGCGTCCTAGGGTTGTCGCCGGCTTGGATTGCCATTATACCCTCTAGCATCAGCACTTTTGCCGTACCTTCGTCCTTATCGCGAATGCTTAGGATATTTGCCACGGGCGAGCCTAGGATGTTTCCTATCATCGCGCCGTAAAGCGTCGTGATGAGCGCAACCGCCATCGATGGACCGATAGCCGAGGGATCTGACATGTTCATAAGCATCGCGACCAGACCGATTAGTGTACCGATCATACCCATCGAGCCCGCAAAACCCGCGATTTGCTCAAAAATTTTGATATTATCGCCGTGACGCGAGCTAGACTGCTCCATATCTATCTCAAGCAGCGTTCTAATGGCGTCTGGTTCATTACCGTCAACCGCCATAGATAGACCCTTTTTTAGAAACGGATCGGTTTCGTTATTTGCATCGCTCTCAAGCGCCAAGATGCCGTCGCGGCGGGCTTTCGTGGAATATTCGACCATTTTTTTTACGATTTCGGGGAGATTGTAGGTTTTTGGCTTTACCGCGATGCCGTAAAACGTGCCTAGCTTTTTTATCTGCTCCATCTTAAAGCCGATCATCAGCGCGCAAATCGTACCGCCAAAAACAATCAAAACCGAGGGAATATCGATGTAAGCTCCGATTCCGACGCCCATCTGCATGGAACCTAGCAAAAGAACCATAATAACTATCCAACCGACGAGGCTACCTAAATCCATCTTGCAACTTTCTATTTATAAATTTTTAGTTTGTATTTTAGTTTTTTTTAGTTGAAAAAACAGTTAAACTTAGATTAGCTTTTTGCAAAAGGCGTTCCAAATTGGGGTAAATTTTTTTAAATTTTGCGTTTTTGGTCATATTTCGTTTTTTTGGCACTTTTCTTGACCAAATTTGAATGCTAATTTTTTCTAAAAATTTGGTTTAAAAAGCGAAGCAAAATTTTAAACAAAAACAAAAGACAGCGTCTTGCGGCGAGCGCAAATTTGACTCATTTATCGCTCGCACGCTATCAATGATTAGCAAAGGGCAAATTTAGTTAAGCTCTTTTTGACTTAAACGCCCTTTTTGCCGTCATATAAAAGCCGCTAAATATAAAAAGCGCCATCAAAAGCGAAACCGCCGACCACAAAATTTTACCAGCAATCCCGAAAAAGTATCCCGTATGCAGCTGGTAGTTCGTGCTCTTTACCATGCCTACGGTTATGCCCTCGGTTTGTTTTTGCTCCGCCATCTTGCCCTCTTTTACGTTTACGGAGGTCATTTTTGGACGAGCGGTGCCAGGCGCGTCAGGTTCGTAGTATCTGACGTTTATCTTATCTCCGGCTGCTAGCATCAGGCTAAATTCTTTATACTCTATGCCGCTTGATTTAAATATCTCGTAAGCTCTCTGCACATCGCTAAATTTATACTCGGCGCTCTTTTTGCTCTCTGTTTTTTCGGGCGCGCCCTCTTTGCGCTCGGCCTCTTTAGGCAAATTTTGCGCGCTAACGAAAAGCTCAGTCACCGCGCCGTTATACCAGCGGTACGACCACATGAGCCCCGTTAGACAGACGACGAGATAAATCACTGCGCTTAAGGCGCCTAAACTCGTGTGCAGGTTGTGAAAAAGGGCGTATTTTTTGAGTTTAAAATTCGGCTTTATCGCCTCGGCAAATTTGCGTTTTATCCTTGGGAAATGCAACCAAACGCCGCTTATCACGAGCACTATCATCGCGACCGTACTAGCGCCTACAATCTGCTTACCGACCTCGCCCGCGGTTTTATTGCCAGTTAGCGCAAAGCCTAAATTTCGGTGCAGCGACATTACGGTGCGAACAAAGGCGAATCCGTAGTCCTTGCCGATGATCTGCGCGGTGTACGGATCGACCAGATAGGCATCGCTGTTGCTAGCATAAATTTTGATTGCTTCGTTTTCATTTTTCGGCAGCACAAGCCTTGCGAGCTGTTTAACGCCCGTTTGCTCGCTAAAGCTTTGCAAGATTTTTTCTGCACTTAGCATTTCGCCGGTTTTTTCGACCTTGACGGAGTTTAAATTTATAAGCTCCTCAAGCTCGTGCTGATACGACAAAATCGCGCCCGTAACACCGATAACGAGTAGCGGAACGGCAAAAATAATCGATAAAATCAGGTGGAGATTAAACAAAAACTGATTTCTTCTTAAAGCCTTTTTTAAAAATGAAAGCAAGTTGCATCCTTTAAATTTGATTTTGATTATATTCAAAGGCCGTGATTATATAAGTTAATGCTTAAGAAATTGTTAAGTCCAAAAAGCATTAATCGCGCATTTAGCAAATTTGAGATAAAATCACTCAAATTTAAACAAGGAAAAAAGATGAGCGATATCGGCGTAGTGGTGCTTGCCGCGGGGCTTGGCACTAGGATGAAATCAAGCAGGCCAAAGGTGCTTTTCGAGCTTTGCGGAGAGCCGATGATTATCCATATTTTGCGCAAGGCTTATGAGATCAGTAGCGACGTGAGCGTGGTTTTGAGCTATCAAAAAGAGCTAGTGGAAGCTAAAATCAAAGAAATTTTCCCTCAAACTAAAATTTACGAACAAAATTTAAAAGAGTTCCCGGGCACTGCGGGCGCGCTAAAAAGCATACCGTTAAATAGCGAAAAAACGCTGATTTTGTGCGGAGATATGCCGCTTATCAAAACAAACGACCTAATCCGCCTAAGCGCGGGAAACTCAGACATAGCTCTTAGCGTTTTTGAGGCGGCAGATCCGTACGGATACGGCCGCGTGATCATAAATAACGGCAAAGTAGAGGCCATCGTCGAGCAAAAAGACGCGACCGAGACGCAAAAAATGATAAAAAGCGCAAACGCCGGCTGCTACTGCTTTAAAAGCGAAGTTTTACGCGAGATTTTGCCTCTCATCGGCAGCCAAAACTCGCAGAAAGAATTCTACCTAACCGACGCGATCAAAATCGCAAACGAGCGCGGCCTAAAGTGCTGGGCCATCAGCGTCGAAGAGCAAAATTTCATGGGAATAAACGATAAATTTCAGCTCAGTATCGCCCAAAATTTGATGCAGGACGAGATCAAGAAAAATTTGATGAAAAGCGGCGTGCTAATGCGTCTGCCTAATAGCATTTACATCGATGCTAGAGCAAAATTTGAAGGCGAATGCGTCATCGAAGAAAACGTAAGCGTCATCGGAGAGTGCCTCATCAAAAACTCCGTCATCAAAAGCGGCTCAGTCGTAGAAAGCTCCGTCATCGAGGACTCGGACGTCGGCCCGCTCGCGCACATACGCCCAAAATGCGAGATCAAAAACACTCACATCGGAAATTTCGTCGAGCTAAAAGCAGCCAGACTAAACGGCGTCAAAGCAGGCCACCTAAGCTATCTGGGCGACTGCGAGATAGGCCCTGGCTCAAACGTAGGCTGCGGCACGATCACATGCAACTACGACGGCAAAGCTAAGCACAAAACAATAATCGGCAAAAACGTCTTTATCGGCTCGGACACGCAGCTCATAGCTCCCGTAAAAGTCGGCGACGACGTGCTAATCGCGGCGGGAAGCACCGTAACTAGCGACGTACCAAGCGGCGCGCTAGCCATCAGCCGCACGAAACAGGTAAATAAAGAAGGCTTTTTTTATAAATTTTTTAACGATACGAAAAGCGACTAAAATGCTAAAAAATAAAAAAATTTTGCTCGCGGTTTGCGGCAGTATCGCGTTTTATAAGGCTTATGAAATTTTATCCGCGCTAAAAAAAGAGGGCGCGGACGTGCGGGTTATGCTTAGCGAAGGAGCGCTTAAATTTTGCTCTGAAGCCGGCTTTGAAGCGCTGTGCGAGCATAAAATTTTAACCTCTCGCACGGAGAGTTGGCAGGACGGGCTAAATCACATCGCCTACGCCAAAACCGATCTAATCCTCATCGCGCCCGCGAGCGTAAATACGATAAACAAGCTTGCAAGCGGCATTTGCGATAACGTTTTCATGCAGACTCTGATCGCTAGCCCCGCTCCCCTACTCATCGCGCCCGCAGCCAACGACAAAATGATAAATCACTTCGCCACGCGCAAAAATTTCGAGTTTTTAGCGGCAAACGGCGCGAGATTTATCGAACCGGTAGAAAAAACCCTAGCCTGCGGCGATACGGGCAAAGGCGCGCTGGCAGACGTTTCTACGATCATCTACGAAACCAAAAGAATGCTAACGGAGCCAAAATTTAAAGGACAAAAGGTAGTCGTAACGGGCGGCGCCACGAGCGAAAAGATCGACGACGTGCGGGCGATCACGAATTTTTCTAGCGGCAAGACGGCAAAAGCGCTGGCGGACGCATTTTACTACGCGGGCGCCGACGTGACGCTGATAGCTAGCTTTGAGACGGCGAACGCGCCCTATAAAACGCTAAAATTTCAAAGCTCGGCGGAGCTAAAAGAGCTACTACGCGCAAATTTGACGGACGCAAATTTACTCGCGATGGCGGCTGCGGTTAGCGACTATACTCCTAAAACCAAATTTGAAGGCAAGTTAAAAAAGCAAAATTTAGGCGAAATTTGGACGCTGGAGCTTGTGCAAAACGATGATGTTTTAGGCTCTTTGGCAGATTTTAAAAACGTAAAGAAAATCGGCTTTAAAATGGAAACGGACGGCGCAAACGCCATGCAAAACGCAAAAAATATACTTGAGAAAAAGAGCCTCGACGCCGTTTGCCTAAACGTGCTTGGCGGCGATATAAATTTCGGCTCGGATAGCACGCAAATCGCCTTTATAACGAGCCGTGACGTACAAAATATCGCGCTAACATCTAAAGATGACGCGGCGCGGCAAATCGTAAACTTAGCAAGCAAGCTATGATAAATCCCGTCTCACGAGTGCAAAAAATCGCAAGCGGCGGCGCGGGCACGGCTCTAAACGCGAGCCTACCCATCAGTATCAAAGTCGCCGAAAAGACGGGCTATAATCGATACAATCTCAAAATGGGCAACAAAATACTAAGCACGAAAAGCATGAAAAGCCTCGACGTGGACGGCGAATACTGGGGCGAGATCGCAAGTGGCACCGAAAATATCGTGATAAGAAATCTCTTTAAAAAGCCGAATTTATCCTACGCCGCGCCTGAGGGACTCGCGCTGATAGAAAGGCTGATAAGCGAGCCCGATCTAAACTGGTTTTATGAATATATATTTAATAGTCTTAGCGCGGCAGACTCGCGAGAAACGTTTGAAAATCTAGCTCAAATGCTGCTTGCGCTACAAAAAAATATCATTAATATTTCGTTTGTTTATAACGGCGCAAAAGGCGTTTTTCAGATGAAATTTGACGGCGCCCGCACGAGTCAAATTTACCTTGTTTTTTCAAATTTCGCTCCGATTATTTTTACGCTAAAAGGCGCCAGGATAATCAGCGCGCAGACGCCGTTTGACAAGGTCGCTAGGCTCTTGCGAAATGAATTTGACTGCGAAGCGCAAACGACGCAAAACATCGCCGCTTTCTTTGATCCAAGCGGAAAAATAATCGATTTTAAGGGCTAAAATGAACGAGCTAAATCACCTCGCGATCATCATGGACGGCAACGGTAGATGGGCCAAGCGCCGAGGTCTGCTACGCACTAAAGGGCACGAAACGGGCGCGAACGTCGTAGAGCAGATGTGCGAGTTTTGCATCGACGAGGGCGTGGCGGTGCTGAGCCTTTATGCATTTAGCACCGAAAACTGGAAGCGCCCAAAGAGCGAAGTGGCCTTTTTAATGGATCTTTTGCATAAATTTTTGCTCTCAAAACGCGAAAGCTTTATCAAAAACGGTATCAAATTTAACGTTATCGGCGACGAAAGTCCGCTAAGCGACAAGCTAAAAAACGAGATAGCTGATATCAAAAACGCGACCGCGCAAAACTCTAGGCTAAAGCTAAATTTGGCCCTAAACTATGGCGCTAAAGATGAAATTTTAAGAGCTTTTAGAAGATTTTGCGAAAAAAGCGGAGGAGAATTTGACGCCCAAAAACTAGCTCTAAATTTAAGCGAAGATAGCTTGCAAGAGTGCCTCGACGAGTACGCGCCCATCGATCTTCTCGTGCGCACCGGCGGCGAGCAGAGGTTGTCAAATTTTATGCTCTGGCAGGCTTCATACGCCGAGTTTGCCTTTACGCCCACGCTTTGGCCTGATTTTACGCGCGAGGAGCTAGCCCTGATAACAGCAAAATTTAAGAAAAAAGACAGAAGGTTCGGCGGACTTTAAATTTGACGTTTTTTTGGTTACCGCTGTTTTTTAAATTTACGTCGTTTTATTTGATTTGCTCGCCAAAAAAGTGCCTTTAAATTTGACAAATAAAAGCCTTGTCGTAACGCCGTTTTGCATAAATTTTAAACCGAAATCTTTAAATTTAAAATCATTCAAGGCAATATTTCGCTAAAATCGCCTTTAAATTTTGTGTTTTATGCTTTTTGCGGCGTAAATAACGAGTCAAATTTTAGCTCAAATCGCGCGGCAAATTTGCGCAAACATTGCTTAAAAACGTCGCCGCTAGCCCAAAACAACCGCAAGCAGCCAAATGTGTTATAAATTAAATTAGGAGAGTTATGATTTTCGCCGTTGTATTTTTTATTTTATTATTTTTTATCTTGGGCGCCGTAGTCGGCAGCTTTAGCAACGTCCTGATCTACCGCATGCCGCACGGCGAGAGTATAAATTTCCCCGCCTCACACTGCCAAAGCTGCAAAACACCGCTAAAACCGTATCATAACATCCCAATTTTTGCGTGGCTATTTTTACGCGGCAAGTGCGCGTTTTGCGGCGAAAAAATCAGCTTTCAGTATCCTCTAGTTGAGCTTGCTAGCGGCCTGCTTTGCGTGCTTGCGTATTGCATTGAGACACACGGACTTGAGCCTTTTACGGACGGCTTTTACGCCGCGATTTTTAAGGCAGCGATGCTTGGCATCTGCTTTATCTTGCTGCTAGCGCTTAGCCTGATCGACTTTCGTTACAAAGCTGTTCCCGATCCGCTGCTTTTTGCCAGCGTCGCATTTTCGCTACTTTACGGTTTTAATCTACCCGCCTCTTTTGACTCTGATGAGCTTTTGCGCGCCTTTGATTCGTTTATAAACGCTGCGATTTTTATGTTTGCATTTTGGTTACTGCGCGCGGTCGTTAGCCTGGCTCTCAAGCGTGAAGCTATGGGCTCTGCGGACATCTTTATCGCGGGCGTTATGGGAGCGATTTTGGGCATCAAGCTTGGCCTCATGGCGATCTATGTCTCGGCGCTACTGACGCTGCCAGCCTACGTCATCGTGCGAAAACGCGGATACGAGCTGCCTTTCGTACCGTTTTTGAGCCTTGCTACGCTTATAGTTTATGCGTTTAAGGATTGGTTTATCTACATCTTGGGGCTAATTTATGGATAGGACGGCGCGTTATCTTTTTTCAAACTTCCTAGGTACGTTCGCATCGCTATTTGCGACGCTTTTTCTCATCATGTCGATCGTGTTTTTTATTCAGATCGCGCGTATCACGTCATACATCGAGATTACCTTTACAGAGCTTTTTAAACTTTATATGTTTATGCTGCCTAGAGTGCTGCTTTTTACCGTACCTATCGCGTTTTTCGCATCGCTTGCGCTCATGTTTTTTAGACTTTCGCGCGAAAACGAGAGCATCGTGCTTTTTACGCTCGGATATTCGCCAGTTAAGATCGCTAAATTTTTCCTCATCGTTAGCGGCACTGTTTCAGCCTTTCTCATCGTCACGGCGATAGTACTGATCCCTACGGCCGCGGAGCTAAACTCAAATTTCGTATCTTACAAAAAAACCGTCGCCAAGCTAAATTTAAAAACAACCGAATTCGGACAAAAATTTTCCGACTGGATGGTCTTTATCCAAAATGAAAAAAACGACGAGAACGGCACTCTTTACGAGGGTGTGACGCTTTATTCGCCAAAAGAAGGCGCACACCGATTCGTCCTTGCTAAAAACGCTCGCCTAACCAACAATAACGCCGTGCTTGAGTTTACGCTATCAGAGGGTAAAATTTACGATATGAGAGACGCCTCGTGGCATAAAACCGACTTTGGCACGATGAAAATCAGCACCGCCCAAGAGGACAGCGTCGCGCAGACGAAGTCGTTTGTACAGTATTGGCAGGCGATGAGCGAAGATAAAAAGCGCGCCAAAGACTTCGCAACCTACGTTCTCATCGCGCTTTTTCCGCTAGCGACGACGCTTTTTGCCTTGAGCCTTGGTATCGTGACTTACCGCTACGAAAAAGGCTTTGTGTATTTTGGGATATTTGGCGTGCTGTTTGGATATTTTACGCTCATTATGCTCTTTAGCTCGCGCGTTTTTATCGCGATTGCGGCGATATTTTTGTTATTTTTTATCGCCTCGATTTTTAGCTTTAGGGCTAAAATTTTAAAAAGATACTAAGTGTGGCTTAAACTCGTTTTTAGCTACGACGGGTCGAAATTTCAGGGCTCGCAGACCCAGCCGCACGAAAATGGCGTCGAGGACGCACTGGGCGCTGCTCTAGCGCACGTAGGGATCTTTAGCAAAATAATCTCCAGCTCGCGCACCGATAAGGGCGTGCACGCAAACAATCAAGTCGCCTGCGTGGAGTGCGGCGAGCATTTTAGGGACTTTGCGCATCTCAGAGCTCTCATCAACCGCCACGCTCACCCGGCTATTCACGTCAAATTTATAAGCCGCGTTAAAGACGACTTTCATCCGCGATACGACGCTACGGCACGTGCATATCGATACGTCATCAATCACGGCGAGTTTTCGCCTTTTTTGTCGCCTTACGAGACCTTTTTGCCAAAATTTGACCCAAATTTAGCAAACGAGCTGCTCGCGCTTTTTGTCGGCGAGCACAATTTTAGCGCGTTTATGAAGCTTGGCAGCGACGTCAAAAGTCCCGTGCGGCGCGTCTCAAAGGCTTTTTGCTACGCGCGCGGCGAACGAACGATTATCATCTTTAAAGCAAACGGCTTTTTGCGCGCCCAGGTTCGCCTCATGGTCGCTAGCGTTTTAAAGGCGCTTGAGCTTGCCAAAAGCGGTAAATTTAGACAAACGCAGGTGCAGGAGTTTAAATTTGAGTGCACAGAGGCGGCAAATTTGGACGCAAATTTAAACAAAAAAAGCCGCGATAACATCCTGACAGCAAGTCACGAAAGCGTAAATTTGGCGAAATTTGAAAAAAACGCAAATTTGACAGCCGAACATGCGGTTTGCGTCGCCTCAAAATTTGACGCTAAAAACTCAAATTTAAACGAAGCCGAAAGTAGCTGCCGAGACGAAAATTTCCTAAAAGCAAAAAAGCTTTTACGCCAGGCTATCTACGAGCAAAAGCCGCTCACGCGTATTCCCGCACCGCCAAACGGCCTTTATCTAAACCGAGTTTTTTACGAATGATAAATCCAAAAATAAAAGAAGCCATCGCCGCCGTAACGCAAAAGCAAAATGAGTGTAAAAAAATAGTCAAAAAATACGCTACATTTATGACTATAACGACATTTGTCGCACCAATACTAATTTTTATTATTATGGAGCGACGCTTTGAAATATTCTTTCTTTCATTTGCAGTCATCCCAATATACGTCACGCCGAGGATTCCAAAAGTAGAAAAAACGCTGGAAGAGTATAGAAGCTTCTACAAAAATGTTTTTGTTAGCACGGTAATTGCCGATATAGATAGCAATTTTACATACGAGCCTCAAAAAGGCATCACCGCAAACGAATTTTATAAAAGCGGAATATACAGGCGCGTAAATTTTTACGGCGAAGACCAAATAAGCGGTACTTACGCTAATGTCAAATTTCAATTAAGCGAGGCTATAAAAGTAGAAAAAACATATGACTCAAACGGCTCAAAAAACCCTTATCTGGCGCTTTTGAGAGTAAGCAAAGTCATATACGACGAATACATGGGCTTTAACGGTACAGTACTAGTCTGCGAGTTTTATAAAAATTTCAAAGGACAAACGATACTAGCCGACAAAAAGGTGCTAAATACGAAAATATCTGGCGAAAAAGAGATACTTGACGATACAGAGTTTAACGGCGAATTTCGCGTATTTACCGACGACAAAATAGAAGCGCGCTATCTTTTAAGCCCCGGTTTTATGCAACGCCTACGCGAGGTTAAGCAGGGTTTTGACAGTGCCGTATCGCTAAGCGCGGCGTTTATGGACAATAAATTCTATCTCTTTTTAAACGGTGCAAAAAACCGTTTTGAAAGTTCACTATTAGACCCGCCGCTAAGCCTTTCTGATGCACAGGCCATAAAAGACGAAGTCTTGCGGCTATTACGCGTCATAGACGAGTTAAATTTAAGCCTTGACGTTTATAAATAATTTTACTTCGGTAGTAAATTTCGCCAACGATGAGCTTAAAATTTGACCGTAAATTCGGTCGGCAAATTTAAATATACCGCAACGCCGCACAAAGCCGGTCGCCCCCCAACGGACGCCTATTTTCAAATTTAACGGCGCTAACCTAAAAATAAATATAGCCGACACTCGCCTGTAAATTTGAGCCAAATTTACAAAATATCCCGCTGCCCTTTTGCATTCATTGGGCTTAGCACGCCCATTTGCTCCATCTGTTCGATGATCGTAGCTGCACGGTTGTAGCCGATTTTTAGGCGGCGTTGCAGGTAGCTGATCGAAGTTTTTTGCTCGCTTAATACGATCTCTTTGGCCTCTTCGTAGAGCTCGTCTAGCTCGCCCGCTACAGCGCCAGAGCCTGCGCCCGCACCGCCGCTAGTGCCATCCTCGGCTAAAAATCTCTCGTCGTAGACCACCTCTTGCTGCGCTTTTAGGAAATTTACTATCGTATCGATCTCTTTTTCGCTAGCAAACGGCGCATGCAGCCTGATGACGCCTGGGCTTCCAGGAGGCGTAAATAGCATATCGCCGCGTCCTAGCAAGCTCTCCGCGCCCATTTGATCTAGGATCACCTTACTATCGATACGCTGACCGACGCGGTAGCTGATACGGCTAGGTAGATTGGCTTTTATGAGCCCTGTTACGACGTCTACGCTCGGGCGCTGGGTGGCTACGATGAGATGTATGCCGCTAGCGCGCGCCATCTGCGCCAGGCGCCCGATGTATAGCTCCACGTCCTTGCCGCTAGTCATCATGAGATCAGCCAGCTCATCGATGATCACGACGATGTACGGGAACTGCTCGCCGCCCTCCTCCTTCATTTTTTCGTTGTAGCTTTCGATATTTTTGGTGCGCGTGTGGCTCATGATCTGGTAGCGGCGCTCCATCTCGGCGACCATGTTTGATAGCGCGGTTATAGCCTGCTTAGCCTGCGTGATGACGGGCGTGAGTAGGTGCGGGATGTCGTTATAGATGCTAAACTCAAGCATCTTTGGATCTATCATCATCAGGCGCAGCGTCTGCGGGCTGTTGCGATATAGCAGACTTAGCAGCATCGCGTTTATGCCCACGCTCTTGCCGGATCCCGTCGTGCCCGCGATTAGCAGGTGAGGCAGCTTTTTTAGATCGGTGACAAAGGGCGCGCCGACGATATCCTTGCCTAGCGCGATAGTCAGCGGACTGCTCGAGTTTTTGAAAACTTCGCTATCTAAAATTTCCTTTAGATAGACGGTTTCGATGTTTTTGTTAGGCACTTCGATACCCACGACGTCTTTGCCGGGGATCGGAGCCTGAATACGGATAGTCTGCGCGCGCAGAGCCATCGCGAGGTCGTCTTGCAGGGTTAAAATTTTACTCACCTTGATGTGCGGCGCCTGACGAAACTCAAACGTCGTGACGATCGGACCCGTATAGGTGCGCACGACGTCGCCGTCTATTTTAAATTTGCGCAGTTTATCGAGCAGATCGGAGATCTTTTGATCGATTTCGGATTCGTTTACGCTGTTTGATCTTTTAGGCGGATCAGCTAAAAATTTAAGCGGCGGCAACGCAAAATCCTTAGGTTTTTCGACCTTGCCTTTTTCCATTTGTTCAAGCAGTTTTTTATTTTCGGCGACTTCGTTTAAAATTTCGACGCCGTTTATAGTAGTACTTTTTTCTTCTAAATTTGACTCGCTTTCATCCTGCGCATCGTCTTCCGGCTCGTCTTCGTCCTCTAGCTCTTTGCCGTTTTCCTCGCTCAAATTTGACTCGCTTTGAGCTTTAGGCTTTTTGATTTGTCTAGGTTTTTTTTGCGATTTTGGTTTAACATCGCCCATATTTTCAAATTTATCCTCATTAGAGCTGGGCTCGACGAAAGCCTTTTTTAGGATAGCTATGATGTTATCCTGTGCGATGAGACCAAAGCTTAGCACAAAAAGCATGAAGATAAAAACCCACATGCCTATCACGCCGGCGACGTCTTTTAGCGCATCATTTATGCTGTTTGCGACCAGTCCGCCGTAGCTAGCGTCCGCGCCTGATTGAAACATCAAAAACGCTAAAAATAGCAGCGTCGCTCCAAGTGTCGTCTGGGCAAATTCGGCGTTAAAGCCGTTAAAATATTTGTAAATATAATACGCGAAAAATATAAAAACAAAAGGGTAAACGTAAGCTATAAAGCCGAAAAGTTTGAAGTTCCAAAGTCCTATCGCGTTGCCAAAGCTACCAACGAAATTTGCCGCGGGCGCGATAGTAGCGATCCCGAAAAATATCAAAAAACAAACGACTACGACTAAAACCGATTCTCTTAAAATGGCGCGTCCTTTTAAATTTAGTAAATTTAAATTTGCGGGAGAGCTAAATTTGGGCCGAATTTATCAAAATTTGACTCCATTTTCGCTCCGCCCGCTTTGATAACGAAACTTTAATAAAACCGTAGATTATAGCGAGTTTTTACATATAGTTTAATAAAGAAAGCTGGTTTATCTTAGCCACGGACTGCAGCATCGCCTGATACGACATCATTTTTTGCATGAGATTCATATAGGTTTCGCCGTAGTCGGCGTTTGTGATGTCGGCTTTGACGGTTTTTACGTTTACCTCCATGACGCTAGCATGCGTGTTGGTCTGTATTAGGGTATTTGTTTGATTTCCAACTTTAGTGCGGATTTTGTTTACGTGATCGGCGATGTGATCTAGTCTCTCGATCGCGCCCTGGATACCGGAGTTTCGCGGATGCTCACTCTCACTATCAGCGCGGTATTGACCGCTTCTTACAGCCTCTATCATCCTATCTAGGTCATCAAAAATATCCACGCTCGGGCTATCTATCTCGATACCGTTGTTTGCCGAAAAGTTCCATAGTGAACCGTCTCCTTGCGTGGTTGCAGGCGTCGTACCGGTGCTATCTCCGTAAAATTGATCAGAATTTACCTCGTCGTAAATTCCGACTTTTATTGGCGTGACGGCGTTTTGCTTGTCGGTTACTTTTATGCGGCCGCGGTGATCCATGTTTGCCTCTACGCTACCTTGCGATTTTGCTATAGCTTGTTTGTAGGCGACATAATCAGCTTGCGTATTACCGCCGGCGCCCGCAGGAACATTGTCACTAGCTACCATACCGATAATGTCATTTAGTTGCCTAAAAGTCATATTTTTTGACTGCGTTTCTCTACCCTCGGTGGTCGGCGGGTTTGTGGTGTCGTTGTAAAAACTATCCCAAACCTCGGTAGTGTATGTGGTGCCGTCAGGCCTTGTTATATTTACCTGAGCATTACCTGATGTTGCAGGCGGTACGGCGCTACCGAAAATCACGTCCACTTTATAATCTCCGCCGCTTTTAGATTTGATCTGCATTTTTAAGGCTTGATCATTCATGTCGTATTTGTCTCTTTCGCCGGGAT
Source organism: uncultured Campylobacter sp. (assembly GCA_963519915.1). Classification (GTDB taxonomy): domain Bacteria; phylum Campylobacterota; class Campylobacteria; order Campylobacterales; family Campylobacteraceae; genus Campylobacter_A. The sequence goes on along the minus strand of CAUQPE010000007.1, from coordinate 6,595 downwards.
ATAGCTCTTTTGAGCCCACGACTTGGCTTAGCGTCGTGTTATCGTCGGCAAATTTACCGCTACCGCGCTCTACTTGCGATACGGTGCCTATTAGGTTTCTGCCCTCTTGTTTAAAGTTTATCTTGTCGTAGTCGTAGGCATTTGTAACGGCTCCGTCTAGGTCTTCGTATTTACTTTTAACAAATTCCGTGATTTCATAGTCGTCTGGGTTTGCCTGCACCATGGCTTCGAGCGGGTTTGCGCCGCTAGTTAGGCTGTCTACCGTATCAAACGCGCTTGAGGCTCCGGCTATACCGCCAGCTAGAGCATCCGCATTTGCCACTTTTTTCGTCGCCGCTATCATGTGAAAATCAATAACCTGATTGCCCTTGCTTAGGTCTTTTACGTTGATTTGACCCTGGTTATTTATCGTTACTTCGACGACTTTATTAGTCGGAGTGTTGCCGTATTCGGTGCCTATTTTTTCTAGCAGGTCGTTTATCGAAGCGTCCGAAGTCATCTTAAATTTACTCGTAAAGCTAGTGCCGTTTGGCTTTTTACCCTGCAAGAAAAAGGTCGTATCCTGAAACTGCCTAACGCCGGTTCCGGTAAAGTCTTGATTGGTTAGAGTTTTTTCGTCTTTTACATATTTAAAACCGATTAAATCGCGCATTTTATGCTCGCTATCGATATAAACGGTCTTGTTTCTGTCGTCTAAATTTTGAGCTTTTAACATCGTGTTGGAGGTGACTTTTTTATTATAGTCGCCGTCCTTGCCCAAAAATAGCTCATGGCCGTTTTGGTTGTAGGTCAAATTTACCTGAGCTCCGCCTACAGCTTTCATAGTTTGCGCATTGCCGAAATACTCGTTTGTATCGCCGTTTATAGGTTTTGTATTTATCGCGCTTCCAGAAAATAAAAACTGTCCGTTTATCGAGGTGTTTGCGATATTTACTAGGTGATTTTTGATACCTTGAAGGTCGTTTGCGATGGCTTCGCGCGAAGTTTGCGAATGGATTTCATTGGCGCCTTGAACCAGCTTTGTTTTAAAAGTCTCAAGCTGCTGCTTAAATTCACCCAAAGCCTTATCGGTATTTTTTGAAAAGTGCTGCGCTTTTGAAGTCGCCGTTTGCACTTGCTCAAGCGTCGCAACCTCATAAGCAAGCCTCATGCCGTCGTTATAGACGCTACTATCCTCGAAAGAATTTTGGATTTTTAGACCGCTTGAAATTTGCGTGTTTAGCTTGTAAAGCGCTTTCATATTGGTCTGATAGTCGTAGTTATTCGTAAATTTCATCAGCTGATTTGTCATTCTCATCGCATTTTTCCTTAAATTTAATTGAGCTCTTGCAAGCAAATAAAGTTCCACTCGTTATATCGTCAAATTTCAAAATTTATTTAGTTTTAGATATGATTTTGCCAAATTTAAGGAGAACAAATGAAAATACTCTTTTCGCCAAGCGAAGCAAAAACCGCCGTTAGTCCAAATAAATTTATAGATAGGGGTGACTTTGTTTTTCCTGATTTATATGAAAAGCGGTGCGAAATTTTAAAAATTTACGATGATTTTTTGCAAACGGCTACTATTGAAAAAATCTCAAAACTTTTTGGAGTTAAAAATTTGATCGATGAACCGAGCTTGCGCGAAAGCTTATTTAAAAAAGGCGCGGTAAAAGCCATCCTGCGATATGACGGAGTAGCCTACAAGCACCTTGACTACCGCAGCCTTGATAGCGCGGCGCAGAAATTTATAGATAAAAATACGCTGATTTTTTCAAATTTATTCGGTCCTGTGACGGCAGCGGACGCCCTACCCGAATACAAACTAAAGCAAGGCGAGCGCATAAACGGGCTAAATTTAGAGGAATTTTATAGGCAAAATTTTAGCGACGAGATAGATGAGTGGCTAGGAGATGACGACATTTTAGACCTTAGAGCCGAGTTTTACGAAAAATTTTACCGCATACAAAAACCGTTTGCGACCTTTAAATTTCTAAAAAACGGCAAAGTCGTCAGTCACTACGCCAAAGCATACCGCGGGATAGTTTTGAGGCAAGTAGCGCAAAATGGGGTAAAAAACTTCAGCGAACTTTGCAAAACCGATATAGAAAATTTGCGCCTTATAGACGTCAAAAAAACTGGACTAAAAAGCGAGTTTTTGGTGCAAATAGTCTAAAATTCGAGCTTTTTCGTCAAATTCGCGTAAAAATCGTTAAATTTTCGGCTAAAAACTATTGTATTTTTTATAAAAACGTTGTAAAATGCCCGCATATCACTTCTTATTAAGGATGGTTCTATGAAAAAAGCTGATTTTATTCAAGCTGTTGCCGACAAGGCCGGTCTTTCTAAAAAAGATTCTCTAAAGGTAGTTGATGCCGCACTAGAGACTATTGAAGAGGTTCTTAAAAACGGCGATAGCATTAGCTTTATAGGCTTTGGTACATTCGCTACTGCCGAAAGAGCCGCTAGAAAAGCAAGAGTACCGGGAACTACAAAAGTTATAGATGTTCCTGCTAGCAAAGCGGTTAAATTTAAAGTAGGCAAAAAATTAAAAGAAGCAGTAGTAGCAGGCGCAGGCAAAAAAGGCAAAAAGAAATAATCACCCTTTCATGAAAGCTCAAGATTGGGCTTTCATGTTTTTTAATCTCTTTTTTATATCTTTCAAGGTAAAATCTCACTTCTTTAATTAGCCCGAGTGGTGAAACCGGTAGACGCGCCAGACTCAAAATCTGGTAAGGGCAACCTTGTGTCGGTTCGAGTCCGACCTCGGGCACCATCGATTTTATCGGCGTTTGATATCTTTTTTTCAAAACCGAAAAATCTACAATTATAGTATAGGGTACACTTTAGGGTACACATTTTTTTAAAAAAATCATTTTAGTGGTTTCAAAAGCAAAAAATAATGTTACAATTATTTAAAAATATGGAACTAAAGATGCATAGCGCAGAGTTATTCTCCCCAAAAGACTATAGACAGCTTTTTATAGACAGAAAAATAATTTATTCTACGGCACCAATACCTTTTCAATATTTTAATTACGACATGCTTTACCCCTATAATCCTCTCGATCATTATTATCTTATTATTAGAAACTTTTTTTTGGATCTAGCCAATAAGAGCCATTTGTTCTGGACTGATCAGAGGGGAAACATTGTTCATTGCTATCAAAATACAAAAAAATGCATTCCTTTACAAAATATGGATCTCCTCTTGAGCAGTCTATCTAAGCAAAATGTAAAAACATTTAAAAATCAATTGGAGTTACAGCACTGGGAAATAAAGCAGCAAAAACTAGACAGGAAAAATCAGTCCTTTATGCCGTTTCAGCCAAAGCCAACATTAATTGCCCTAGACACTCTGCCTATGATTTTGGGCGAAAAATTTTCCGTTAATGAAAAACAATTTATAAAAGAAAATAATGAAATATATATAAATAAATTTTATCCCAATAGTTGCCTTGCAGATATTGCAAATTTTGTATTTATTATAGGCAACTTATATCCTATATGTAGCGACAAGTATAATGCCGGAAACAAGATGGATCAAAACAAATACCACCATGTAATGCAATATTTATACCATATATCTAGATATAGAGCAGACGGGTTTAATTATATAATGTGCTGGCTGTCTAATATGATTAGATATATTACAAATAATATAACAAATAGTGATCTTTTTCGTAGCGTATTAATTCTTAGGGGCGGAGAAAAGTCAGGCAAAGAAATATTTTTTAACCAGATTATTCAACCTATTTTTGGAAGCGAATACTGTTTAAGAATAGACGACAAGACGTTATCTAAAAAAAGTATAGAAAAAGAAAAATCTAATAAAATATTCTATAATTTTGACAATATATCAAGCAGCTCGCTAAAAGACATAGAAAAGAAAGAGTTTATTCGAGATATTCTTACAAAACAAGATAAAAACATAGTTGGTATCGTTATAACTACGGATAAAAAATATATACCTTATGACTTGTCCGGTGTCGAGTATGTAGTTTTAGATTTACCCGATGACATAGAAACAATGTATATACCGGATAAATTTCATAGCCAGTTTAGCTTAAAATACAATTTGTCTGTTGATTTGGATATTTTTTCTAGCATTTTAAAACACTATGTCCCTAGTAAGGAAATATTATATACAAAAGATATAGATATAACAAAAAAGCCAACATTGGAAAACTGTATCGTAGAGTTTGCAAGTGAGCTTACTAATAGCAAAAATATACCAATCTTTATCGAAAAAGCAAAAGAAAATAACACAGATGAAAACTTTGAGAATATAAGAAAACTATATGATAAACATAAAAAAGTAGAACGAAAATACATATACGAAGTCTTTAAACAAAAATACGACTATGATATTAGCGCTACTACTTTATATAAAAAACTAAAAGAGCTTGATGGAAATTTATTCAAAACAGTACTAGCTCCAGGCGGAGCAAAATGCTTCTATTTCCCAGACAAAAATTAGATAAATATTCTTAAAATATTAATATTATACTTAATTAATATTATGTTTCTTTTAGTGTTTCTATTATATTTCTAGATATAGATAAAAACAAATTTAATGTTTCTATTCTAAAGTTAGAAACATTAAAAAGATAATGTAGAAATACTTATAAAATACCCAAAAAAAGCGTATTTTATAGCACTTTTGTTTCTATACTATTAAAATATTATATTTTAAAATTAATACATAAATTCCTAAAAATACAATACTTTTTACTTATATACATATATAATTATATAGAAACTATTTGCACATTATACAATGATAAAAGTAAATATATACTATCTAAAAAAATAGTTGCATAAATTTTAGATTTCGTATGCGCTTTTAGTACTTTCTTTTTTTCAGCAGCTCAATCCATTGACAAAATACAACCCAAGGATTTTGAAAATGGAAATTTATGCAAATTATGATTCGCTCCTTCCAAAAGGATTGCTGTTTAGCATAAAGGATATAGAGGACATGAACTTGATAAAATCTGATATGCTAAAGAAGTTGATTTACAATAGAGAAATAGAGGTGGTGAAGATCGGCACCAAGAATTTTATTAGTAGGCAAGTCTTGATTTTATTCTTAGAAAGCAACACTCTGCCCGCCCTAAACTAACAAAAACCGCTACAAATTAAGTAATATCACCCTTTTTATTTTATGCACTTACAAAACGTCCCCCTACTTCAACAAGGCACAAAGATCTCCACCTATGGCTAATCTGCCATAGGTGGAGATGGGATCAAAATGAAAAAATTTCAATTATATATTATTTATATAAGCATATAGAAATATATCGCTACTTCACTTTTCAAGGAGCTAATATGGTAAATCGTTGCTTTTTACCAAATAAGAGGCCGTCTTGGATCAAAAGACTAATCCATAAACTATTACGTCTAAAACGCAAAAGGAATAGATATGAGTTCTAGCGTAGTCAGTATAGGCGATAGTTCACCGACGGCAGAAACAGGTTTTGGATATTTTCCAATCAACTGCGTAATTTTTAAATTATACTTTTAGGAGGCGTAAAATGGGAGTTTTTTTAGAGATAGTGATGGCTGTCGCTAAAATAATTAAGGATAGTATAGACGAATAACCTTGCTATTCATAACCGAAATAATAGTCGAAAGGAGAAACAAAAAATGACTATATCAAACGAACCGCTCACTAATGAGCAATTAGAGCAACTAGCTCCGTCTTTGTTTGCGGACGAACCGTATTTTGAAGCAAGCGACAAGTATCACTTTATATCTACGATCGACGTAATAAACGAGATCAGGGATTACGCTTGGTATCCCGTAGGCGTAAGCGAAGCAAACGTGAGAGACGAAAAGAAAGAGGGATTTCAAAAGCATTACGTAAGGTTTCGTCATCTAGACGATTTTTTAAACCCGGGAGAGAATGTAGTAGAGCTTTTGCTGTTCAATTCGCACGATAGAAGCAAATGCTTTAGTATAAGTGCGGGCGTATTTAGATTCGTTTGCGCTAACGGCCTAGTGGTATCAGACGAAGTATTCGAGTCTTACCAAATAAAACACTTGGGCGACAAAGAAAACGACGTATCGATCGCTATAAACAAAATAGCCAAAGCCAAATACGATATTTTGGACAAAATAAAGCTATTTAGCAAAATACCGCTAACCCAAGACGATAAAGCAAGCTTTGCCAAGGCTGCGATCCCGTTAAGATTTGAAAAGCATTTGGAGGTGGATTATAGAGATTTATTGGTTCCGCACAGAATAGAAGATGAGAAGGACGACCTATATACTACTTTTAACACCATCCAGGAACATTTGATTAGGGGCAACATTAGCGGAATTAACGCCGAAACGAATAGACGATTTACTAGCAGGATTATAAAATCGATTTCTACCGATACAGACATAAACAAGAAGCTTTGGAATATGGCAGAAGGCATCGCCAAGATTAAAGCTACTCAAAGCAAGTTGATAGCATAAGGCAGAAAAATGAAACTTATAAACTACAAGCTACAATCTGAGATAGAACACTTAAACGAAAATAAGCCTACACAAAATTTTAAAGAGTATCTTAAAGGCATCCTAGAAAACAATAGTACGAGCTACTTTCAAAAATGCGACTACTTAGGGT
>CAUQPE010000006.1:0-31243 GCA_963519915.1 uncultured Campylobacter sp. | reverse complement strand
AGGCTTCCTTCAAAAATCTGCATCTTAACCTCCGCAAACCGGCGGTAAAATGGAAATTTTATCCCCGTCTTTTAGCGGCGCGTCTAGCGAGCTTGCGATCTCGTCGTTTACGGCGACGGCGCAGATTTTTAGCCACTCGGACAGCTCTGCATACTCGCCTAGTTTTTCTTTTACTTCGCTTAAATTTGCCGCTTCCAGCTTTAAATTATTCATCTTTATCGGGCCCAAAAACTCGATTTCTACCATAAATTTGCCTTTGAAATTAAATTTTTTTCTTGATTTTACTTAAAAAAATATTTAGATATACTTACGCCAAATTTTAAACGAAAGAGCCCTAATGAACGAAATATTAAGCAAAATTAAAACACCCGCCTACGTCTGCGAAGAGGCCAAGGTGCGCTCAAATCTCGAAATTTTAAAACGCGTCAAGGATGAAAGCGGCGCAAAAGTGCTAGTCGCCCTAAAAGGCTTTGCATTTAGCGGCGTGATGGGGCTTGTGGGCGAGTATCTAGACGGCGCGACATGCAGCGGCCTGCACGAGGCCAAATTTGCCGCAAAATACGTTCGCGGCGAGATCCATACGTATTCGCCCGCATTTAAGGATGAGGACATAGATGAGGTGCTAGCGCTCTCAAAGCACGTGGTTTTTAACTCGTTTGCGCAGTGGGCTAAATTTAAAGAAAAAGCTCTGGCTGCCTGCGTTACCTGTGGACTTCGCGTAAATCCGGAGCTCTCAGTAGCACCGACTGACGCGTATAATCCGTGTGGTCGCTACAGCCGCCTAGGCATCACTCGCGCAAATTTTGACGCAGACGCGCTTGACGGCATCACGGGGCTGCATTTTCATGCGCTTTGCGAGGAGAGCGCGCAGAGTTTGGAGACCGTGCTGATGGCGTTTGAGGAGAAATTCGGCGAGTTTATCTCGCGTATGAAGTGGGTAAATTTCGGCGGCGGACATCACGTCACCAAAGAAGGCTACGACGTGGATCTGCTCATAAATTTGATCAAAAATTTCCGCGAAAAATACGGCGTCGAGGTCTATATCGAGCCCGGTGAAGCGGTGGGCTGGCAGACTGGATTTTTAGCCGCTTCGGTGCTTGATTTTGTACAAAACGAAAAAACCATAGCGATCCTGGACGTCTCGGCTGAGGCGCATATGCCAGACACCGTACTGATGCCGTACCGACCGGCTGTGCGAGGCGAGAGCAAGGGCGGTAAATTTAGCTACCGTTTCGGCGGAAATACCTGTCTAGCTGGCGATATCGTAGGGCTTGATGCGGGCGAGCCCGAGTATAAATTTGACGCGCCGTTAAGCGTGGGCGACAAGGTGATATTTGAGGATCAGATCCACTACACGATCGTGAAAAATACGACCTTTAACGGCATCAAGCTGCCCGATTTACTCCTTTTAAAAGAAGATGGCGAGCTTGTAACCGTGCGGGAATTTGGCTTTGAAGAGTATGAGAGGCGAAACTAAATTTGACGCCAGGAACAGTGTCCTTTGGGGTGTAAATTTGATATTTTGAGGCGCCGTTTTTGGCGATAAATTTATCAAATTTTGCGGCGATCTTTTATTTGGCTTGCGCCTGGCGTGCGGGCTTGCTAAACCTGCACCTTTTTAGCGCCAAATTTAAAATTTGGATTATCGTTTGCCAAATTTGTCGCAAATTTAATCCCAAACGAAGTTAAATTTAAGATAAATAAAATCTAGCTTATATAAATGAATTAATATGGCGGATTATAAATTTGACCCCGATTTTGATAAAAATGCGCCATAACCGCCTAAAAAAGCGATGTTTCGGCGCTAAGCTTGCATTACGCTATTTTTTGATATAATTTCATGAAAATCCGCGAAAATTTAGCCTTTGGCTGGATGCCGACCACGACGAGCTTTTTAAGGCGGAAAACAAAACCAAAGGGAGATAGCATGACGAGAATTTTTAGTTTGCTTTCGGTTTTCGCCTGTTGGGCCTTCGCTATCGAGGCGAGTCCTAGCACGAACCAATACCAGAGCAATATCTGGGCTGCCGGTAGAATCGAAAACATTAAGCCTTACGAAGACGGTTTGGGGCCGATTTTCACGTTCATTCAGGGCAACGACTACTTCGCGATAGCGGCTTTGTCGCTTATTTTAGCTGTTATCGGCGCGTTCGTTCTGCACTTTTTGATCATCGGACCGAAACACTTCAGCCACGACGGCAAAAAAGTCTATGCGTTTAATATGATAGAGCGCGTATCTCACGGTGCTGCGGCGATCGCATGGATAGTTCTCATACCGACCGGCGTCATCATGATGTGGGGCGCAGAGCTTGGCGGCGGCGCATTTGTTAGATTTTGTAAAGACATCCACGGACTAGCGACGATTTTATTTGCCGTTTCGGTGCCTCCGATGCTGATAGCTTGGACAGTGAGGATGCTACCTGCGGTTTATGATATCAGATGGATGCTGATCGTCGGCGGATATCTCTCAAAGATTAAACGTCCAGTACCTGCGGGCAAATTTAACGCTGGCCAAAAGGCGTGGTACTGGGTGGCTATCCCTGGCGGTATCGTGATGATACTAACCGGAGCTGCGATGTTTTTCCTTGACTTTAGGGCCCCAGACGTTGCGAGCTGGCTTGGCGTATCTCAGATCGAAATTTTAAGAGCTTCTGCGCTAATCCATAACGCACTTGGCATCGTGTGCGCTGTATTTTTCCTAGTGCACATCTACATGGCGGCCATCGCTATCCACGGCGCTATCTGGTCGATGATAACTGGCTACAAAGAAGAAGAAGAGGTTTACGTACTTCACCACTACTGGTACCAAGAGCTCATCTCTAAAAATAAAATTCCCGTATCTGAATACGAAAAAACTTATCCAAAATTAAAATAATAAAAAAAGGAGAAATTTTTCTCCTTTTTTGCTTCAGAGGTGAGCTTGCAAGCCGCCTTTTATACGAAATTTAAAATCTTTTAGATAAAATTCCCGTCAGACTTCAGGTTGAAGAGTAATAAATTTAAGGAAAAATCATGCAAATCGATTGTAGAAATTTGGCTTGCCCTGAGCCCGTTATCAGGACTAAAAATGCGCTTGAAGGATTAAAAAACGGCGAAAAACTTGAAATTTTAGTAAATTCAATCGCTCCAAAAGAAAATATCAGCCGCTTTTTAAAGAACCAAAACGTCGAATTTAGCGTTGAGCAAAACGGCGCCGAGACAAAAATCACCGCCGTTAAGGGCGAATCTAAGCTTGAGCCAGCCAATTTTGACGAATTTGTCTGCGAAATCACGCCAAAAACCAAAAAATCTGTCGTTTATCTAAACGAAGAGTACGCCGGAAGCGGCGACGTGGGCGTTAGCTTGCTAGCTAAATTTTTAGGCGCGCTTTTACAAGTAGACAATAAACCGGAATACGTCATTTGTGTAAATAATGCCGTCAAAATGACAACAAACCGCGCTCATCCGAGCTTTAAACCACTTAAAGATTTAGAGGCTGCGGGCGTTAAAATTTTAAGCTGCGGCAGCTGCCTAGAGGCGTACAAGCTCGTAAGCGACCTAAGCGTCGGTGAGATGTCAAACGCCTACGAAGTCATGCAAATTTTAACTACGCACGAGCAAATCAAACTATGATTTATAACAACAAACGTCTCACGAAATTCGTACGAGCGGCGGGTTGAGCGGCCAAGCTTGACCCGTCGGGTCTAAACAAAACTATCGGCGATTTAAATTTAGCTCACCCAAATTTGCTCTCAAACATCGGTACAAACGAAGACGCGAGCGTCTTTAAGATCACAGACGACATCGCGCTCGTGCAGACGCTAGACTTTATCACGCCGGTGGCGGACGATCCGTTTATATTCGGTCAGATAGCGGCCGCAAACAGCCTAAGTGACGTGTTTGCGATGGGCGGCAAGGTACTAAACGCGCTAAATATCGTCGGTTTTGACAGTTGCAACCTAAGCGGCGAAATCTTGGGCGAAATTCTGCGCGGCGGACAGGATAAAGTCGCCGAATGCGGCGGAGTGATCGTGGGCGGACACACGATAGAGACGCAGCAGATGTATTACGGGCTTAGCGTCACAGGCATTGTTTCTCCAAAATCTTTTTGGTCAAACAACACTGCGCGAGAGGGCGACGCGCTCATACTCACAAAGCCGCTGGGAACTGGCATTTTAAGCACGGCGATCAAGGCCGATCTGCTAAATTTAACCCAAATCGAGCAGGCCGTCGAGACGATGCGGCAGCTAAATTTCTATGCCGTGGACGCGCTAAAAGGCATCAACGTAACGGCGGCTACCGACGTCACGGGTTTTGGCTTTTTGGGGCATTTGAGCGAAATGCTAAACGACAAAATTAGCTTTGAAATTTACGCGGATAGCGTGCCAGCGACAGCGGCGGCGCGCGAGTTTGCCGATATGGGCATCATCCCTGAGGGAAGCTACAAAAACCGCGAGTTTGCGAGTAAATTCGTTAGCGGCGAGGCAGATATCTTGCTTTACGACGCCCAGACTTCCGGCGGATTACTGCTTGCGGTACCGCAAAGCGAGGCAAATTTGGCTCTTTCTCGTCTAAAAGAGGCGGGTTATGAGAGCTCGGCAGTCGTAGGTATAGCTAAAAAACGCGGCGAATACGGCATAAATTTATGGTAATCGAGCCTAAATTTAAACGGATAAATTTATCAAATTTGACGGGTTTAAATTCGGTCAAATTTGAAATATAAAGTTTAAAACGGCAAGCCCATTAAATTTATTTATAGAAATCAGCAAAGCTGCCTAGCTTATAAATTTAGTCAAATTTGACTCGCTTAGATCTGCAAAATCCAAAATCCTTAAAAATAAAATTTAACTAAAATAAAAAATTATAGTAAAATAAAACAGTAAATTTGCGCGTAATCCCGTGTTCAAGTATCCGTAGATTTCGCTATTTATTCGCAAACCAAATCCGTCAAATTTCCAAAATATTTCTCCAAATTTTAAAGCAATCTGCAATGTATTATCAAAAATATTCCCTATTTTAAGCAAAAATATAAAAGAATTAAATTAAAATGATAATCTAATCTTAATGATATAAAGGAGATAAAATGGAATTTTTATCGTTTCTCTTTCTGGCTATAGCCGTTTTTATAGCTTGGAAAAAGCCTGAAAAAGAGGGCTTAGCGTTTGGCGCATTTGCCGTAGGGACGGCGATTTGCTTTATTATGTTTTTCATCGCCAGCTGGACGTCCCTGCTGCCTTACGCGGCGTATTAGGAGGGCGTGATGAGCTTTTTTAACGAGAAAAATTTCGACTTCGTCATGGCCACCGCGGTCTTGCTCGTGCTTGCTATCCCCGTCGGTATCGCAAACATCTATCTTGGCTACGTCATCGGCGAGGGTCCTTGCACGCTTTGCTGGTGGGAGCGCATCGGCATGGTCGTAGTCGGCGTCGCGGGCATCTTGATACTGCGCTACGGCCTAAAGGCGCGCTATATAGCCGCCGTGCTTTTCGGCGCTGCGTATGGCATTTTTATGACGCTTAGGCATGCGAGCTTTAGTTTATATAGAGACGTAGGTATGGGCTTTGGCGGCGATATATTCGGCGCGCACACGTATACGTGGGGCATTTTGGTGTACTGGGTAGTGGTCGTGGCGATGGGGCTGATGATGCTTTTTGCCAAGGATAAGGTCGTCTCGGGCGATATCTCGCGCTCGGACACTAGGGTCAAGCCTCTTAGCGCGTATTCAAAATTCGTCATCGCATTAAGCCTTTTTGTGATCCTATCAAATGCCGTTCAGGCGCTAATCTCAGCAGGCATCCCTCCCTATAGCGGTAAGGGCGATCCTGAGCGCATCAGCCTAAATAACACTTGGACTTCAGGCGTTTGGAAAAGGTTTGAAAAGCCGTTTTCATTTGTCGGCGCAAACGTCGTCGAGGATCCGTTTATAGCGGGCGAGCCTAAAGATATAAGCGTCAAATTTAACTCCGATCCAAGCGCCGGCGCGTTTGTTGACGTAAAGCCTGCGCTTAGCGTGAAAAACAGCTTCCCGCTTCCTTTTGAGACGAAGGGAATTTTTGGCAAAGGCGTAACGAGCGGCCTAGCGTATAACGCTAAAAACGATACTTTCGGCATCTCAAACACCGAAGGCGGAGTTTATTTTACGGACGCAAATTTTAAAGAGATCGCTCACGCCATCATCGACAAGCCAAACGGCCGCAATATCAAAAAAGCCGTCGCATCGACATTTGTCGGCGATATGCTGGTGACTACGGGCTTTAACAAAACGACATTTGCCGTTAAGCCTGTGGAAAAAGTGGACGCGTATCACGAGTGGAGATATTTTAGAGAGAGCAGCGGCGAGCTCGAGTCTGCGTGGAAATTTGACCGCCCGGCGCTTTTAACCATAAGAGCGAAAAAACAATACGTCCTAACGCTCGCAAAAGATCCGCAAAGCACCTATATGTATATGCTCACGGTGCCAAACGAGCGCGCTAAGAACTTGATCCTCATAAAAGTCGATAGCAAGGATAAAATGCTAAGCGGCGAAACCATCGTGACATCAGCCCTTGCACTAAAAGATAAACGCGATCTAAAGGACTACTACGTCACGGCCGGCGACGTCGCGGGCGGTAAATTTTTGGCCTACTCCAAAAACTACAACACCTTGCTCGTGATCGACCTTGCGGAAGCGAAAGTAGTTGACGCCTACGCGATGCCGCAAATAGGCGACATCTCAGGCATGGCGATAAAGGGCGGCAGTATCTACGCTCTAGCCTACAAAGACGGCAAAGTAAATGTCGTAGAGCTAAACAATCCTCTGGGCGAGTAAATTTAGCCCAAACCAACGCAAATTCGTCCGTTTCGCGCGGGCGAATTTTGATTGTTCATATTTAAAGTCAGCCTTTTGTGCTGGCTACTAAATTTCTTTTAATTTACCTAACCACTTTATAATTTCAAAAATTTAACAAAGGAGATATGATGAACTATCTTGAAATTTTAAAATTTCGTCACGCTTGCAAAATTTTTGACGAGAGCAAAAAGATAAGTGCGGGCGAATTTGACTTTATCTTGGAGGCCGGCAGGTTAAGCCCAAGCTCGACTGGCCTTGAGCAGTGGGACTTTTTAGTCGTGCAAAACAAGGAGCTTAGAGAAAAAATCAAAGCCGTTTCGTGGAACCAAGTACAGATCACATCTTGCTCGCATTTGGTGGTCGTCTTAGCAAAGGTCAAAGAGATAAAATTTGGCAGCAGCTATGTTGATAAAATGATCGCTAGACGCGCAGATAAAGAGCCTGAGATGATCGCTGCAAGGCAGAAATTTTATCACGATTTTTTGCTATCAAATTTCAAAAACGACGATGAGCTAACATTTCAGTGGTCGCACGAGCAGTGCATGATAGCTGCGACAAATATGATGAACGCAGCCGCGAGCCTTGGGATTGACAGCTGCCCGATCGAAGGCTTTGACAGGCATGCTTTAAATGAAATTTTAGGGCTCGATGAGAGCGAGCAAAGAGTGGCTATCGTAGTGCCATTTGGCTACCGCTTAAACCCACAGCCTGAAAAATACCGCCGCGAACTAGGCGACGTCGTGAAGTGGATTTACTAAATTCGGTAGTTGAGTAAATTTGAAAATTAACTGAGTCGGCGCACGAGCCTAGCGCTATTTTTGCGCCGACCGGTTTTTAAATTTGAGTCTTGCTGCTCAAATTTGACGCAAATTTAAATTTGCCGAGGCGACGAAAATAAAAAACGAACCGATAAAATCTACGTCGGTAGAGAAAGCGTGCGCACCACAGACGACGTCAAGGCGCCAAATACGGTTTGTGTATACGTTCTAGTGATTTTGACGATTTTTCGGCAAAGCTTTGCGCCAAAATACCGTTTTGTATCCAGGTCGGTCGTAGTAAAACGTCGGCGGGTTTGGCGAAATAACCGTTCGAGGCAAAAAAGATGGCCGAGCGATTATTTCGCGCGATATTTTATTTATACGAGCGAGCATTTGGCTGCGCTGTACGGTGAAAGTCGGCGTAAGCTAGTTGTGGGGGCGCGCCCGTATTTATTTTGCAAGCGGCTCGGCAGATTTGCTCAAATTTAAGACGTAAAATTTGGCGAGATTTCAAATTTGCCGATTCTATCAATCCCAAATTTTAAGAATTTCCGACCGAGCAAATTTAGCCAAACTCAAATTTGACTAAAAATTATCGCTCTGCCCGTTTAGCAGCTTGTCCACGACGTAGACAGCGATCTTTTTAGCGCCGTTCATGCTGATATGCATGCCGTCGTCTTTTCGTAGCGGCTTTTTGTCCGCACCTTCTTTTAGATACTTGCCGTTATCGCAGATCGCGCCGCTGATATCGATGTAGCGCGCGCCGTATTTTTGCGCCGCGTCCTTGTAGATCAGGTTTAGCGCCTTCATTTTTTTGTCGAATTTCTCGCTCTTCATGCACGGCACCCCCAGCCACACGACCTGCGCGCCGTGCTCTGTGGCGATCTCGTAGATCTCGGCGATCCTGCCCTCATACGCCTTGCGCCACGCGTCGGTGCCAAAGTCCAGCGCCTGCTCGTCAAAGGTGTAGCTATAAGCGTCGTTTGCGCCAAAAAGTGCGAAGATTAGCAGATTTTGCGGGCGATTCTCGAGGCCTGCTAGCACCGCTTTTAGCTCCTCGCTCCAGTCGTAAAATTTCTTATTTGTTAGCCCCGTGCTTGCTTTTGCCATATTTTTGATTGAGATTTTGCTCGTTTTTAGCGCGTTTTCAAAGCCCCAGCCAAAGCCTTGCATTATGGAGTCGCCTATCAAGATGACGCCTAAATTTTCATTTAGCTCGATATCAAAAGTCGTGGATTTATTTGTTTTGCTTGGAGAGCTCGGCATTAAATTTGACGCTAGCGAGCCGTTTTTCTCTAAATTTAAAGCGGTTTTAGTGGGAGAAATTTGAGCGGTTTGCGCAGTCAAATTCGCCTCTTTTGCCGCGCCGATACTAGGCGCTAAATTTGGAGTATTTTGAGCATTTAAATTTACGGGCTTGGTTTGCGAGGCGGTTAAATTTTGCTCCATTTTAGGGCTAGTTGCGACCTGTTTTTTATCGCCCGAAAAAATGCCCGTAAGTTTATCGATGGCCGATTTTGCGCTCTGCAAGCCGTCCTCGGCCGCGCTTATAAATTTATCGCTCAGCGCCATCGCGCGCTCGTCCGTGATGAAAAAATCCTTTTGATATTTGGCTTCGTAGTAGTTTGACAGCGGTCGCAAAAATAGCGCAATCAGCGTAAAAAACGCGAGAAATACCCCAAAAAACGCTCTCATTAAAATCCTTGATATATAAAGTTAGGCATACCGGACGGCATCAAAAAGTAAATAATTATCCCAAAAATCGCCAAAAAAACGGCTGAAAAAATAACGTTTATATTTGCGAAAAATTTGACCAAAAGCGGATAAACGTCAAGCGCGGCGTATAAAAATACGAATACGAAAACGCCCGCAAACAGCGCGCAAATCGCAAGAAGCTCGCCGTCCGAGTTTCTAAAAATCGCCCCGATATAGCGCACCGCTCCCTCAAAATCCATCGTGAAAAATACCCAAATCATACTCATGAAAATAAACGTAAAATATCGCCCCAGCATCGCCGAGTTTAGCCATTTGCGCTCGCTGGTTAGATTTAAAAACACGACGCCAAGGCCGTGGATGAGCCCCCAGAGTAAAAAGCTAAGCCCCGCTCCGTGCCAGATGCCTGAGATCGCAAAAACTAGCATCACGTTTAGCTGCGTCTGTACCGCCGTGCCGTGACTGCCTCCCAGTGGGAAATAGACGCACTCTTTGAAAAAATTCATAAGGCTGATATGCCAATTTTGCCAGAAAATTTTTAAATTTCGCGCCGTAAAAGGGCGGTTGAAGTTTTGCGGCAAAACAAAGCCGCACATGAGTCCTAGTGCCGTCACGAAGTCCACGTAGCCGCTAAAATCGGCGTAAAGCAGCACGCTGTAGCCAAAAAGCGCGCCAAGAAGCTGCGAGGCGGGCAGGGTGGGCGCGGCGAAAACGGGATTAACTATCTCAAAAAGATGGTTTGCGACTATGAGTTTTTTAAAAAGCGCGGAGCACAAAAGCGCGAATATGACGGGGCTAGCGCGAAAAACTTTGGGGGAGTTTAATGCCTCGAGAAATTGCTTGGGTCGTAAAATCGGGCCCGAAATAATCGCGGCAAAAAAGCTAAGAAAAATTAGCGTATCAAGATAGCTAGGCGCTTCTAGTTCGCCGTCTCGCACGGCCTTTAGCAGCAAAATGCTCATAAATGAATAAAACGAAATGCCAAGCGGAAGCGCGATGGTTTCGAGCCTCATGACGCCAAATTTGATCGTAAAATAGCCGCCGTATTTAAAAAACGCAAGCGCGCAAAGCACGAAAATAACGCCCGCGGCAAACGAAAACGCAGAGTCTTTGTTCTCGCTCGCCCTCGCAAAAAGAAAAATCGCGGTGCTAAAGATAAAATTTATGATTAAAAACTTAAGCCCGAACGAGGCTAAAAACAGGTAGGAAAAGGCTAGTAAAACGACTTTTTGCAGGTGCGGGCGAGCGTTTAAAAAATAATAAATCGGCCAAAAAATAAAAAAGCACAAGCCAAATTCTATGGAAAAAAGATTCATATCCCGCCTAAATTTTTGCGTAATTATATAAAAAATTATTTTGGGTTAGGTTAAATTTACATTTGACGGGAATTTAAAATTTACTTGCTGTTTTGCTTGCGCTTGTTTTAAATTTGGCATCAAATTTGGGGCTTAAATTTGAGTTTAAAACGGCTCAAATTCGCGTCCAAATTTGAGCCGCAAAACGCTCGCCGCCTTGCGTAAATTTGACGGAAATTTAAAGCCGCTCTATGGCTACAAGTACGTTTACAGCGTCGTTTACAGGCTCGGCTACGTCGTTAAATCTTTTTACGACTTCGCCGTTTTTGATAATTAGAGTTTGGCGGCGGTAAAATTTCTTACCATCGTTCGTGGTAAAAGTTTGCAAATTTAATGCGGATTCTAGCTCGAAGTTTTCATCGCTTAAAAAGATAAAATTCGCGCCTACGCTTTGTTTAAACTCGTTCATCTTTTCTACGCTTTGAGAGCCGACGGCTATTAGTGTAAAGCCCGCAAATTCTAGCTTTGCAAGGTTTTCTTGATAGGCTTTGCACTGAAGCGTGCAGCCCGTTAATCCCTTTAAATCCTTTAAATTTTCAGGCAAAAACTTCCCGCTCTCGCCCATTTTGGGATAGGTAAAAACTATGCAGTTTTTGCCGCCCGTTAGCTCGTCAAATTTGACCGGATTTGCGTTTATATCTTTCATTGCGTCCTCTTTGCGTGTGAATTGTTGAAAAAATAGACTAAAAATAGCACCGCAAAGCTTATAAACAGCATAATCGCCGAATAAACGTGCGCCTTTGTATAGTCCATGAGCTCGACGGCCTCGTAGATGGCGATGCTGGCGACTTTAGTCTTATCCCCGACGCTACCGCCTATCATCAGCACGACTCCAAACTCGCCCAAAGTATGTGCAAAACTCACTATGAGCGCGGTTAGAAGCGAGGGTTTGATGTTTGGCAGAGCGACTCTAAAAAGCGTCTCCCATTTGCCTTTGCCCAGCGAGTAGCTCGCCTCAAAAAGGCTCTTTGGCAGGCTAGCAAAGCCCGCCTGAAGCGGCTGAAACATAAATGGCAGCGAGTAAATGCAGCTAGCGATGATGAGGCCTGAAAAGTTAAAAACCAAGCGGATATCAAAGGTTTCCTCAAAAAATTTGCCTAAAAAATTATAGGGCGAGAGAAAAACCAGTAGGTAAAATCCAAGCACCGAAGGCGGCAGCACGAGAGGCAGCGAGATTACGGCCTCGAGCACGGGTTTAAATTTAAAACTTGCGCGGCTAAGCCAAAACGCAACCGGCAACACGAGAAAAAACAAGATCGCAGTCGAGATAAAAGCAAGCTTTAGCGATAGGTAAAAGGGCGTAAAATCGATATTCATCTAGCCTCGCTTTGCGCGTAAATTTCAGCGTTTCGCTCGTCAAATTTGTCGTTTTCGCTACCGCTTTTTTGCAAATTTAACCCAAACGCCTTGGCGCTTATCGCTGCTTCGTCGCCAGCTTTTAAATTTGCGGCTTCCGCGGCGCTTAGAGCCACTTCGCAAAGCTGCTGACCGACTGAGACTACGGCTACGTAGATGGCGTCGCGCTTTGAGATCTCTAAAATTTTAGCCGGCAGGCTAAATTTCTGCGAGCCGCTGTGGCGCAAAAATATCTCGCCCGGGCCGCCTTCTTGCGTTATTTTGCCTCCGTCAAGCACGAAGACTTTGGACGCGAGTTTGTAGATCTCCGCGACGTCGTGACTAACCAAAATCGTCGTCATATCAAACTCGGCGTGCACCTTAGCAAGGTAGTCTTGCAGCTTTTCGCGCATGGCGTTATCAAGGGCCGAGAGCGGCTCATCGAGTAGTAAAATTTCGGGCTTTCGCATTAGTGCGCGGGCTAGGGCGGCGCGCTGCTTTTGACCGCCCGAGAGCTGCGAGATAGCGGCGTTTTCTAGCGAGCTCATCTCGACAAGACCCAGCAGTTTGCGGGCTAAATTTAGGTCGTTATTTGCAAAAAGCAGATTTTTCATCACGTTCATATTTGGAAAAAGCGCGTAGTCTTGAAACAAAAACCCGATATTTCGGCTTTGCGGCGGAGTGAAGTTTTTGCCATCAAAAAGCGTCCGTCCGCCTGCTTTTATCGTTCCGCTATCAGGTGTTTCAAAGCCTGCGATTAGGCGCAGTAGCGTAGTTTTGCCGCTACCGCTTTTGCCGTAGAGAGCGACGAATTCGCCCTTTTTTACGTTCAAATTTACGTCTAAATCAAATTTCCCGTTCGCGCCGTTTAGGCTTTTTATGCAGTTTAGTTCTATCATGCGATGTAGAGCGAGGTTGCCTTGACGTAGGCGTAAATTTGATCGCCGAGCGCTAAATTTAGCCGCTTTAGCGATGCCGTCGTGATGATGCTTTCAAACTCAAACTTGCCCGCGTTTAGGTGTAGCGAGCTAGTGATTTGCCCTTTTTGGATGTTTGAAATCTCGGCTTTTATCTCGTTTGAGACCGAGCAGTTTAAAAGCGGGGAAGTAGCGACGAATACGTCCGAGCTTTTAAAATTTAGCAAAACTTCGTCGCCGATTTTTAAATTTTGTAGATTTTCCAAAGAGAGCATTTTTAGGCTTAAAATTTCGGCGCTAAACTCAAAAACGCTAACGCCGTTGTTTTGCTCTATCGCCGAAATTTTAGCCTTTATCATTTAGATGTTGTATCCGAATTTTCTAAAGATTTCCTTCGCGCGGTCGCTTCTGATGAAGTCGTAGAAAGCTTTTGCTTCAGGATTGTTTTCGCCGTGTTTTAGGATAACCATGCCTTGGTCGATCGGGGTGTAAAGAGCGGGATCTATAAGGATGAAGTTTTTACCCTCTTTGTACTCGGCCATTTTTTTATCGTACATAGCAGAGGCCGCGATAAATCCGACGTCAGCAGCGCTTAGAGCTTGGCTTAGAGCTTCGCCGATAGATTTTGCGATGACGACGTTTTTCTCGACTTTATCGTAGATGCCCGCTTTTTTTAGAGCTTCGATGCTAGCTTTGCCATATGGAGCAGTTTCGGGGTTTGCGATCGCGATGGCTTTTAGGCCTTCTACCGCATTTATGCCCTTAGCTAGATCGATATCTCTGATCGTAAATAGCGCAAGTGCACCCTGAGCATAAACTACAGGCTCGGTTACGGCAAATTTGGTGTCGTATAGGTCCTGTACGAATTTCATATTCGCCGCCATGAAAACGTCGGCAGGAGCTCCGTTTTTGACCTGCGTAGATAGCGCGCCGCTAGCTCCTAGAGTGACGGTTACCTTGGTGTCCGGGTTTGATTTGGCAAACTCCGCTTTTAGCTCGTCAAACGCGTAAGTGACGTTTGCTGCGGCAAATACGTTGATCTCGCCCGCGTTTAGGTTAAAAGCCGCGATGGCCGCGACGACTAACGAAAAAAATGTTTTTTTCATTTTTTATACTCCTACTATGATTTGACTTGCTTTGATTATAGCGGTGAGCTCGTCGCCCACGCCGATGCGCATTTGCATCGCGCTTTCTTTGGTGATGATAGAGGTTATCGTCTGATGATTGTTGATTTCTAGTACGATTTCGGCGTTTACGGAACCGATTTTAGCCTCGATAACGCGTCCTTTTAGTAAATTTGCCGCGCTTAGCTTTAGATTTTCCTCTTTTGCGAGCATTACGCTTGGAGCTTTAAAGATAAATACGACTTTTTTGCCGACCTTTAAATTTAGATTTTTTTCAGACTCGACCGTAACGTTAGCGCGTAAAATTTCGCCGTTTGAGAGTTTGGCGCTGATTTGCGAATTTACCGCGCCCGTTTTTACGTCCGTGATCTCGCAGCTTAGTTGGTTTCTGGCGCTCAAACTCATACTCATGCGCTGTAAATTTAAAATTTCGTTCGTATCGACGTTTATATTTGAACAAACTTTTTCTAAAAATATCTTTTGACTCTCTAGCATCGCGTCGTATAGCGCGATCATCTTTTTGCCATACGCAGTGAGCTCCGAGCCGCTGTTTTTTTTGTTGCCTTCGGCTCTTGCGATTAGCGGTTCGTCCGAGCGGTTATTTAGCGCGTCTAGGCTGTCCCATGCGTTTTTGTACGAGATGCCGACGTACTCGGCGGCTTTGGTTATGCTTTTGGTGTGTTCTACGGCCTTTAAAAGCTCTATATGTTTAGCCAGCACCGATACGCCGCTATCTAAAAATAGCTCTAAACTAACGTCTGCTTTCATGAAAATCCCCCAAATTCTATCAATATAAAAAAATAATTTGCTAGGAAGTATATTTAAATATATATGAAAAATAACTTAAAGAAACTTCGTAATACCGGGCGTTTTGAAATTTATAAATTTAAAAGCTACATTGAGATAAAATCTCAGGTTACTGCCTTTGCAGACTTAAAATTCGGAGATTTGATGAGAAAATTTTTACTCTCTTTTTTGCTCGTTTTTAGTTGCGTTTTTGCTGAACAAACGCAAGAAAAGAGCGAATTTGACGACGAATTTACCCAGCCTAGCGAGATTTTTGATCCGCTTAGCGGCTATAATAGAATGATGACGGGGTTTAACGATTTTATGTACGTAAACGCCATCCACCCCGCGATAAAAGGCTATAACTACATAGTGCCCGAGGCTGCTAGAACTGCAGTGGGGAACTTTTTTGACAACCTTTTATATCCCGTTCGCTTCGTAAACAACCTCTTGCAGTTTAAATTTAGCGAGGCTGGCGAGGAGACGCTGAGATTTTTGGCAAACACTATCATTGGCTTTGGCGGGCTAACCGACGGCGCGAAATACTACAATTTGCAACGCCACGACGAGGATTTTGGCCAGACGCTAGGCTACTGGGGCGTGGGTAGCGGATTTCACGTGGTTTTACCGTTTATCGGACCCTCAAATTTACGCGATATCGCGGGCTTAGTCGGCGATTATTACCTCGATCCCATCAGCTACGTAAAGCCGGCGCTAGACTCCTTTGCTATAAAAACATTCCGTCAGGGCAATCTTTTGTCCTTGCATCCAGACGCTTACGACAAGCTTAAAAAAGACGCGATCGACCTGTATCCGTTTCTACGCGACGCATACGAACAGCGCCGCAACCACTTAATAAAGGAATAAAATGAAATTTTTAAAAATCATCCTACTTGCGCTTTTTAGTGCGGTTAGCCTCTTTGCAATCAGTGAGGAGCAGATAAAACCTACGATGCAAAAAACGACGCAAGACGCCATCGAAGTGCTAAAAAACGCAAATTTGAGCAAAGACGAGAAAATAAATAAAATTTTCGCCGTTTTTGACCCGTATTTTGACTACGAGCAGATGTCTAAAATCGCCCTAAGCAAGCGCTACAACAACCTAAGCGCCGATCAAAAGGCCAAATTTAACAAAGCTTTTGAAGAGAGATTAAAATCAAGCTACGTCGATAAGCTTTTAAGCTACAAAAACCAAACTATAAATTTTAAAGACGCGACCAAACCGAACGAAAATCGCTACTTTCTAAACGCCGATTTGGTTGGCGAGGACGGTAAAAACTACGGCTTTACGTATAAATTTTACAACGCCAAAGAGCGCGGCTGGCTCATCTACGACGTTGAAATTTTAGGCGTTAGTATCATCCAGACCTACCGCAGTCAGTTTGACAGCCTGATGGAAAACGAGAGTTTTGAAAATTTGCTTAGCAAGCTAAACTCCGTCCAAGCTCCGCAATAAGGCGCTGATGAAGAGGATTTTTAAATTTATCGTAGACTTTCCAAAAAGCGTCATCGCGGGCGTACTAGCCACGACGCTCTTTTTTGGATATTTTAGCGGCAAGCTCGAGGTGGACGCGTCGACCGAGACGCTGCTGCTTGAAAACGATAAAGACTTAGCCGTTTTTAGGGATGTTTTTAAACGTTACGTTAGTCCAAACTACCTGGTTATCGCCTATACGCCAAAAGATGATCTGCTCGCGCCCTCTACGCTTAAAAAGATAGAAAATTTAAGCCGTGAGCTCGAAAAAAACGAGCTCGTATCAAGCGTTATTTCGGTACTAAACATCCCGCTGCTTCAAAGCGGAACTAGCGATCTTAGCGAGCTGGTTAAGCATGTGCCAAGCCTCGCCGATGTCGATATAAACAAAACTCTAGTGCGCCATGAGTTTGAGGATAGCCCGCTATACACAAATAACCTCGTTAGCCGCGACCTAAAAACTACGGCGATCGTGCTAAATTTAAAGACCGACGAAAAATATCAAAGCATACTAAACGAGCGAAACACCCTGCTAAACGCCAAGCTAGAGGGCAACATCACAAGCGATCAAAAACAGCGTCTAAGCGCCGTAAATACGCAGTTTAAAGCTCACCGCGACGAAGCGCGTATAAAAGAGCACGCCGCGATCGAGCAGATCCGCGAGACGATAGCGAAATTCGGCGGAGGCGAGAGTCTATTTTTAGGTGGTGCCAACATGATCGCCGATGATATGGTGAGCTTCGTGCGCTCCGATCTTGCGACATACGGTATCAGCGTTACGCTACTTTTGGTCTTTTGTCTTTGGCTCTTTTTTAGGCAGATTCGCTACATCGTTATGCCGATTTTTATCTGCGTGATTAGCGTTATTTGGGCGAGCGGACTGTTTGGATTTTTCGGCTGGGAGATTACCGTCATCAGCTCAAACTACATCGCACTTCAGCTCATCATCACGATCTCGGTCGTCATTCACCTGATCGTGAGCTACCGCGAGTTTTGCATCACAAAACCGCATCTTAGCAACCGTCAGCTAGTCTATCTCACGCTGCGCGATAAGGCCAGTCCGTCGTTTTTTGCGATATTTACGACCGTTATCGGCTTTTTGTCGCTTGCGCTTTCTGATATCAAACCCATCATAATGCTTGGCATCATGATGAGCGCGTCGATCTCTATCTCGCTCGTGCTTGCGTTTTTGCTGTTTGGCTCTGCGATGGCGCTGATGCCAAAGCTTGCTCCGGTTAGGACGTTTGAGGATAAATTTAGCTTTACCAAGCACTGCGCCGCGTTCGCGCTAAATCATAGCCGCGCGGTTTACGCCATCAGCCTTGCGGTGCTTATTTTTGGGCTTTACGGCATCTCAAAGCTAAAGGTTGAAAACAGCTTTATAAGCTATTTTAAAGATACGACTGAAATCCACAAAGGCATGCAGGTGATCGATACGAAGCTAGGCGGTACCGTGCCTGTTGATATATTGATCAAATTTAACAAGCCTAAATTTGAGCAAAGCGCGGCCAAAAACGAGCCTAAAGACGAATTTGACGACGAATTTGCCGCTAGCGCAAACGAGGATAAGTATTGGTTCAATCAGCACAAAATCGACGTAGCAAAAAAGGTGCATAACTATCTAGAAAATAAGCGCTTTATCGGGCATGCGAGCAGCCTAAACACGGTCGTAAAGATCGTCGAGCGCATCACGCAAAAGCCCGCCGACGGCCTCATGCTCTCGATCCTATACGAACAGATCCCGCAAAAATACAAAGACATCATTCTAAGCCCCTACGTGAGCATAAAGGACAACGAACTACGCTTTACGGCGCGAACTCTTGATAGCGACGACGCGCTACGCAGGGACGAGTTTTTGCGCGAGCTTAGAACCGATATCGCAAATTTGATCGCAAACGACAACGCGAGCGTCCAAGTTAGCGGCGCGATGGTGCTTTATAACAACCTCCTTCAAAGCCTCATCGCCTCGCAAGTAGATTCTTTCGGTTTCGTGATCTTGTCGCTTTTTGTCGTTTTTTGCATTATTTTTAAAAGCATAAAGCTCGCCGCCATCGCTATCGCGTCAAATTTGATCCCGCTTTGCGCGGTGTTTGGCGTCATGGGCGTGCTGGGCATTCCGCTTGATATCATGAGCATTACGATAGCGGCTATCAGCATAGGCATCGGCGTGGACGACATCATCCACTACATCCACCGCCTAAAAATCGAGCTTCGCAGCAAAAACGTCGCCGAGTCGATCAAGGCCTCGCACGCAAGCATCGGCTACGCGATGTACTACACCTCGTTTGCGATCATCCTGGGCTTTAGCATCATGGTAACGAGCAACTTTATCCCGACGATATATTTCGGACTTTTGACCGATCTTGTTATGATAATGATGTTGCTAGGGGCGTTGGTGTTGCTGCCGACTCTAATCAAAACCTTTTACCGCGTTAAAAATTCCCCATAAACGACGGATTTCAAAAGTAGTTTTTGACTAAGGCGCTCGGTCACATACTACATGTATGCTCCCGTCACGCCTAATCAAAAACTATTTAAACTACGCCTATTCTGTCTGGAATATTTGTCTAGCGTTTTGCTAAATTTGTAAATTTGACTGCATAAATTTAAAACGTACTGTATAGGCCTGGGTGCTTCAAATTTGACTCAAATTTGAAGGAAAAACTACTCTTTCATAACCTTAAGAAAAGAGTAAACATCCCGCACGCCTTCGATGTGTTTGGCGTACCATATCGCGTGTTTTTCCTGCTCTATATCGGTGATGATGCCCGTAAATACGACGTTGCATTGCACTACGCTAACCCTCACGCTAGTGCCGCTGATTATGCTATCTTTAAAAAAATTATTTTTTAGTTTTAGCATTATAGCGAGGTTGCTTTCGCATTCGCCGCCGTCGCTAGGAAGGCGAATATACGTGTAAATTTTACTTACGCCGTCGGTGTTTTTAGCTAACTCCACTAGCTTGGTTTTGTGCTCGGCATCAGGCACAACGCCGATGAGATATACGTCGCCGTAAAAGCTCTCGACGTCCACGTTTAGATTGCTAAGCCCGCTTGAGGCTAAAATTTTAGTCTGGATTTTTGTTTTTATAAATTTATCTTTCGTTATCGAATAGATACCGCGCTCGTCTTTGCTGATCTGGTAGGCGTCGTAGACATTTATGCCAGTTAGCGGCGTCACGGTCGTAAAGAGCTCGAGGCAGCCGCCAAGGAAAAAAATCGGCGAGAAAATGAGAAGGTTTTTTAAAAAAAATCGCGCAAATAGCTTTTTCATCGCCGACCTATAAAATTTTCTCCAAATACTATAGAAATCAAACTAAAATTTATATAAATTTGGCTATAATCGCGCTCATCATCTAAAGACGCGGAGGATAAAGCGATCTGGTGGCGCTCGCGGACTTCAAATCCGATGGCGGGGCGGTTGACCGCTTCGCGGGGAGTTCGATTCTCTCATCCTCTCGCCAAAACTTCTACGTTTATTATCTTAAAACAAGCAAAATTCAGCTACAATAAGCCGTTTATATTAAATTAATTTAAGGTTTTTCTTTTGGCTAGTTCATCCGCCTCTAAATTTCCTCTCGCCCGCGCCGTTTTAGGCAGGATATACGTGGTGCTTTTTGCTACCGCCATATTTCTGATATGCGCGGCAAGCTTTGGGTTAAATTTAAAATTTGAAGGCGTAAAAGAGGATATTTACGCTGCAAATTCTAACTTTAAAACTTTCATCAAAGAACGCGCCGTAAATATAGATAACGAACTTAAACTTATCGAAAGATATATTGAAGCACCCGATTTTGACTCAAAAGCGATCTTTGACTTTGCCGTAAAAAACAATAACGAATACATGGCCTTTTTTATCGTAAACGAACGCGGCGAGATAGAGTTTGTCAGCGATGAAAAATTACGCGATACGTACTCCGCGTTTTTTCTCTCAAAGCCTTGGGAAAACGAGCCTGAGGATAAAATTTTAAGATCTGAATTTATGTTTGATAAAAGCGACGTACCGACAAGACTCGCCGCAAAAAAGATGAAAAACGGCAAAATCTTAGCTACGCTCATACGCTTTACGGCGATTTACGAGGAGTTTGCGCGCGGATACGAGAGGATCGGCGTAAATTCGTTTGCGATAGATAAAAGCGGCAGGATCGTATTTCACCAAGACCCAGAGCTAGTTTTAGAGCGCAAAAATATCTTTGATCTTTACGACGTGAGTGCGGACTACCTAAACAGCGACGAAGTAAAATTTGCAAATTTAGACTCGCTAAACAGCGAAATTTATTATATTCAAAGTATCCCAAGGATCGGTTTGGCCGTGGTTTCAAGCTATCCTATGGATAAATTTATAAAAGAAAATTTACTATTTTTGCTAATCTGCATCGCATTTTTAGCCGCAGGCGGATTTTTTACCTTTTCTTACACCAAATTTGTCAAAAACTCGGTCATAAAACCGGTTTTATCTATCAAAAATTTAGTCGCAAAAGCCGGCGACGGCGAGGAGATCAAGACCTACGCGAAATTTGGCTCGGTAGAAGAATTTGATCAAATCTCGGACGAGATCGTCAAATTTTACGGAGATTTCGGCGAGAAAAAGGCGAAATTTGAGGAGTACTCGCGCAAATTCGGATTTTTGTTTGAAAAAGGGCCTTTTATCTTGCTGTTAATCGACGCAAAAAGCGGTAGGATCGTTGAGGCAAGCGCAAGGGCGTGCGAGTTTTACGGATTTAGCGAGGAAGCGATAAAAAGCAAAAATTTAGCCGAGCTAAACGCGTCAAATTTGACCGATATGAAAACGCAGCAAGAGGGCGAAGGCGAAATTTACGAAACGAACCATTTTACCGCGGGCGGCGAGATAAAACAGGTGCGCATCTACAAGCAAAACTACGAGTTACCCGGCGGCGAAAAGATCGGCTTTTGCGTCATAAAAGACGTTACGAAGAGCAACGCTCTAAAGAAAAACGCGCAAAAGCAAAGCGAGATAGACGCGCACTCGCCGCTATTTAGTGTGGTTTGGAAGGACCGCTTTATAGGCGATATATCAAGCGTTTCGGACAATATCGAGCGCGCATTGGGGTACAAAAAAAGCGAAATACTCTCAAACGAATTCGAGTTTAAAAACATCATCCATCCAGAAGACCGAGATAGGCTCGCGAATGAATTTAACATCAAATTTAGCCTATTTAACGCGGCTTCGCTCAAAAAAGAGAACGAGTCGCTGCAATCTTGCAGGCTGATAAGGAAAAATTTAGAGGTCATAGACTGCAGCGTATTTATCAAATTTATCTCAAAAGACGGCAGAACCGTGGACGAGGTGATTGGATACTTTATCGAGAGCAAGCTGGCGGCAAATTTGACCGCAAAAACCGGCATGGAGATAGCGCGACTAAACGACGACAAAGAGGGCGCATATAAAAATACGATTTTAAGCCTATTTGCAAACGCGCAAGAAGCCGTCGCCGTAGTCGGGTTAGACGGAGTATTTTTAGACGCTAACAAAGCCTTTTGCAAGATAAGTGGCTATTCCAAAGAAGAAGCCATCGGCAAGCCGTCGAATTTACTAAAATCAGGCGTGCATGATGATAATTTTTACGAACACATGTGGAAGAGGTTGTTGAAAAAAGGCTTTTATAGCGGCGAAATTTATAATAAGCGTAAAAGTGGCGAAATTTATCTCGAGCAGCTTAGTATCGCGACCGTTTATAGCGGCTCAAAGCCTAGCTACTTCGTAGCTGCGTTTCACGAGTTGCCGTGGGTAGAGCCTGAGATAAAACAGAATGAATCAAAAGCAAAGGAGTAAGAGTGAGCGAATTTGACGCGAGCGTTTACGAGCACGAAATACCAAGCGGCACGAGGCTGTATTTCGGGCAAAGCGCGAAAATAAAAAGGAAGATCGAGCGCGCGGCGAGCGAAATTTTGGAGAAAAACGGATTTCACGAGATCGTGACGCCATTTTTCTCGTATCATCAGCACCTAAGCGTGCAGCCCACGGCTCTGGTGCGCTTTAGCGATCATGAAAATCACCAAATCAGCCTGCGCGCCGATAGCACCGTGGACGTCGTGCGCATCGTGCTTAGACGCCTAAAAGATACCGAACCTAAACGCTGGTTTTACATCCAGCCGGTTTTTAAGTATCCTAGCACCGAAATCTATCAAATC
Source organism: uncultured Campylobacter sp. (assembly GCA_963519915.1). Taxonomy (GTDB): domain Bacteria; phylum Campylobacterota; class Campylobacteria; order Campylobacterales; family Campylobacteraceae; genus Campylobacter_A. The sequence goes on along the minus strand of CAUQPE010000006.1, from coordinate 8,821 downwards.
GGCGCAGAGCTAATCGGCGAGAGCGATCTAGTTACTAGCGTCAAGATCGCAAAGGAGCTTTTTGAATCCTTTGACCTCGCGCCGGTGCTACAAATCAGCCACATCGCGATCCCGCAGATTGTGTGCAGGCTGCTAAATTTGCCTATTTCGATATTTGAGCACGGCGAGATCGAAAAAATCCTAAACCAAAACGAGGAGTGGCTAAAAAGGCTGGCCTTCGTAAATACGGTCGCAGATATCGACGAGATTTTGCTGGTAGTACCTGACGAGATAAAAACTGCGCTACTTGAGATAAAAGAGCTGGCGCAGGCGGTAAAATATGAAAATTTAAGAATTGTTCCGTTATATTATTCAAAGATGAGATATTACGACAAGCTGTTTTTTAGATTTTTAGGCGGCAATGCCGTGCTAAGCGGCGGCGGCAACTACGAGATAGAGGGTATCAAAAGCAGCGGATTTGGCGTATATACCGACGCGTTAATCGAAAATTTAGATCAAAAGGAGAGAGTATGAGCAAGGCTGACGTGATAGTGGGCGTGCAGTGGGGAGACGAAGGCAAGGGCAAGATTGTAGATCTGCTAAGCGGCGGCTACGATATGGTGTGCAGGTGTCAAGGCGGACACAATGCGGGTCACACGATCGTCGTAGAGGGCAAGAAAATCGCGCTGCATCAGGTTCCATCGGGCATACTTCATAAAAATATAATCAACATCATCGGCAACGGCGTCGTGCTCTGTCCAGCCGCGATAATCGAGGAGTTAAAGCAGTTTGGAGACGTCTCGGGACGGCTGTTTATCAGCGACAAGGCGCATTTAAATTTGCCTTATCACGCGCAAATCGACCAAGCCAAAGAAAAGGCTAAAGGCGCGCACGCTATCGGCACGACGGGCAAGGGCATAGGACCTGCGTATAGCGACAAAATCAGCCGTAGCGGACACCGAGTCGGTGAGCTAAAAAATCCCGAAAAGCTTTGCGACGCGATTCTGGCCGATTTTGCGGCAAATAAAGCGTTTTTAGATGTTTTAGGCGTCAAAGCGCCTGCTCGCGAGGAGCTTTTGGGCGAGCTAAAGAGCTACGAGGCGGCGCTGGGTAAATTTATCGTAGATACCACGCATATGGTGTGGGAGGCGATAGACGCGGATAAGAAAATCTTGCTCGAGGGCGCGCAGGGCACGCTGCTAGACATCGATCACGGAACGTATCCTTTTGTAACTAGCTCAAACACCGTAACCGCAGGCAGTTGCAGCGGTATCGGACTAAGCCCTAAAAACGTCGGCGAGGTAATCGGCATCATCAAAGCCTATACCACGCGCGTTGGCAACGGCGCTTTCCCGACCGAGGATATGGGCGAGGACGGCGAAAGGATACGCGATATCGGACGCGAATACGGCGCTACTACAGGCAGACCGCGCCGCACGGGCTGGTTTGACGCGGTTGGCGTGAGATACGCGGCGAGACTTGACGGCGTGGATAAATTTGCGCTGATGAAGCTTGACGTTTTAGACGGCTTTAAAAAGGTAAAAATCTGCAAAGCCTACGAGAAAAACGGCAAGATAATCGAGTATTTCCCAAGCGATTTGGAGGGCGTAAAACCGGTCTACGAGGAGCTTGATGGCTGGGACAAGGTAGAAGGGGCGCGTAAATTTGAGGATCTTCCTGCAAATGCAAAGGCCTTTATCAAGCGCATCGAGGAGATCACGGGCGTAAAAGTCGGCATAGTATCTACTAGCCCGGAGCGCGAAGATACGATAGTCCGCTAAGATGAAAAGCAAATTTACGCAAATCGTAAATATAAAAAAGCGAAATTTAGACAAAATCGAGCTAAATTTGGCAAGAACCAGAAATGAAGCGGCGATGATAGAGGGCTTCATAGCGCAGGCTGCCGAGCAAATTTCAAAATTTGAAATGCCATCCAGCGGCTCTGCGACCGATCTGCGCGGATCGCTCGAGCTTTTGGGCGCTATGCGGCGAGAAAAAAATCTGCTAACCGAGCGGCTCGAGCTAATGAAAAAAAACATCGCGCACCTCGAGCGGCAGTACAAGGCGGCAAATTTGGAGTACGAAAAGATGAAATACCTGCAAACGCAGGACTTTAGCGCGCAAATAGAAAAGATAAAAAAGGCCGAAGCGGCGGCTCTGGACGAGTTTGCGACGATGAATTTTACTAGGCAAAAAGAGGCGAAGGCTTGAAGAAAATTTTGATTTTACTAACTTTAAATTTATGCGTTTGGGGCGCAAACGACGTAAACGCTCAAAGCACGAGTCAAAGCGGCTTTAAGATCCCCGTGGACTGCGTTTCGATATTTGAAACCAGAAAAGACGAGCTAAAAAGAGAGCTTGCCAAAATAGACGAAGCAAGGCAGAGTTTGGAGGCTTTTAGAGCGAGTTCGGCGGCGCTTTTTGAGGAGCGAAACGCCAAACTAGCCGTCAAAGAGGCCGAGATAAACGCAACTCTAGCCCGCGCGCAAGAGGAAAAAAAGCAAACCGAGCAGCTGCTAAAGAAAAACGAGGAAATCGTAAAAGAGCTAAAAGCGATGACTAGCGACAAGGTCGGCGAGGCTTACGGCAAGATGAAAGACCAAGCTGCCGCCGACGTGTTAAGCGCGATGGATAGGGCGGATGCGGCTAGTATCATGTACTCGCTAAGCCCTAAAAAAATCTCCGCCATCATGGCTAAAATGGAGCCTACTGCGGCGTCTGAAATCACGCTTTTAATTAAACAAGGCCCGCCGTTTATAAAAGCCGAAAAAAACGTAACGCAGGAAGTCTCTCCGACTTCGCCTGACGGTCCGGCGGGAAATCTGCTAAATTTGTAAATTTGGGGCTATAACGCTCTAAATTTATCTTGGCTTGCGTCTAAATTTGAACTCAAATTTGCGCGAATAACGCGAAAGCTAAATTTAGCCTTTGGCGGTCAAATTTGACTCCAAAGGTTAAATTTTACTGCCGTCAAATTTAACGCTAAACCCTAAATTTAACTAGCGCCCAGTCTCAAAAGCGTTTTTATCCACGCATCAAATTTAGCTTCAAATTTTACTTAAAACAAACGTCCGTCAAAACAAAAAACGCCGTGAGATTTTAGGTATTTCTTACCAAATTTTGGTTAAAATCAAGCCCAAAAAGAGAGGTAAAAATGCGTATAAAACTCCCACACACACCCTACATCGCGCACAAAATCGCTATTGATTTATTAAAGTCCGGATTCGTAAATTTAACGCGCGGAGTAGAGCCCGTAGCGGCATGCGCGAAAGAAATTTTAGATAACGATTTACAAAAAGAAAAAGCGCTTGAAGAGCGCGTAAACGAGGTGCTCGCCGAGAACGAAGACGATATGGAGAGCATGCAAGTCGATAGAAAAAATATGTTTTGGCTCGTAAAAAAGAAGCTTGCCAAAGAGTATGGCGTGATCCTAACATACGAAGACCGCTTTAGCAACGTCGCTCACCTAGTGCTAGAAAGCGCTTGGAAAAAGGGACTCATCGACTACACGGTCTCCGAAAACCGTATCAAAAACATCATCTACGGCTCGATCGAAGACTATCTAAAAACGTATGAAATTTTACAAGACGTGGTCATCGACAAGATCGACGGCTACAAGCGCAAGCTGATCCCGGGCACCGAGGAGTACGACATCGTATTTGAGCGGCTGTACGAGGACGAACTAAGAAAACGAGGCATGCTGTGAGAGCTTATATCTACCTTGAAAACGGCGTTTTTTTGCAGGCGAAGGCCTTTGGCGCGAGCGGCACGGCTAGCGGCGAAATGGTCTTTAACACGAGCCTAACGGGCTATCAGGAGATCATGAGCGATCCTAGCTATGCCGGGCAGTTTATTGTTTTTACTATGCCCGAGATCGGCATAGTGGGCGTAAACGAGGACGATATGGAGAGCGCCAAAATCCACGCTAGCGGCGTTTTGATGAGGGATTTTAACTCTACCGCGTCAAATTTCCGCTCGCAAAAAAGCTTGGAAGAGTTTTTCAAAGAGCAAGGTAAATTCGGCGTTTACGATATCGACACGAGATTTTTAACCAAGATGCTACGCGATAACGGCGCGCTACACGCGGTAATATCGACTGAAATTTCAGACGAAAAAGAGCTAAAAAAGCTACTAGAAAACTCGCCTAGAATCTCAGAGATAAACTACGTCGCAAAGGTGAGCACGGAGCAAATTTACGCTCACGAAAAGGGTGCTTGGGATCATGCGAGCAAATCCTACTCCGCGCTAAAATCAAACGGCAAAAAGGTCGCCGTCATCGACTACGGCGTGAAGCGAAATATCCTAAACGAGCTTTGCGAAATAGGCCTTGAGACGCAAATTTATCCGCACGACGTGCAGGCAGACGAGCTCATCGCTAAATTTAACAAAGGCGAGATAAACGGCGTGTTTCTCTCAAATGGCCCGGGCGAACCCAAAGCCCTAAAAAACGAGATCTCGCAGATAAAAAAACTGATCGAAGCAAGGGTGCCGATTTTTGGTATCTGCCTCGGCCATCAACTGCTTAGCAACGCGTTTGGCTTTGAGACGTACAAACTAAAATTCGGTCAGCACGGCGCAAATCACCCGGTTTTAAATTTGCAAACCAAAGCAGTCGAGATAACGGCGCAAAACCACAACTACAACGTTCCCGAGGAGATCGCGCAGGTCGCCGAGATCACGCATAGAAATCTTTTCGACGGCACGATCGAGGGCGTAAAATACAAGGATTATCCGGTGTTTTCGGTGCAGCATCACCCCGAGGCTAGCGGCGGGCCGAGCGAGAGCAAATATATCTTTAAACAATTTTTAGAAATTTTATAGTTGCTAGTCGCGGTCAAATTTGAGTTAAATTTAGGGCTAAATTTACGGGTCGAATTTAGCCCGAACATAACTAAAATTCGCAAATGAAATTTATCGGTCAAATTTGATGAGCAGTGCGGAGTTTGTTGGGGTATTGAGCGTCGCGGCGCTTAGCTCGGTTGGCCACTGCGTGGGTATGTGCGGCGGTTTTGCTATCGCGCTGGCACGGTTTTTGAACGGCAAAGGTAAAATTTTTAGCGCAGCTATGATAGCGGGGTACAACCTGGCTAGAATTTGCGCTTATATGCTACTTGGCTTTATTTTCGGGTCGTTTGGCGGCGTATTTACGCTATCTCTTGCGGCGCGAGGCTACTTGTTTTTTGCCGTCGGCGTTTTTATGGCGGTTTTGGGCGTCGCGCTCATTAGGCGCGGAGCTGTGTTAAATTTCATCGAGAAAAACGCATTTTTATCCAAAATTTTAAACGAAAAAATGAAAGCCGCCATCGCAAAAAATAGCGTGCTCGGGTTTTTGACGCTCGGGTTTTTAAACGGGCTACTGCCGTGCGGGGTGGTTTATTATTTTTTAGCTTTAGCCGTAGCTAGCGGTAGCGGGGCAAAGGGTGCAGCCATCGCCGCGACTTTTGGCGCGGTCAGCTTTTTTGCGATGAGTTTTTACGCGCTGGTTTTAAAGGCCGCGAGCGAAAAATTTAAAAAACACGCGCTAAATTTAAGCGGTGCGGCGATAATAATTTATGGAATTTATCTATCTTTTGTAGGATTTACGGCGAGCAATGGATAACATCAAAGAAAGATTCAGACAGTATCAAGAGGCTATCGAGACCAGCAACATCGTCTCAAAAACCGACACGAACGGCACTATCACCTTCGTAAACGACGAGTTTTGTAAGATGTCGGGCTTTAAGCGCGAGGAGCTAATCGGTGCAAATCACAACATCGTGCGCCATCCCGAGGTGCCCAAGGAAGTCTTTGCGCGGCTTTGGGATACGATTTTAGCCAAAAAAGTACACAGAGGTACGATAAGAAATCGCACCAAGGACGGCCGCGACGTCTATCTAAACACGACTATCATCCCGATTTTGGATTTAAGCGGGCAGATCGAGGAGTTTCTTGCGATTAGATACGATGTAACGGACGTGATAAATTTAAACAACGAGCTTGAAAAGACGAAAAAAGAGTTGTTAAATTTAAACGAAAATCTCGAAAACAGGGTCGCCGAGCAGACGGCGGAGCTCGTAAATTTAAACCAAAATCTAGAAAATTTAGTAAAAGCCGAGATAAAGAAAAACGAGGAAAAGACCAAAATGCTCTTTTTGCAGTCGCGTCTAGCCTCGATGGGCGAGATGATCGCAAATATCGCCCATCAGTGGCGCCAACCGCTAAACGAGCTTAGCATCACGCTTTTTAAACTAAAAGAGAGCGTCAAAGCAAACGAGAAATTCGAGGCCGGCTACGAGCACGCAAAACGCGTGATAAAGGGCATGTCGCAGACGATCGAGGATTTTAGAAGCTTTTTTAGCGTCGAGCGCGAGAGGGGACTTTTCTTGCCCTCGTCCGCGGTAGAAAACGCGCTAAAGATGGTGCAGGGAACCTACGAAAAAGAGGGCATAGACGTAAATTTAGAGCTAAAAAGCGAGGGTCAAATTTACGGATTTGAGTCGCAGCTGTGTCAGGCCGTGATTATCCTGCTTTCTAACGCAAAAGATGCGCTGGCAAATAAAAAAGACGATAAAAAAGTAACGCTAACGTTAGAAACAAAGGATAAATTTGCTATCATAAGAGTAACGGATAACGCCGGCGGTATAAAAGAGGAGATAATGGATAAGATTTTTGAGCCGTATTTTACCACGAAGCACCCGAGCGCGGGTACTGGCATCGGTCTATATATGCTAAAAAGCATAGTCAAAAATCACGGCGGAAGCACCGGCGCTAAAAACGTAAAATTTGGAGCGGAATTTGAGATAAAACTGCCGCTAAAGGATGGAAAATGAAAAATTTTAAAGAGCTAACGCTACTGCTAGTCGAGGACGAGGATAGTATAAGGGAGTCTATGCAAGAGGTTTTCGGCGGCGTATTTCAAAAGGTCATATCGGCCTCAAACGGCGACGAAGGTCTTAAGAAATTTAAAAAATTTAGCCCCGACATCGTGATAGCTGATATCATGATGCCTATCATGGACGGGCTTGAGATGTCAAGGCAGATAAAAGAGTTCTCAAAAAACACGCCAGTAGTGATCCTAAGCGCGTATAGCGAAAAGGAAAAACTGCTCAAAGCTATCGACGTTGGCATCGATAAATACGTCATCAAGCCCATCGATATGGATGAGCTTTTCGTCGTGCTAGAACAGATCGTAAAAACTAAAATCATAGGCGCCGATATCATCGAGATTTCGGGCGGATATTCGTTTAATCAAACCAAAAAAGTGCTCGTAAAAAACGGCGTAGAGATCGCGCTAACCAAAAAAGAGCTGGCCTTTATCTCGCTTTTAGTTAAACGTATCGGCACGCTCGTTTTAACCGAGGAGATCAGAAACGTGGTGTGGTTTGGCGAAAAGGTAAACGATCCTGCCGTTAGGACGTTTATCAAGCGAATACGCGATAAAGTGGGTGCCGGTCTTATCAAAAACTCGCCCGGCCTAGGCTATAAAATCGAGCTAAAAAAGTAAAATTTAAAGTAGCGTAAATTTAAAACGATTAAGCGATTTTGCGCTTAAATTTTAGTAAAATAACATTTTCGTAATAAAATAAACAAAGGAGGATATCGATGCGACTAGACAGGGCGCTAAGCTACGACTACACGGTCGCCAAGTATTTTATGTTCGCGACGATACTGTTTGGGATAGTCGGCATGGGCATAGGCGTGCTGATAGCCTTTCAGATGGCATATCCCGATCTAAACTATCTCGCGGGCGAATACGGCACCTTTAGCCGCCTAAGACCGCTGCACACGGCGGGCGTGATATTTGGATTTATGCTCTCTGGCGTATTTGCGACGTGGTACTACATCGGACAGAGGGTTTTAAAGGTTTCGATGAACGAGTCGCCGTTTTTGATGGCGGTGGGCAAGCTGCACTTTTGGATATATATGCTGGTTATGGCAGGCGGCGTATTTAGCCTACTTGCCGGCGTTAGCACGTCAAAAGAGTACGCAGAGCTAGAGTGGCCGCTAGATATCGGCGTGGTCGTGCTTTGGGTGCTCTGGGGCGTTAGTATATTCGGCCTCATCGGTATTCGCCGCGAGAGGACGCTTTATATCTCGGTTTGGTATTTTATCGCGACGTTTTTAGGTATCGCGATGCTTTATCTGTTTAACAATATGGCCGTGCCGACTAAGCTGGTTTCTGGATATGGCAACTGGTGGCACTCGGTCTCGATGTATGCCGGAGCTAACGACGCGCTAGTGCAGTGGTGGTACGGGCATAACGCCGTGGCGTTCGTATTTACCGTGCCGATAATCGCTCAAATTTACTACTTCCTTCCTAAAGAGAGCGGTCAGCCGATATTTTCCTACAAGCTTTCGATTTTCTCGTTTTGGAGCCTCATGTTCCTTTATCTTTGGGCGGGCGGACACCATCTGATCTACTCTGCGGTGCCTGACTGGATGCAGACGATGGGTTCTGTGTTTTCGGTGGTTTTGATACTGCCGTCCTGGGGATCTGCGATAAATATGCTCCTAACGATGCGCGGCGAGTGGCAGCAGCTTAGAGAAAATCCTCTTATCAAATTTATGATTTTAGGCTCGACGTTTTATATGTTTTCGACTCTTGAGGGGCCGATTTTAGCGATCAAGTCCGTAAACGCCCTCGCACACTTTACTGACTGGGTGCCGGGTCACGTGCACGACGGTACGCTAGGCTGGGTCGGATTTATGACGATGGCGGCGCTTTATCACATGACGCCGCGCGTATTTAAACGCGAAATTTACTCGAAATCCTTGATGGAAACTCAGTTTTGGATACAGACTATCGGCATCGTGCTTTATTTTTCATCGATGTGGATCGCGGGTATCACTCAGGGTATGATGT
>CAUQPE010000005.1:0-32264 GCA_963519915.1 uncultured Campylobacter sp. | reverse complement strand
GTAGCCTAAATTTATCCCCAGCCAGTCGTTTACGCGCATATCGTCGTTTAGATAGAGCGCGCCTTCTTTTGTTTTAACCGGGATTAGAAAAGACGTGAGCGGCTCGGTTCTAGGACAAAGCGCGTAAAGTAGCGTTAGCGGCGCGTTTTCGCACGTATAGGGCGTACCCGAAAAATCCGTGCCTAGCGTCTTAGGCGCCCACCACCTGCTGCTCGTAGCGTCGTAGCCTTGCTTGTTCGTCATGGATTTTTCAGTTCTAGCAAAGCTTAGTCCGTATGCGATATCGTGCTCGAGGTCGCCCGTTTTGGCGTATTTGTTAAAGTCTAGGTTAAACTGCTTGGTGTTAGTATCCAGATCGCGCTCTTTCCAGTCGCGGCTTAAGTAGCCCTTGCCGTACGGGGTGATTAGGTATCCGCTCTGCGAGCTTTGTTTAAAGGTCTTGCCCGTGCTTGCGTCGGTATAGCTTTTATCCAGCGGAACGGTTGATTTGACGTATTGATCGGTGGCGTAGTCGTATTTTAGCACGTCGATGTTGGGCTTGGAGCAGTCAAATACCGAGCAGTCAAGCCACGTATTGCTTACGTTTTGATTGATGCTAAATTTATTCTGCTCATGGACGTTTCCTTGGCTATCTACGAGCCTGTTTACCCACGTTAGTCCGCCGTACTGGGGATCTATCTCCTGGGTTCGTTGCAGGGTTACTTCGCCGCCGTATTTATCGACAACCTTATTGTTTTTAACCTGAAGTCCGATAGGATTTGAAATTTCAGAGCAGTTTTCTCCTGCTTGGCAGTGCTCCTCGGTTCTGGCGCGGGATTTGATTTTTTGGTTGGAGTATGTAAATTTCATCGTATCCCATAGCGGAGTTTCGCTAAAATTTTCATAGGCAAAAGCGCGATTTTTCCTATCCATCATATCGTCGTTGTATCTTAGTCCGGTATCTACGATCTCGTCCCTGTTGCTAGAAAGCGTAAGCGTGTATGATAGGTCTTTGCCTTGAGATCGGTTTTTGTAGGTATCTGACATAAATGTAAATCTATGCTCCTCGTGAGGCTGGAAGCCTAGCTTAATGAGACTGCTCGTTTTTTTGATGTAGTACGGGTCGGCCTTTTCTCTGGTTCTGCCTAGCACGCTATCGTCATAGTCCTTATAACCGTAGTTTTCCGTCTCGTGGTGTCTACGCTTGGTTTGTACGGCCAGGATATCAAACCACTTAAACCTACCGGCTAAGGTATGCGAGTGCATGGTTTGATTATCGGCGGTATTGTAGCCGCCTTTGTAGCCGTAGAAATAATCCTTGTCCAGCAAAAGATCCCTTGCGTCTTTTGTCTCAAACATCACGGAGCCGCCCAGAGACCCAGAACCCGTACGAACGGAGTCTGCGCCTTTTGAGATGGTGGCTTGTTTTAGCGTTTCAAACTCTACGCCGTTGCGGGTATTGTTAAAGTTTCCGTATCCTTCAAATAGCTCCTTAAAGCCTTGCGAGCTTAGCGTCTGAGCCTGATGTAGGCCGTCTACCGTGATAGCTACGCGGTTTTCTTCTACGCCTCTTATCGCGTAGCCGCTTTGGCCAAAACGCCCGGCTTCCACCGTCGTTACGCCCGTTTCGTATCGCACTAGGTCTTTGTTATCAGAAACCTGCGTTTTGGTTAGTTCTTTGGAGCTTTTTACGTTTTGGCCTACCTTTTTTTGCAGCGGATCGCTTTGCGCCTCCGCTTCGCCGCTAACCGTTACTTCTTTTAGCTCGACCTCGGCTTCTTTTGCGTTTAAATTCGACAAAAGAAGCAAAGCGGCAAGAGAGAATTTAAGACGGTTCATTTTCTATCCTTATTAACGATAATTTTGATATTCATTTGCTATTAAATGTGAAATGATAATAAATATTCGTTTATAGTTTGATTAAAAAATGGAATTTAGTTTAAAAATTACAAGTTAATTTCTAATATTAAGAAATAAGAGAATCTTTACTAGCAAAATCGCTGCAATTAAGATAGCGTTTTGCCGAAGTAAATTTAGTAAATTTAAGACAAAATCCGCGTCCGTCAAAATGCATACGCAAAGCACAGTGAGCGCTATAAAGCCGCCTATTTGGGCAAAACTAATATCGCCCGGCCCAATAAAGGAAAAGCGTATAAAAGTAAACCTATAAAAAATAGCGCGAGCAAAACGGCGGATAAAATTTTGCTCACTTTTTAAATAGATCTTTATTATTCGGGTTTGACATTAGCGCCGACATCGACTTTTCGAGCTGGCTTTTTTGAGTTTTATATACGGAAAAATTTACCAAAATCGGGCTATTTTCTACTAAAATTTGAACGATAGCTCCAAGCGGAAAGCTAACGACGCTGGCAAAATTTTCCTTACCGAAGCCAGCCTCGAAGCTCAGCTCGTCTGGAGTTAGCTTGGCGCTGCTAAAAGTATAGCCAGCAAGCGTAAAGACGATAACGGGAGCCGTAAAAGTGCCCCTAATATAATCCGGCAGCTCGGGGTCAAATTTGACTAGATCAAGGTTAGCCATCGCCGAAAACGCGCGGTCGTTTTTTAGCAGGTACTCCAAGCACTCAAAAACGTGGCGTTTCATTATCGCCGAAAATTTCTCGTCGTCTAAAATCTCATCAAGCATCTTATCTCCTTTTGCGCCATTTAAATTTTGCCGTCTGTCGCGGCGCCGAATTTGACCTTAAATTAACGTAAAATTTAGCGTCAAATTCGTAGCCGTCCGGGCCTTCAAAATTTAGCCAAATTTGTGCTCGCTATGCTTCTTGGCAAAACTCCTCCACTAGCTTTCTAACCTCGTTTATGCCGATCTGCCAAAATGCCGCGTCCTCGATATCAAAGCCAAACATCCCGACCAGCTCTTTTGGCGAGCGTGAGCCGCCCGCGCTTAAAAACTCGGTGTAAATTTGCACGAAATTTTCGCATTTGCCGCTTTTATAAAGCCCAAAAATCGCTAGCACCAAAAGCTGCGCATAGGAGTAGGCGTAGCAGTAAAACGGCGTATGGATGAAGTGCGGGATGTAGCTCCACCAAATTTTGTAGTAGTCGTTTAGAGCGACGCTTTTTCCAAACATCTTAGCGCTTTCTTCGAGCCAAATTTTATTTAGCTCCTCGGAGCTGATCTCGCCCTCGTGCGCGTGAACTCGGCGCTCAAAGGTCGTGAAGTTTATCTGGCGATAAAGCGTGGCGAAGATATCCTCGATCTTGCCCGCGAGTAGGGCGGTTTTTTCTTTGCCTTTTAGCGTGTTTTTGACGTGATCGAAAACCAGCATCTCGCAAAATACCGATGCCGTCTCTGCCGTAGTTAGCGGCGTGTCGGCGTTTAGAAATCCTACGCTTTCATAGGCTAGGCTTTGATGCGCGGCGTGACCCAGCTCGTGCGCTAGCGTAAAAAGATCCCGCCTCTCGTCGGTGTGGTTTAAAAGCACGTAAGGATGGGCATTTGCGACGCCTGATTGCGAAAAGGCGCCGCCTCGTTTGTTTTCGGCCGGATAGACGTCGATCCAGCCCTCTTTAAACGCGCGAGCGGCTATATCGCCGAATTTTGGACTAAATTTGGCAAAAGTTTCAAGTACGATTTTTTTGCATTCGTCAAATTTATAAATGCTCTTGCTCTCGCCCAGCGGCGCGTATCTATCGTAGTCGTAAAGCTTTTTAAAACCTAAAATTTTGCGCTTTTTGTCGTAAAATTTAATCGGCAGATCAAAGCTCGTCTCGGCAGCCTTTATAAGCGCGTCTACGCTGGCTTTGGTCGTTTGGTTTGAGAAATGCCGAGGACTTTCGGGCAGGTCGAATTTTCTCAGTTCGCAGCTGGTTTTTAGGTTGGTTTTTATCATATTATAGATGTAGCTAAGCAGATGCTGCTGCGGCGCTAGGCCGCCCGAGAGGCTCTTTGCGGCCGCTTTTCGCTCAGCTCGGTCTGGGCTGTGAAGTTTTGACAAAATTTCCTCTTCGCCTAACATCTTGCCTTTAAATTTAAACTTAAGCGCGCTTAGCGTCTCGTCAAAAAGCCGTGAAAAGCCTTCCGCGCCCGTGTTTGCCGTGCGGAGTAAAATTTGCTCCTCTTTCAGGCTTAGCTGGTGGGCTTTTTCTTTTGCGATATTGGCTAGATAGTAGCCAAGTCTTTGGCTTTTGGCGATGATTTTGTTTTGTCTGGCTTCGTCAAATTCGTTAAATTTAAGCTCGAAAAATAGCAGATGATTTTGCGCCTTTGAGCTAAGCTCGTCAAATTTGGCGTAAAACGCGCCCTTTGAGGTGTCTTTTGAAAAAACAAGGCTCACGTAAATTTGCACGCGAGCGATGTTTTCTAACAAATTTTCGTATTCGTTAAGCGCGGCAAAAAACTCCTCGTCGCTTAAATTTAAAAATTTATCCGAGTATTTAGCTTCAAATTTTTCGCACTCACTTTGTAACGAAAGAGCTGATTTTTCAAGCTCTTTTTCGTTTTTAAAAAGCGGGGTCAAGTCCCAAACGTTCATTTTACTGCCTTAAATTTACTCTACGGTTTCTGAAGCTACGGCGGTGAAAAGTACGTCAGACGCGCTGTTTACGGCTGTTTCTACCGAGTCTTGTATCACGCCGATGATAAATCCTACGCCAACAACCTGCATCGCGATGTCGTTACCGATACCAAATAGCGCGCAAGCAAGCGGCACTAGCAGTAGCGAACCGCCAGCGACACCTGAGGCTCCGCAAGCGCCCAGAGCCGAGATAAAGCAAAGTAGTAGCGCGTCGCCGAAGGTAACCGTGATAGACGGGATAGAATTTACCGCCGCAAGCGCCAAGATACCGATAGTTACGGCTGCGCCGCCCATGTTTATAGTAGCTCCTAGCGGGATAGAGATCGAGTATAGCTCCTCTTTTAGGCCTAGCTTTTTGCAAAGCGCCATATTTACGGGGATATTTGCCGCCGACGAGCGAGTGAAAAACGCCGTAACCGCACTCTCTCTAACGCAAGTCATAACAAGCGGATATGGGTTTTTCTTGGTAACTACAAATACCATTGCAGGGTAAACGACGAAGGAAACGAAAGCCATCGCACCGACTAGAACAAGGATCAGTTTTAGGTAGCCTGCAAGCGCCTCAAAGCCCGTCTCGTGGATGCTGATAGTAACTAAGCCAAAGATACCAAACGGCGCAAGGCGGATGATAAATCTAACGATTTTAGTCACGCCGTCGCTAACGTCTTGGAATACTTTTTTGGTTTCTTGCGTGCAAAATCTCATCGCGATACCGCCGCCAACAGCCCAAGTGATGATACCGATGTAGTTGCCGCTAGAAAGCGCGTTGATAGGGTTTTGAACCATTTTAAAGATAAGGTCTTTTAGGACGTCGACGATGCCCTGCGGAGCGCTCATATTTGCGCTCTCGACGCCTTTTAGCACGAGCTCCATCGGGAAAAGAAAGCTTGCTACGACCGCAACTACGGCAGCCAAAAATGTGCCGACTAGGTAGAGCGTAATTACCTTTTGCATGCCTTTTGCGTGGCCGAATTCTTTTACGATGATAGACGTCGCAACTAGTACGAAAACTAGGATAGGCGCGATAGCTTTAAGCGCGCCGACGAAGAGGTTGCCTAAAACGGCGATGGAGTTTGCGACCGAATTTGCCACGTCGGTTAGGTCTTTTTTTGCTGCGGCCAGCTGCGCTGCGTCGCTCACGCCTTTTGCGATTAGTTCGTTATAAGGAGCCGCCTGATAGTGCGTCCAAAAGCCGATAACGGCGCCTAGAGCTATGCCGATCAAAATTTGAACGATCAAATTTCCGTCGGCGAACCTTTTTGCCAGTTTGCTAAACATTCTAGTGTCCTTGCCTTAAAATTTAATATTAGTTTAGGATTATAGCCGAATTTACGCGGAATTTACAAGCTTTGGGCGAGATTAATTTCAATTTTATTATGAAATGTTACAATTGCGAGATTAATTTTCATAAAGGAAAAGCATGTATTTATTTACTTCAGAGGTTGTGAGCCCGGGTCACCCGGATAAATGCGCCGACATTATCGCCGACAGCATCGTAGATACGATCTTGATGCAAGACCCAAACGGTCGCGTCGCTAGCGAAGTTTTCGTCGCTGGTAAAAACATTATAATAGGCGGCGAGATAAACTCTAAGGTCAAGTTAAGTTTCAAAGACTACGAAGGTATCGTAAAAAACGCATTGGCCAAAATCGGCTACGACGGCAAGTCTAAATTTACTAAAGAGCAGTGCCTGCACCCCGACGACGTCGAGATAAAAGTCTGCGTAAATCAGCAAAGCGCCGATATAAATCAAGGCGTCGATCAAGAAGGCGGCGAGATAGGCGCAGGGGATCAAGGCATAATGTTTGGCTTTGCTAGCTGCGAAGCGAACGAATATATGCCTGCAGCCATAACCTACGCCAGAATGCTTTGCGATAAGGTTTATAAATTTGCCAAAGCTAATCCCGATAAACTGGGCGTCGATATCAAAACCCAGGTCACCGTAGACTACGGCACGAAGGATAACTTTGAAAACTGTAAGCCTCAAAGCATCCATACTATCGTAGTTTCGGCCCCTTGCGTCGAGACGATGAAGATCGAGGAGCTACGCGCCCTAGTGCAAACTCTAATCGACGATGCGGGCTTGCCAAAGGGTCTTTACGATAAAAGTAAAACGCTCATCTACATCAACCCGACCGGCCGATATGTAAATCACAGCTCGCTTCACGACAGCGGACTAACGGGACGCAAGCTCATCGTAGATAGCTTTGGCGGATATAGCCCGATAGGCGGCGGCGCGCAAAGCAGTAAAGACTACACGAAAGTCGATCGCAGCGGTCTTTACGCAGCGCGCTGGATAGCTAAAAACATCGTCGCGGCCGGCCTTGCTAAAAAATGCATCGTCCAGCTAAGCTACGCTATCGGTATGGCAAAGCCAACTTCTGTGAGCGTCGATACGATGGGCACGCAGATCGCTGGCGTAAACGACGATATGCTATCAAATTTCGTTAGCGAAAACTTCGCCCTCACTCCGCGCTGGATCACGAATAAATTCGGCCTGGATAAACCCGGCAAAGATACGTTTTTATACGCTAAAGTAGCAGCCAAAGGTCAAGTCGGAAACGCCAAATATCCGTGGGAAAAGCTTGACGCGGTTGATACCTTCAAGGCTTTGATTAAATAATTTCCTAAGCCCGCTAAATTTAACGCGGGCTTAAATTTACCCTTAAATTTAAGGCTTCGTATGAAATTTCGCCCCGCTTTACGTCTTAAATTTGCTTCAAAAACGCGCGACAAAATTTAAAGAGAATTAAAATGCAAACGGCAATAAACCAAAACGGCAAAAACAAGACGCTCGGACTCGTTTTACTCGGGCTTTGCGCTTTTTATTTTATTTGCGCGCTAGGCATTTTTGTATTGCCTTTTGACGTGCTGGCTCGCTCGTCTTTGGCTAGAGATTTCGTGGAAGCTATGCTTAAAATTTACCCGGCCGTTGAGAGAGCTTTTACCCATACCGATTTTACTCAAAAAGCAGCATTTTACATCGCTTATATGAGGATTATCAAGGTCGTCACGCTTGTCGGTTTCGTCGCGGCTTGCTTATTTTGCGGTAGTAAAGAAAATAAAGCTCGCGTGATGAAACAAGCAAGAAAAGAAAATCCGGTCACAAGATTTATTGTTTCGATTTTTGCTACTTTGTTGGCTGCATTTTTTACAAATTTGGACTTTAACGGCACTTATATAGGCTACCGAAAACCAAAAAGTTCACCGGAGTATGAGTGGGTATTGACGACGCCAGGAGAGCTGTTTTGGCAGGAAACGCTTGATTTTATTATTTTGATCATCGTGGTAGCTTGCATATTTTACGTAGCGTTGCAAATTCAGTTGCTATTTCGCAAACGCAAAAACGCCTAAATTTAGCAAATTTATCTGAAAAATTTATCGAGTAAGCCTTGCTTTGGCGTTATTATCTCAGACGGCGAGCCGTTTACGCTGTGATAGATTGCTTTGCTGTATTTTGTCGCGTAGTATCTGAGTAAATTTCGCTGTAAAAAGGGCTCGGTACTAGGCACGAACCAGCCGTTATTAGTAACCGCGATCATTACGTCAAATTCGCCCTCAAATAGCTCGTCTCGCGTCGCTTCGTAACAGATCGCGTTTCTGATTTTTACGCCATCTATCTCGTAGTCGCTATGAGCGCTTGCCGTCTCAAAATCCTTCGCGCCTCCAAAAAATATTTTATTTATTAAATCTCTCGCAAACGCCGGTAGCGGGATTTCCTCGCCAAAAGGCACGAGGATAAATTTATCCAGCCGTTGCATCTTACTGCGGTCAAAGAAAAACGCCGAGTTGTAGTTCGTTCCGTTTTCGCGAGCTAGCGCGCCCGCGACGATAGCGATCTTTTGCGATTTTTCTAGTAACTCGGAGATGAGATTTCGCTCGTGCGTCATATAGACGGGAAAGGCACTCTCGGGCAAAATAACCGCCCTAAATCCCGCGTTTATCGCCTCATCGATGATGGCTAAATTTTGATTTATAAACTCGTTTTTTAGCTGCTTTTGCCACTTTAGCTCTTGCGCGACTTCGGTGTTTGCGAGCTTCACTTCAAAAGGCAGAGTTTTAAAATTTGGCGTACCGTACTGCACCGCGCAGGCTAAAACCGCGGCAAAAGCGATAAATTTGAAGCGGTTTTTTACGTAAAACAGGCATAAAATCGCGGCGAAAATAAACGCAAGGGCGAGCAAATTCGGCGCAAATATGCCCGGCACGAAAACGGCTTCCAAATTTAGCCAATTAAAGCCGAAAGGATGGATGTTTGAAACTAAAATAAGCAGCAAAGCTTTTAGCCAAATTTGAGCCGGGATGCCCGCTATCAAAAACAGCGCGCCATAGATGATCCCGATAGCTAAAATTTCAAGCGGGATGAGGTAGCTAAGCTCGTAATAAACGAGGCTAAAGCTGATCCAGTAGAACCACAAAATCCCGATAAAAAATCCCGTCCAAAAAAAGCCGTGGCGGTCAAATTTGAGCAGAAAATAAAAGCCCGCGATCGCAAAAAACGGCGAGATAAAATTTAAAATTTCGCCGCCTAAAACATTGGCTAGTGTAAAATTTGAGATTAAAATCGCGCCGACAAAGGCTTTTATTATAATTTTAGTGCTAAAATAAGGGCTTAAAATTTTTTTTATTAAGGAACCCCATGCAAGAAGGAAATTTCGTAGCTTCATTACTGCCTCTAGTCGTACTTTTCGCGATATTTTATTTTTTGGTTATCAGACCGCAGCAAAAACAGCAAAAAGCTCATGCCGCGATGCTAGCCGCACTCGAAAAGGGCGACAAGATCATAACTAGCGGCGGACTAATCTGCGAGGTGATAAAACCGGAAGAGGATTTTATCAGAGTTAAGCTTAACGACGACGTAATCGTGTGCGTTTCACGCGAATTCGTCGCGAGAAAAATAGAAAAAACAGAGACGAAAGCAAATGCGTAACGGCAAAATAACGTATAGGCTGATCATCTTTGCTTTGGCTTTGATTTTCGGCATTATCTTTTCCGCGCCGTCTTTTACTGACAAGCTAGGCGGCTCTAAAATCAGTCTAGGACTTGATTTGCAGGGCGGACTTCATATGCTCCTTGGCGTCGAGACCGAGGAGGCCATACACTCAAAGATTAAGTCGATAGCCGCTAGCGTGAACTATTTTGCGAAAAAAGAGGACGTTTTGATTGATAGTTTTAAGATCCGCGAGGATAAGGTGGACTTTGAGCTACTCGATGCGGACGAAGCCGCTAAAATCGACGGCATGCTAAAAGACATCAAGGGTCTTAATGTACAAAAAGAGGGCCTAAAATACTCTGTCGGTCTAACCGACGCCGAGAAGGCCGAGACGATAGAATACGCGATAAACCAGGCAGTCGAAACGATCAGAAACCGTCTTGATCAGTTCGGTCTAGCCGAGCCTACAGTAGCAAGACAGGGCAAGGATAATATCCTAGTCGAGCTTCCTGGTATCAAAACGGCGGCCGACGAGCAGCGAGCACGCGATCTCATCGCAAAAGCCGCGCACCTCCAACTGATGGCCGTCGATGAAAAGCGCCAGTCGCAGGCAAACTCTATGAGTGAGGCCGAGGCTGAGAGCTACGGCGATATCGTCTATCCGGACGTCAAAAACGAGCAGATAAAATACGTCGTAAAAAACATCCCCGTACTTGACGGCGCGATGCTAACGGACGCTAGGGTTGCCTTTGATCAGCGCACGAACTCGCCTATCATCAGCTTTACTTTAAACGCCGAGGGAGCTAGAATTTTCGGCGATTTTACCGGCGCAAACGTCGGCAAACGCCTAGCTATCGTGCTTGACGGTAGGGTTTACTCGGCTCCGTCGATAAACGAGCGAATCGGCGGCGGAAGCGGTCAGATAAGCGGCGGATTTAGCGTAGAGGAGGCTCACGACGTAGCTATCGCTCTTAGAAGCGGCGCTCTTTTAGCTCCCGTAAAAATGCTAGAAAAACGAAGCGTAGGACCAAGTCTGGGCGCCGATAGTATAAGACAATCTATGATCGCGCTAGCCTCGGCTTCGGTTTTGGTCGTGCTATTTATGATAGCTTATTACGGATTTAGCGGCATTTTGGCAAATATCGCGCTTGTCGCAAATATCTTAATACTAGTCGCCGTGATGGCGATGTTCGGCGCTGCTCTAACGCTACCGGGAATGGCAGGTATAGTGCTAACCATCGGTATGGCGGTCGATGCTAACGTCATAATAAACGAGCGTATCAGAGAGCTGCTGCGCGACGGGGCCAGTATCGCAACGAGCGTGAAAAAGGGCTACGAGAACGCGATGAGCGCGATCATAGACGCAAATTTGACCACGCTTATCACCTCGGTCGTACTTTACGCCTACGGTACGGGTCCGGTCAAGGGCTTTGCCGTTACTATGGGCATAGGTATCATCGCCTCGATGATAACGGCGATCTTGGGTACTCACGGTATGTTTGATACGATTATAAATAAAATAGAAAAAAGCGGTAACACGCGGTTTTGGTTCGGTTATAAAAGGGTATAAATGCAATTTTTCTCAAAGGCACATGTTTATGATTTTATGAGCAAGCGCTATATCGCGCTCGCCGTCTCTGCCGTGCTATTTTTCGGTTCGCTTTTTTTGATGGCGACGAAGGGCTTTAACTACGGCATCGACTTTTCGGGCGGTACGCTCATTCAGGTGAAATACGATAGCGCGGTCTCGCTGGATAAAATTCGCGCGGCTTTGGCAAAAGACGAAGCTTATAAAAACGCGAGCGTTACGGAATTTGGTTCAGCGGAGGAAGTTACGATTAGATTTTCGGGAGCAAACTCAAATTTGGGTAGCGACGTCGGAGCTAGCGTAGCCGAGCTTTTAAAAGATACGGGCAAATTTGAGATCCGCCGTACTGACGTGGTCGGGCCTAAGGTCGGCGACGAGCTACGCGAAAAAGGCGTGATGGCGCTTGCGATCTCGCTCGTGGGTATTTTGATCTACATCGCGTTTAGATTCGAGTGGAGATTTGCGATGGCGGCTGTGGCCTCGGAGATACACGACGTCGTGATCACGATGGGCGCAATCAGCTTTTTTGCCATCGACGTAAATTTGGACACTCTTGCGGCGATCCTTACGGTCGTGGGCTACTCGCTAAACGATACGATCATCGTCTTTGACCGTATCAGAGAAAATATCAAAACCAGCAAGAGCACGCATCTTGATACGATAATAAACGAATCAGTCTCTGCGACGCTAACTAGAACGATACTTACCTCGGGTACCACGCTCATCACGGTCGTCGTGCTGTTTTTATTCGGCGGAGATATGATACACGGATTTTCTTTGGCGCTGATAGTGGGCATCGTCATCGGTACGCTTAGCTCGATATTCGTTGCTGCGCCTATGCTTTTGTGGTTTAAATTTAGCGTGGAGAAATACCGCGCTATGGAAGCGGAAAAGTCGCGCGTACAAAGAGAGAAAGACAAGCAACGCGCGATGTTTGAAAAAGGCACTATATAAGGAGAAGCGATGAACTGGGGCAAGGTTGTTTATATATTTTTCGCGCTTATGAGCCTGACTACGACGGCGGGGTTTTTGTACGATAAAAACGAGATTGCGCTATTTGTAGCGGCGAGCGTAAACGTGATCTCGACGCTGCTAAAAATCGGCGTCAAAAATGTCTTTGCCGCCGAGCTTTTTGCTAGCTCGCTAGTGGCCGACTTGCATCTTATTCCGGCTTTTGTATTGCTTCAGGTAAACGGCAACGCGCATATGGCGTATTCGCTAGCGATCGGCGCCGCGATAGCAAACGTCTTTTCTCTAGCGCTTGTTTTGGTTGAGTCCGGCAAGACGCAAGAAGAATTTTAGGAGTAAAAATGAGTGAAATTTTAAAATACGAGCCGGCGAAAATAGAAAAAAAATGGCAAGAAATTTGGAGCAAAAACGGCGAATTTGAGCCCAAAGACGACTATAGCCTGCCTAAAAAATATATCTTAAGTATGTTTCCGTATCCTAGCGGACGCATCCATATGGGACACGTGAGAAACTACACCATCGGAGACGCGCTAGCTCGCTACTACCGCAAACGCGGCTATAACGTCCTTCATCCGATCGGCTTTGATAGCTTTGGTATGCCTGCGGAAAATGCGGCGATAAAGCACAAGATCCATCCTAAAATTTGGACTTACGAAAATATAGACTACATGCGCGGCGAGCTTGAGACGCTAGGACTTAGCTTTTCTAAAAAGCGCGAATTTGCGACTTCCGATCCGCTTTATACTAAATTTGAGCAAGAATTTTTCATCAAAATGTACGAAAAGGGGCTGGTCTACCGCAAAAGCGCGGTCGTAAACTGGTGCGAATACGACCAAACCGTGCTTGCTAACGAGCAGGTCGAGGACGGATGTTGCTGGAGATGCGGTAACGCCGTCATCCAGCGCGAGCTACCTGGCTACTATTTAAAGATCACCGACTACGCGCAGGAGCTACTAGACGACCTAAAGCGCCTTGAGGGCAAATGGCCGTCTCAAGTGCTCACGATGCAGGAAAATTGGATCGGCAAGAGCTTTGGCTTGGAGTTTAAATTTGAGCTTGACGAGGAGTCGAAGCGGATTTTAGAAGGCGGCGACCAGATAGATGGCTTTGAGGTATTTACTACGCGCCCGGATACGATTTACGGCGTTAGCTATGCAGCCTTGGCGCCTGAGCATAAGATAGTAAAAAGACTACTTGACAGCGGTAAACTAGAGGCGAATAAAGCTGAGAGAATTAGAAAAATTTTAAATCAAAGTCCGAGAGAACGCCAAGCTAGCGAAAAAGACGGTCTATTTTTAGGCATCAACGTCCTGCATCCGCTAACCGGAGAAAAAGTGCCGGTTTGGGTGGCAAATTTCGTTTTAGCGGACTACGGTAGCGGCGCGGTTATGGCGGTGCCGGCTCACGATGAGCGCGACTATGAGTTTGCGAGTAAATTTGACCTGCCTATAAAATGGGTAGTTAAACCTGCGCAGGGCGAATTTGAGGGCGGCAAGGCGCTAACGGAATACGGAATATCTATAAATTCGCCACTCATAAACGGTCTTGGCAGCGAAGAGGCCAAACTAAAAATCATAGAAAAATTTGAAGCGGACAGGATCGGCAAACGCGTCGTAAATTTTAAGATCCGCGACTGGGGTATCTCTAGGCAGCGCTACTGGGGCGCTCCGATACCGATGGTGCACTGCAAGTGCTGTGGCGTCGTGCCTGAAAAGATCGAAAATCTGCCGGTGACGCTACCTGACGACGTGCAGATAACAGGCGAAGGAAATCCGCTCGATAAACACGAGAGCTGGAAACACGTCAAATGCCCAAAATGCGGCGGCGAGGCTATCCGCGAGACCGATACGATGGATACGTTTTTCGAGAGTAGCTGGTATTTCGCTAGATACGCCAGCGACGAAAAAACGTGGCAGGAGCGTGCGTTTGACGAAAAAAGCGTGAATTATTGGATGAACGTGGATCAGTATATCGGAGGTATCGAGCATGCGATCTTACACCTGCTTTACGCGAGGTTTTTTCAAAAGGCCTTGCGAGACCTGGGCTACCTAAGAGACGACGAGCCGTTTGAGCGACTGCTTACTCAAGGCATGGTGCTAAAAGACGGCAAAAAAATGAGTAAAAGCAAGGGCAACGTGGTCGATCCAGACGACATCATCAGCAAATACGGCGCCGATACGGCGAGGCTTTTTATCCTCTTTGCCGCGCCTCCGCAAAAAGAACTTGAGTGGAACGATAGCGCGGTCGAGGGCGCGTTTAGGTTTTTAAACCGCTTATACGAACGAAGCGCGGGTGTAAAAAAATGTACGCAAATCCCGCAGATAGCGCACGCAAATTTAAGCAAAGAAGAAAAATACGCGCGTATGAAGGTTTACGAGGCGCTTAAAAAATCAAACGACGTTTACGAGGAAAATTTTACCTTTAACACCCTGATCGCCGCCTGCATGGAAGCTTTAAACGCGGTAAACGCGCAGGATAATCAGGACGTAACGACGGAAGCATTTTTTATTATCTTAAATTTGCTCGAGCCTATCGTGCCGCACATCGCAAACGAACTTAGCGAGCAGCTATTTGTCAGGGCGAATTTTACGAAAATAGAAATTTTAGACGAGGTTTTTGAAAAAGATAGCTTAAATTTGGCTATCACCGTTAACGGCAAAAGGCGCGGCGAATTTGAAGCGCCGAGTAGCGCAAATGAGGACGAGGTTTTGGCTCTAGCTAGACAAAGCGCGGCTAAATGGCTAGAAGGAAAAGAAATAATTAAACAAATTTACGTGAATGGAAAGCTCGTAAATTTCGTAATAAAAGGCTAAATCGTGAAGATAAAAATTTTACTACTTTTGGCAACCTTTCTCTTAGTTGGATGCGGCTATAAGCCAGTCTCAAAGATTACGAACGATATAATGGGCGACCGCGTCTACGTAAACGTGCTGACAAGCAAAGAAGAGCCTAAAAATAGCGTTTGGATCAAAGATAGCGTGTTAGAGGGTATCGTAACAAGGCTAGGTAAACGTATAAGCTACGATAAAAACGAGCCAACCACCATAACCGTCTCGATTAAATCGCTTAACTATCAAGCGTTACTATACGATGAAAACGGCTATGTAACTTCGTATAAAGCGATACTAACGCTAAATTTCGACACTAAGTTAAAAGGTGGCAAGACCCTATCGGTGACGACTTCGGGTGAACACGACTTTACCGTTTCTCAAAAGGTAAGAGATACTAGATTCGCAGACGGCGTCATCAGCGAAGGTGAGAAATTTAACGCCATAAAAGAGGCTTCGCAAGAGGCTTTTGACGAGTATATTGCCGTGCTTGCGGTAAAAGGGCTGAAAAATGGCGACTAGCGTCAGCCAAGTCATAAAAGAATCGATTCAGACTATGAAAGAGCGCGGACTCGTGCTTACTCCGGATAACTATACCGAGGTTTTTTGCGAGATAGCGAAAAAAAACGGCGTTATAGTGCCTGATTGTCAGAAGCTTGAAAAATACTCGGCTCGCCTGAATGACGAGCTTAAGGCTCAGCTAAAACAAAAAAACGTAAGAAATTTAGATGAGCTTTTCGCTTTTATGGCGGCTAGGCTAAATTCGCCCGGCCTAGCCGAATATCCAAAGTTAATAAATGCTCTTGTGGCTATGAACAAAAAGGTTTTTCAAGCCGTAGCTTCGCTACATAATAAAAATGCTAAAAATTTAGCCGAAGCCAGCTCGGAAGCTCTAAATAGAAGACTAGACGCGCAAGCTATAGATAGAATAAAAGATAAATGGTTCGATTTTTTAACCGATTACGACGATAGTTTTTTGAAAAGATTGGGCGTTTACGGTGTTAAAAATTTTAGCGACTTAAAAGATATCGTTGCTGAGCTTGAGGATGTTTTGACGAAAGAGCAGGCTTGCGAAAAACTAGTTCCGCTCGTATCGGATATGCTAAGACCTTCTATTACCGATAAAATTGACGGCGAGATAGAAAAAGTAAATAAAATTTTAAAAAGTGATCCAAAGCTTTTAGAAGATTTCTCGGTTAGAAAAAATATAGAAAATTTGACCAAAAAGCGTATCGAGCTTGATAAGGCCGAGGTTTCGACGAAAGTTGGAGCGCTAGATAAAGTTTTGGACGGCATAAATGATCAAATAGCAAGCCTGATCAGCAGTTCTTCTAAAAGTTCAAGCCAGATGCAGTTTATCAAAAACGATCTAAATTCGATAAATTTAAACGAAGATAGTTTCGAGGGGATCAGGGATAAGTTAAAAAATATCGCCGATACCCTGGACGTCGAGGTTAAGCAATTGGGCGAGCAGATGCTAAGCGACCAGCAAACTATACAAGAACTACAAGCTAAAGTTAGCAGACTAGAAGTAGAGTTAGAAAGCGCAAAGGCCGAGAGTAAAGAGGATTTTTTAACTAAAACAGCGACTAAAAAAGCGTTAATGGAAGAGCTTGGGCGTTTAGAGATTGATTTTTTACAACAAAATACCGACTATGCCGTGTGTTTTTTTGACATAGATCATTTTAAAAATATAAACGATATATACGGGCACGACGCCGGCGACGTAATAATAGCAAGCGTAGGAAAAACTCTTAGGGGTAACTCTAGGGAAGTCGATTTCGTAGCTAGATACGGCGGCGAGGAGTTTGTGGTTTTGTTGCCGGGGTTTGATATAGCACAGAGTATAGAGTTTGCGGACAAGGTGCGCGATGTGCTCAAAAACTCCAAATTTTTATACAAAGACGAGCGCATTAGCGTTACGGTGAGTTGCGGCGTTGCGATACGCAGCCAAAATCAAAGCCAAGCAGCCGTACTAGAAGCTTCGGATAAAATGCTATACCAGGCTAAGCAAAACGGCAGAGATCAGGTGATGCCTAAAATTTAATGAAACTAGAATATTTTTTAGAAAAAAAACCCCTTTTTTATAAGGAAATCAACCGCGCGCGCATGCCAAATGCGTTTAAATTTGTGCAAGGCGCGTTTAAAATACCAAAAATCATCCATCTAATCGGTACGAACGGCAAGGGCAGCACCGGGCGATTTTTAGCGCAGATGATCGCTCGCGGCCATAGTGTCGGACACTATACGAGCCCGCATATTTTCGAGTTTCGCGAGAGATTTTGGATGAACGGTGCCGTAGCTAGCGCGGATGCGCTCGAGACGGCTCACGAGAGGCTGATTAAAATTTTGCCTCCCGAGGTCGCGCGCTCGCTTTCGTATTTCGAGTACGCGACGTTGCTTTGCGCTCCGCTTTTTGAGGGGTGCGACTTTTTCGTCTGCGAGGCTGGCGTTGGGGGAGAATTCGACGCTACGAACGTGTTTGACAAGCGTCTTAGCCTCTTTACTCCGATCGGTTTTGACCACACGGCGCTGCTTGGCGACACGTTAGAGCAGATCGCGACGACCAAATTTAACGCGATGGCGGACGCTGCTTTGATGAACGACGAGATGAACGAGCTTTGCGTCGGTATCGCGCGAAAAATCGCTGCCAAAAAAGGAGCGACGCTCAAATTCGCTTCCCAAAATTTGACCAACGAGGATAAAAACGAGATCAAAATTTATGCGCAAGAATTCGGCTTGCCCGAGTTTTTGCGCTCAAATTTGACTCTCAGCTCTTCGGCGTTTAAGGAGCTTGGATTTAGCTTAAATTTATCAAATTTAGGCGCGCTGGATCTTAGCGGACGCTGCGAAAAGATCGCGCCAAACGTCACGATCGACGTCGGACACAACGAGATGGCGGCGCAAGCTCTCGTGAAAAAATTTGCAGGCAAAAAGCTAAATTTGATCTTTAACGCCTTTGCCGACAAGGACATAAAAGCCGTCCTAAAGGCGATCAGGCCAATCGTCAAAAAAACCTACATCATCGAGTACGAGACGCCGGGCCGCGAGCTTGCGACGGAGCAGGTGAAAGATGCTTTGCGCCAGCTCGGTATGGAGTTTGCCGACTTTACGGACGTGCGCGCGGACGAGGAGTATCTGGCGTTCGGGTCGTTTTACCTCGTGGAAGCCTTCTTAAAAAGGTACCGCGGTGCAAAGTGAGGTTTTTGAGTATTTTTTAAACGGAGGCGATGCGCAGCTGCTCATCTGCGAGGACAACAAGGAGGCCATCGCGGCTCTTAGCGCGGCGGAATTTGCCGGGCTTAAGGTATTTAGATTGCCCGATTTTAGGGCGCGAGAGGGCGATGATCTGCGTAGCTTTAGCGTAGAGCTTTTCGAGCTATCGTCCGAGCTAGCCAAATTTTACGAATTCGAGGGTAAAAAGCTCCTCATTAGCCCCGTTTGCACCGTCCTAAACAAACTTCCGGGCAAAAAACACCTACAAAAGCTTACTCTAAATTTCGGCGATAAAATCGATCCAAAAGAGTTAGCCGAAAAGCTACTGCGCTTTGGCTACGAGGCGGTGGGTATCGTGGAGGGCGAGGGCGAGTTTTGCGTTCGCGGCGAGATTATCGATATTTTTTGCGTCGGCGCGCAGGAGCCAAACCGCATTTTGCTTTTTGACGATGAGATAGAGAGCATCAGGCACTACAGCACGCAAACGCAAATTTCAAACAAAACCGAGCTAAAAAGCGTTGAAATTTCGCCTTTTATCGCGGCTCTGGGCGAGGCCGAGTTTGAAAAAACGTCAGAAAAAATAAAAGATATGCAAACGGATGCGCTAATCAGCGACTTAAAGACGCTCGGATTTTGGGCGATAGACGGTTTTATCGACTATACGCGCGAATTTAAAACGGTTTTAACGAAAAAATTTGACGGCTTTGAGCGCGATCTGGGCGAGGTGGCAAATTTGCCCGTATTGCCCGCGGCTAAAGTTTATAAAGACTTAAGCGTAACTTTAAACGCCGATTTTTTCGAGCTTAATAAAAATAAAAAAATCAAAGTCTTAGCGCGTAACGAGGGGCTTTTTAACGCATTAAATTTGAGCGAATACAAAAACGTAGAGTTTGTGCAAACCGAAGCAGCGTTAAATTTGGTTTCACCGAGCGAGATCATCGTCTCGCTAAATAAATTTGAAAAGAAAAAGCGCGCCAAAAAACCGAGTCTAGTCATCGACGAGCTAAAGGCGGGCGACTACGTCGTGCATGAGGAGTACGGCATCGGCAAATTTACGGGGCTTGAAAAGCTAACCGTGCTCGGCAGGACACGCGAGTTTGTCGTGATCGTTTATCAAAACGAGGACAAGTTGCTTTTGCCAGTCGAGCACTTAAATTTGATCGACAGATACGTCGCGGGTAGCGGCAGTATCGCGGTTTTAGACCGTCTAGGCAAGGTAAATTTCGCCAAGATAAAAGAAAAAGTTAGAGCCAAACTTTTTGTAATCGCGTCAAAGATTATTTCACTAGCCGCCCAGCGCGAACTAATCCGCGGCGAAATCATCGAAAAGGACGATGCGGAGTATCTAAATTTCTTGCAAAACGCGGGCTTTGCCTACACGAGAGATCAGGAGCGCGCCTCAAGCGACATAGCAAACGACCTAAAAAGCGGCAAGGTGATGGATAGGTTGTTTAGCGGCGACGTGGGATTTGGTAAAACGGAAGTTGCTATGAACGCGATATTTAAATGCGTGAAATCGGGCTTTCAGGCGCTATTTTTTGTACCGACGACGCTTCTTAGCTCGCAACATTTTAAAAGCCTAAAAGAGCGGCTGGGTAAATTCGACGTTAGCGTCTTTAAACTCGATCGCTTCACAAGCACAAAGGAAAAATCGGCCGCGGTTAAGGCGCTGGAGGCAGGGCAGCCTTGCGTTTGTGTGGGTACGCACTCGCTTTTGTCGGTTAAACCGTCAAATTTAGGCCTCATCATCATCGATGAAGAGCATAAATTCGGCGTCAAACAAAAAGAAAAACTAAAAGAGATATCAAGCGCCTCGCACGTGCTATCTATGAGCGCGACCCCGATACCGCGCAGCCTAAATATGGCGCTTTCAAGCGTCAAAGGCTACTCTGTGCTACAAACTCCGCCAAGCTCGCGCCTAGACGTGCGAACCAGCGTGCGCGAGTGGGACGAAAAGGCGGTAAAAGAAGCCATCATGCGCGAACTGCGCCGCGGCGGGCAAATTTTTTATATCCACAACCACATCGCCACGATGCCTCAGGCAAAAAAGCAAATTTTAGACATCATGCCAAATTTACGCATCCTCACGCTACACTCCAAGATCGACGCCAAGACGACCGAAGAGGAGATGATGAAGTTTGAAAACGGCGAATACGACGTGCTGCTAAGCACCAGCATCGTAGAAAGCGGCATACATCTGCCAAACGTAAACACCATCATCATCGAGAGCGCGAATAAATTCGGTATCGCAGACTTGCATCAGCTACGCGGACGCGTCGGCAGGAGCGACAAGCAGGCGTATTGCTACTTCCTGGTCGAGGATAAAAACGCCCTAAGCGCAGACGCTCTAAAACGCCTCGTCGCGCTTGAGAGCAACTCGTTTTTAGGCTCTGGCAGCGTGCTAGCCTATCACGATCTAGAGATCAGGGGCGGCGGCAACCTAGTGGGCGAAGCCCAAAGCGGTCATATCGAGGCGATCGGCTACTCGCTCTACATCAAAATGCTTGAAGAAGAGATAAATAAACTACTAAATAAAGAGAGCTTTGAGAGTGCGAAAATCGACCTGAAGCTTAGCATAAACGCGTTTTTAAACTCGGAGTTTATCGGCGAAGATAGACTGCGTCTGGAGCTATATAGGCGGCTTAGCAAGTGCAAAGAGGTCGCCGAGGTTTACGAGATAGAGGGCGAGATCGAGGATAGATTCGGCAAGCCCGATATCTACACCAAGCAGTTTTTAAGCCTCATTATAATTAAAATTTTAGCTATAAAAGCGGGCTTTAAAGCCATCTCAAACGCCGAGCAAAACATCGTGCTAACCGCGCAAAACGGCGAACAAACCAGACTAAGATCAAAGAGCAAAGACGATGACGACGTGATAGAGGAGATATTAATCTACCTTAGAAAACTAAATAAAGGACGGGCGGAAAAATGATAGACTGGAACACGACTGCCGCAGCGATTTATCGGCGCAAATTCGGCGCTTTAAAGGGCGTAACGGACGTTGATTTTACGCAGCTTGAGGGGCTTGTCGGGATCGAAAAACAAAAAGAAGAGCTCGTGGAAAATACGCGCAAATTTTTAGAAGGCGAGGGTGCCAATCACGCGATACTCTGGGGCGCGCGAGGCTGCGGTAAAAGCAGCCTGGTTAAAGCCGTTTTTACTAAATTTTACCCCGAGGGCTTGCGGCTAATCGAGCTAAAAAACGACGAGCTAGAGATGATACCCGAGATCATTTACGAGATCAGGGATAGCAGTTTTAAGTTTATCATTTTTTGCGACGACCTTAGCTTTGAGGCGGGAGACATGAGCTATAAATTTTTAAAACCCGTGCTTGAGGGCTCGATCGAAAAGGCGCCTAAAAACGTGCTAGTCTACGCCACATCAAACCGCCGCCACCTGATCAGCGAGCTAAAAAGCGACAACGAGGGCGCAAGGGTCGGCGAGACGGAGCTGCACTATAGCGACGCGGTCGAGGAAAAGATCGCGCTTAGCGATAGATTTGGGCTTTGGCTTAGCTTTTATCAGGGCAGTTTTGCGGACTATCTAAAGATAGTGGATTTTTATTTTAAAGATTTCGTTGGCGACAGAGGCATGCTTCACGAGCTAGCAAAGCAATACGCCCAGCTACGCGCGAGCCGCTCCGGACGCACGGCAAGGCAGTTTTATCTAAGCTATAAAGATAAAATTTGATGGCAAATTTAACTAGAGTGGGATTTGTCGGCGACATCGTCGGGCGCGCGGGACGAAGCGCGGTTATACAAAATTTGCCCAAATTTAAGCGAGAATTCGAGCTTGACTTTATCGTCGCAAACGCCGAAAACGCGAGCGGCGGCTTTGGCCTTACAGCAACAAACGCGCACGAGCTGCTAGGCTGCGGTATCGACGCGATCACGGGCGGCAACCACAGCTTTGATAAAAAAGACGTAGTCGCGCTTATGGACGCCCTGCCTATCATCCGCCCGCATAATCACTTCGCGGGAACTGCGGGGCGCGGCGCGATAAATTTGAGTAAAGACGGCAAGAGTCTAAGCGTGGTAAATTTGATGGGGCACTACGGCTTGCCGCATACGAACAACGCCTTTTTAGAAGCCGAGCGTGCGCTAGAGGAGTGCGAGAGCGAAAACATCCTCATAGACTTTCACGCCGAGGCCACGAGCGAGAAAAATGCCTTTTTTAGGCTATTTTGCGGGCGTGTGGGAGCCATAGCCGGCACCCACACGCACGTTGGCACCGACGATTTGCAAATAGTTAGCGGCACAGCATACGTGAGCGACGTCGGGCTTAGCGGGGCGTTTGACGGCGTCATCGGCATGGACGCGGAAGCACCCGTGAAGAGCTTTTTAACGGGGCTTAAGCACTCGTTTAAAGTAAATGAAAAATGCAGGCGAATCTTTCAAATAGTCGTGTTTGAATTTGATGGCGGACGTTGCGCAGATGCCTTTAAGATCCGCGTGATAGACGGAGTTAGCGAGCCTTTGGTGCAGCGAGCGGTTAAATTTATATAAACGAGATCAAATTTGAGCCGAGCAAGGCTAGCGACGGCTTTTGCTCAAATTTAAGCGCGGCGGCGTTTTGGAGGGTAAATTTGAGTAAGAGTCTGGCGTAAAATTTGCTAAAAAACAAAGAAAAAGGAAAAACGATGGATAGCACGCAGCTTTTTTTGGCGCTAAAAAACGCGGGCGTAAAGGCTGACGCAGACGGCCCTCTTTGGTGGCCAAATGCGGGCACCTTCGAGGTCGTGGTCGGCGCCGTTTTGATACAAAACACCAACTGGAAAAATGCGGACAAGGCGCTAAATAATCTAAAAAACGCAAATTTGATGAGCGTGGAGGGCATCGTAAAAACGCCCGCGGCCGAGCTAGCCTTGCTCATAAAACCAAGCGGCTTTTACAACACCAAGGCAAAACGCCTAAAAACGCTTTGCGATGCGATTTTTAAAAAATTCGGCGATTTTGAAAATTTCAAAGAAAACGTGAGCCGCGAGTGGCTGCTTGGCATCAAAGGCATAGGCGCGGAGAGCTGCGACGCGGTGCTTTGCTACGCGTGCGGACGTGACGTGATGGTCGTAGATAGCTACGCTTTGCGGATTTTGAGCTTTTTGGGGTATGAGTTTGAAAGCTACGACGAGGCGCGCGAGTGGCTAGAGGCCGTAGATAGCGAGCAGATTTGTAAAGCATACGGGCGCGAGCTAGATATGAATGAAATTTACGCCAAATTTCACGGCAAGATAGTGGAGTTTTGCAAGGCGCACTTTAACGGAAAGAGACTAGACGACGCCGGCGAGGAGATACTAAGATCCATAAAATAGGAGCAAATATGAAGATAAATTTTATAAATTTACAAGCTCAGTATCAAAAATACAAAAACGAAATCGACGAGCAGATCAAAGGGGTACTAGATAGCTCGGCCTATATCGGCGGCAAGGTCGGCGAGCTGGAGGAAAATCTGGCTAAATTTAGCGGCGCAAAGCACTCTATAGCTTGCAGTAGCGGCACGGACGCGCTGCTACTTGCCTTTATGGCGCTTGATATAAAGCCAGGCGACGAGATCATCACGACGCCTTTTACTTTTATCGCTACGGCCGAGATGATAGCGTTTCTGGGCGCAAAGCCCGTGTTCGTCGATATCGACGAAAAGACGTACAACATCGATCCAAATTTGATCGAAACAAAGATCACTCCAAAGACCAAGGCTATCGTGCCGGTGTCGCTTTTTGGTCAGGCGGCGGATATGGCGGCGATAAACGCTATCGCGCAAAAGCACGGCCTAACCGTTATCGAGGATGCGGCGCAAAGCTTTGGCGCGAGCCAAAACGGCGTAAAGTCCTGCAATCTCTCGCGCATCGCTACGACCTCGTTTTTCCCGGCTAAGCCGCTTGGCTGCTACGGCGACGGCGGCGCGATATTTACGGACGACGACGCCTTAAACGAAAAGATACGCATCCTGCTCAATCACGGCCAGTCCGAGCGCTACATCCACAAATACGTCGGCATAAACGGCAGACTCGACGCCATCCAGGCGGGCATTTTAAACGTCAAGCTAAAGTACCTTGACGCCGAAATCGCAAAACGCCAAGAGATCGCGGCGAGATATACTAGCGAGCTAAAGGGAGTCGTAACGCCTTTTGTCGCGGAGGGCAACATCTCGGCGTGGGCACAGTACTGCATCCGCGTAAAAGATAGGGCGAAAATGCTAGAAATCTGCGCACAAAAAGGCGTGCCGACGGGGGTTTATTACCCCGTGCCGCTGCATTTGCAAGAGGTGTTTAAGGATCTTGGCTATAAGCTTGGGGATTTTGCCGTTAGCGAAGCGGTGGCGCAGGATATAATGGCACTGCCGATGTCTGCGTTTGTAACCAAAGAGGAGCAAGACTATGTCATCGAGGTTATAAATAATGCTTAAATTTGCGCTCATAGGTCTTGGCGTCATGGGCAAAAACCACTACCGCGCACTGCAAAACGTCGCGGACGTGCAGATAGCAGCGCTGTGCGATCCGTTTTGCAAGGAGAATTTCGCGCAAAAAATTTACGCTGATCTTGACGAGATGCTGGAGGGCGAAAATTTAGACGCCGCCGTCATCGCTACGCCGACCTCGCTACATAAAGAAGCGGCGCTAAAATGCATGCAAAAGGGGCTAAATTTGCTTATCGAAAAGCCCGTTTGCGCAAATGCCGCGGACGCTCAAATTTTACTTGAGGAAGCTAAGCGGCGAGATATAAAAGTGGCCGTCGGGCACGTAGAGCGCTTTAATCCCGCGATCGTAGCGCTAAAAAAAGAGCTTGAAAACGAGGAAATTTATAGCGTGCAAATAACTAGAAACGCGCCCTTTCCGCAGCGAATCGCGGATGTGGGCATACTGGCCGATCTAGCCGTGCACGATATCGATCTCATTAGATTTTTAAGCGGCAAAGAGATAAAAAGTGCCAACATAAAATGCTCGCGCAAGATCCACGCTAAATTTGAAGATAACGCGGTTTTGTCGTTTGAGCTTGAGGGCGAGATAACGGCTCTCATCGCTACCAGCTGGCTAGCGCACAGACGCAAAAGAGCGGTCGAGGTCGCGTGCAAAGGGGCAGTTTACGAGGCTGATTTGCTAAATCAGAGTCTCGTTAAATTTAGCAAATTTGACGCTAGCTCGTATAAAACGCAAAATATATTCGTCAAAAGAACCGATCCGCTAACAAGCGAGCTAGAGGACTTCGTGCGCTTACTAAGCGGCGAGCAAAGCTCGGGAGCAAGCATAAAGGACAGCCTAAAAACGCTAAAAATCATAGAGAACGCGAGCTAAATTTGCGCCTAAAAATATAAAAGAAAATTTATTTTTTTATTTATATTTATAGAAAAAGAAGTTATTATTACACGATTTTTTCAAAAGGAGTCTAAATGATATACGAAAACATCGTCCAAACCATCGGTAAAACGCCGATCGTAAAGATAAACAGCGTGCACGAAGAGGGCATGGCTGAAATTTATGCAAAGCTTGAGTTTTTTAACCCGGGCGGCTCGGTAAAAGATAGAATCGCTGCAAATATGATCCTGGGCATGCAAAAAGAGGGCGCGCTAAAAAAAGGCGACGTCATCGTGGAGCCAACTAGCGGCAACACCGGTATAGGCGCGGCTATGGTCGGCGCAGCGCTAGGATACAAGGTCGTGCTAGTGATGCCTGAGACCATGAGTGTAGAAAGGCGCAAGCTACAAAAGGCATACGGCGCGGAACTCGTGCTAACCGAGGGCGCAAAGGGTATGAAAGGCGCGATCGAAAAAGCGACCGAGCTCGTGCGCGAAAAGGGCTACGTGATGCTAAGTCAGTTTGAAAACAAATTTAACCCGCAGGCTCACGAGCTAACTACGGCAAACGAGATCATGGACGACTTTAAAGAGCTTGACGCGTTCGTGGCCGGCGTAGGCACGGGCGGCACGCTAAGCGGCACGGCTAGAGCGCTAAAAGCAAACGGCTATAAGACTAAAATCGTAGCCGTTGAGCCAAACGACTCCGCCGTGATCTCTGGCGAAAAACCGGGTCCGCATAAGATCCAAGGCATAGGAGCGGGCTTTATCCCGGCTACGCTTGATACCGCTTGCATCGACGAGATAGAGCGCGTGGATAACGATGAGGCCTTTGAGGCGGCTAGAAAGCTGGCTAAAGATGAAGGCATCCTGCTGGGTATCTCGGGCGGTGCGGCTTTGGCGGCTGCAGTGAAGGTCGCAAAGAGACTAGGTAAGGGCAAAAAGGTGCTTTTCATAGCTCCCGATGACGGCGAGAGGTATCTCAGCACACCGCTTTACGAGGCGTGATTTGGGACTGATAGCTGAACTAAACGAACTAGTCGCGACCGTACGCGAGAAAGACCCCTCGGTGGCCTCGTGCTGCTACGGGGCCATTCTCGTCAACACTCCGGGTATCCATGCCGTCTTTTTTCATAGATTCGCGCACTTTTTGCATGTTAAAAAGTGGCGATTTACGGCGCGCTTTGTCTCGCAGATGTCGCGTTTTTTAACTGGCATCGAGATACATCCTGGTGCCAAGATCGGTAGGCGGCTTTTTATCGATCACGGCATGGGCGTAGTGATCGGAGAGACGGCTGAGGTGGGCGACGATGTACTGATCTATCATCAAGTAACTCTGGGCGGCACAGGCAAAGAGTGCTGCAAGCGCCACCCGACCGTAAAAAACGGCGTCACGATAGCAGCCGGCGCAAAGGTTCTCGGAAATATCCTAATCGGCGAAAACGCAAAAATAGGCGCGAACTCGGTCGTGCTAAAAGACGTGCCAGATAACGCCACGGTCGTAGGCATCCCAGCTAGGATCGTGCGAATAAACGGAGAGCGAGTCGGCGAGTAGGTTAAATTTACGCCGATCTAGGCTGCTATTTTTATAAAATTATTCTTTTTATTCTGTTAAATTTGAAAATTTGTAAGATTTTTATAGGGCAGGCAGAGGCAGCGGATGCTTTTGCGAGTTTGTATTTGGCTTTAAATTTATCAAATTTAACTACGGCAAATTTAGTTAAATTTACTCATCAAATATCGGGAGTTTAGGCTCTTTTACTTTTTGTGTTTTACTGCCGATGTTTAAATTTCGCGCAACATTCGCGGCGCTCAAATTTTTATTATCATCAAATTTATCAGCCTGCACAGCGTCGTCAAATTTTACCGGCTCGCCGGCTTCATTCGTCGTGATTTTTAGTCGCTTCATCGTCTTGGCTGATTTGCTAAATTCTATTAGATCCTCGGTTGTTTTTACTTCGCTCGGGAGCTTTTGCAGTGAGTGTTTAAAGATTTCAGCCGCCGCGATAGCGTCGCTTAGGGCTCTATGATGGGTATTGTCGATGCCTAAAAGTTCTTTTAGCGTGCCTAGGCCGTATTTTGGCGAGGCTATGGTGCGGCGGGCTAGGTCTATCGTGCAGAGCTTGCGGTTTAGCAGCTCGCCGTATCCTAGCGCCTCCAGCGTCGCGCTGATAAAGCCGTAGTCAAAGCGAACGTTGTGCGCCACAAAAACGCTCTGACCCAAAAAGACTTTAAACTGCTCCATGACGAAGGCTAGGCTGGGTGCGTTTTTTAGGTGTTCTGCTGTGATTCCAGTTAGTTCGCTGATATTTTCAGGAACGTACGGCGCATACACGAATGTTTCAAATTTGCCGATTATTTCGCCATTTTGTAGCTTTAGTGCGCCGATTTCGATGATCTGGCCGCTATTTATACCGCCGCTAGTTTCTATATCCACGACGCAAAAAATTTGATCTTTTATCTCATTGCGCCGCGTTTTTAGCTCGATTTGGTTTTTTGCGGTGCGGGTTATATCAAGGCCCAGCGCGCGCCACATCTGTACGTCGCGAACGTCGAAAAGCTCGGCGTATTCGTCCATTTGCTTGGTCGCGGCGACAAAGTCCGCGTAGGCTACGTTTCGTTTGGCGATGACGGCGAGTAAATTTTCAAAATCTTGATTCAAAACTCAAGCTTTAGCGAGCGGATCGAGTGCTCGTAAGAATTTGACGAAAATATATAACTGCCCGCTACGACGATATCTACGCCCGCCTCATCGAGCTGCGCGACGTTTAGTCCAGTCACGCCGCCGTCTACCTCAATCATGCATTTTGCGTTTTTACGCTCGATCATTTCGCGTAAGCTGCGAGCTTTTTCGAGCACCGAAGGGATAAATTTTTGCCCGCCGAATCCCGGATTTACGCTCATTAAAAGCACCATGTCGACCTCGTTTACGATGTGCTCGATCGCCGATACGGGCGTGTGCGGGTTCAGTACTATCGCAGGCCCCGTGCCATGGCTACGGATGTGATCGATTAGACGCAGCGGGTGCTTTTCCTCCTCGATGTGAAAGCTTAAAAATTTAGGCTTCAGAGGCAAAAAAAGATCGGCGAAAAAGGTGTTGTTTTGCACCATTAGGTGTATATCTAGCGGCTTTGTAGCGGCTTTTGCGACTGCATTTACGACCACTGGCCCGATTGTTAAATTTGGCACAAAATGCCCGTCCATCACGTCGACATGCACAAGATCGGCGCCAGCCTCGCAGATGGCCTCGATCTCGGCTCTTAAATTTCCAAAATCAGCCGATAAAATACTCGGTGCTACATACATTTTATTGTCCTTTTATTTGCTTAGAAAAAATATCGCGTCCATGCCGTCTATATCGAGTCGTACGAGGGCGCCTTTGTTTTTTTTGTCTTCCTCTTTGATCTCTTCAAAAACATGCGGCAAGGTGAAATTAGCCTCTATCTTTCGGCTCTTTAGCCATGCCTCGATGCGGTCTGAGATGACGCTAAGCAGGTCTGCATATGCTTCGGTTATGCTTGCTTCACCGCCTTCTTGGAGTAAAATTTTGCAGATACTGCTAACGGCGTTTTTTTCGACGCAGAGGATAAATTTGGCGTTTATCTCGCCGTAAAACGCTACCGAGCCCATGCAAAATTTCTCCTCGTCGCAACTAAAATTTGTTATTTCGGTGCTATTACGAGAAATAGGTAAATTTGATAAAGAGGCTAGCGTGTCCATCACTACTTTTAAGATATCGGGTAAAAGATCTATTAACTCTTTGGTTATGTTTTTAGGTTTTTCGTCTTCTATACTACCGCCGCCTTCTATCGTCGCGTCGTCATTGAAAAAATCCTGGATCGTATCGTAAAGTAGTATCCCGCAGTCCTCTAAATCATGAAGTAAGGCTTTTGAGACGTTGGATTTTTTTAGTCCACACATAGCTATGGTTGCGCCGCTATCGGCGCATTCCATCGCGAGTTTAGCCAAAAACGACACGCCGTGAATATTTATAAAACTTGATTTTTTCATATCAAAAACAAAAAATTTAAAGCCGATTTTTAGCGATTGCAGGAAACTTTTATAAGCGAATTTGTCTGCAAATTCCGAGTCTATAAAGCCGTTTATCTCGTAAACCACTACGTTTTCTTTAAGGGTAGTGGATAATTCTTTTTTATTTGATTTGATGTCGGTCAGGCGGATGGCGCACTCAAAATCTTTATGTAAACGATTAAATTCTTCCTCGTCTTTTGCGATAGTCGGTTTGTATCCGCGCCCCGATAATGTTAGCGCAATCTGGCGCTTTTGCTCGATATCGGCATTAAAAACTATGATTTGTTTGTTTTCCGATTCAAACTTCCCCCAAAATAAAAGCGCAACGCTGAGCGTCTCAAAAAAAGATAAATTTAAAACGTCTTTAGACATTCTTTTGAGCGCTTTAAATTTTATCTCATTGTAGTCGCAAAAGCCTATATCGGCGTCATTTTCCTTTGTTATTCTTGAGACGGATTCAAGGATTAGATTAAAGCCTACCTTGTTAAAATAAACGGTATTTTTAAGCGATATTAGGATATGACGCGGAGCTTTTTGGCGTAGATATTTTATATTTGCGTCGCTGATTTCGTATTTATCGATATCGCCGTCTAAAAAGCCGGAAGGATAAAATATAGCTACGTCGTCTTTAAAATCTAATCTCATAAGATAAAAGAATTTCCTAAAAAAATGATATTTTTTACGTAAATCGAGCCGGTAATTTTTTAAAATTTAACCGTGTTTAAATTTTGTTATTTTAGCTTTTTTATCCATAAATTCAGTTTAAAAACTAACGCGTTTGTAAAAGCGGCTTTAAGCTTTTATTTTGTTTATTTTGGATAAAATCAGCAGAAATTTTTATTTTTAAGGAAACAAATATGTCAAGAGTATGCGCAATAACAGGCAAAGGTCCGATGGTAGGCAACAATGTCAGCCACGCGAAAAATAGAACGAAAAGAAGGTTTTTGCCAAACCTAAGAACCATCCGCGTTACGCTAGAGGACGGCACTACGAGAAAGATCAAAGTAGCTGCTTCTACGCTAAGAACAATGAGAAAACAGTCACGCTAAATTTACCGCAAATTTGAGGAGTTGTCTTTGTTTAGAAAGATTTTAAAATTCCTCAACTGGTCAAGTTCTGCAAAACCTCAAATTAGTCTTAATACCGAACTTTACGAACAACTTCGCCCGTTTCGCTTACCGCTCATCTTAGTCGTTTTGATGATGATGATCGGAGCGATGGGTTACGTCACAATCGATGGTTTTAGCCTGATAGACGCGATTTATCAGGCCGGTATGACTTTTACGACCGTCGGTTTTACCGAGGTCGCGCCTATTTCTCCGGCCGGCCGGATTTTTACTATCACTTTTATTTTGCTAGGCTTTGCCGTTTTTACGTTTTCTACGGGTTTGATGCTCGAAGTTTTAAAAAAAGGCGCGCTCGTAGCGATCATAAAGGAAAGACGAATGTTATATAAAATCGCAAGGTTAAAAAACCACTTTGTCATCTGCTATCACAACCAATACACAATGGAATTAAGCCGCGAATTTAGGGAAAATCACATCCCATTTATCGTTATTGATCCGCGTGAGGATCTGCCGGAAATCGCGGAAAAATACAAGTATCCATACTATATCGTCTCTCAGCCGCACACGCAAACGGCGCTTTTAAAGACGCATTTTTCAAGCGCAAAAGGCATGATCACGCTAAGTCCAAATATCGCTGACAACATCGCTCTCATCGCAACAGTAAGGCTGTTTGAAAAAGAAATCGGGCGCAAAAAGCCGTATTTTATAATGACAAACTCCGATAACCAAGACGATACCGAGCGCCTAAAAAAGCTCGGCGCAAACAGCGTCGTGAGCCCGTCAAAACTCGTCGCCCAGCGCCTTAGCGCGATGAGCGTACGTCCGGATATGGAAAATTTGCTCGAGCAGTTTTTGTATAAGCAAGACTCGCCGATCGACATCGAGGAGATATTGGTGCCTGATTATTCGTGGGTGCGCTTTAAACGCCTAAAAGAAACTAACCTGCGAAATATAACAAACGCCGACGTCGTTGGCATCAAAGACGTAAATAACAAATTTATCCCGATGCCAAAGGGTGACACGCTAATCGGCACTGGCACGAAGCTGCTAGTCATCGGCACTGGCGAGTCGATACGCCTAACCAAACGCGTCATAAAAAGCAAGCATAAGCCAGAAGAGCTAAAGTGCGTTTAAATTTGAGCTTTGCACGGTAAATTTACGTTGCAAGATCACTGTAAATTTGACGCCAAAACAATTCATCGGTGCCATAAAATTTGATAAATTTAACCTGGCTTAGGCTAGGCAAAATTTGTCAAACAGCCCAAATAAAGCGCATTTTTAACCCGCTCTTAAAATAATGTTCGCTAAAATTAAATTAAAATTTAATCCATCAAAGGAGCAAATATGTTTCATGAAGACAGAGAGCTTATAACTAAGCTAAAAGGCACGAATGCGAGATTTACGTCGCTTTTCGACAAACACAACGACCTAGACGAAAAGATCGCCGAGATGCAAAAAGGCAATGTCTATAACGATGCCGAAGTGGATGCTCTAAAACGCGAAAAACTCAGACTAAAAGACGAAATTTACGCCTTTTTAGCCGAGTATAAAAAAGAAAATAATCTTTGATTTAAAAGCGGCGGACGATTTGATCCGCCGCTTTTACCTCAAATTTCATCTTTTTAACTATTTAAAAATATTTCTAAAAACTTTGTCAAATTTGACTCAGAACCAAAATAAAAAATCACTATAATAACACTAAATTTATTCGTCAAATTTAAAATGCGATCACATCGAAATTTTCTTTAAAACCCAAAAGACCGCCATCCCAACGCATAAAATACTACCCGCCCAAATCTAATCCATCTTTTTTCCCTTGCCTATTTT
>CAUQPE010000004.1:0-33107 GCA_963519915.1 uncultured Campylobacter sp. | reverse complement strand
TCTTTTAAAATTTTCTCTTTATCAAGCTCTAAAAACTCAGGCGCTTCGATATCTACGCTAGATACTCTATACTGCTCGCCCTCGGTCACGTAGTAGGTGAGATCTGCCGTGTAGTTATCCATGTAGGCGTTTAGATACGGGTTTGAAACCGTCGCGTCTAGGTAGCCTTTTTGGTAGTATTTATCTTGGATTCTCGCAGGATCGTTTGGTAGCTCAAAAAGCTTAACCTTGCCGTCGTTTCTGCCCCACATCCAGCCCATAAATTCGCGCTCTTTGTTCGCTACCACAGGCTCTACGTCATCATAATCAAAAAGCTTCGCGCCGACTAAATTTACGTTTTCTATTATGATATTTTCGCCGCGGTTTATGTTCATCGTGACAAAAAGACTGCTTTCATTGCCTGCCACCGGCTCTTTGGTTACGTCTATGACCGTGTCGAAATAGCCTTTTGACTCGTAGTACTGCCTGATGCGCTCTTTCGCGCGCTCGATGGCTAGCTCGTCGTACATATTGCCTTGTTTGATGTTGATTAGTCCGTCGATGGCGGTTTTATCGTTAGTCACTACGCCTTTGATGTCGATACGAGCGATACTAGGCTTTTCTTTTACCGTTACGGTCACGTCGCCGCCATTGTTTTCGATGTATATATCGTCGAAATAGCCCTGCCTAAACAGCTTTGCGATCGCCCTATCCGTGCTATCGACATTTAGCTCGTCTCCGACTTTTAGCCCCATTATCTCCTTTGCAGTTTCTGGAGACAGATGCACGAGACCTTTAAAATTTATGGAAGTTATCTGCTCGGCATTTGCCAAAACAGCGCCCAAAAATAGTAGAAAAACGCTTTTTTTCATTGATTTAACCTAAAAGTGATGATAAGGCTGTATAATAGCACATTTTATTTTTAAACAATATAAATTTAAAAGGCGAATTTATGAAAATCGGTATCGTAGGCCTAGGACTCATCGGCGGCTCGCTAGGTCTTAGCCTAAAAAACGAAAAACTAATCAGCTGCGTTAGCGGCATGGATCTAAACAAAGAGCACGAAGAGCAGGCAATCAAGCTCGGTCTCGTGCATGAAATTTTAACGCTTGAGCA
The DNA here is from genome assembly GCA_963519915.1 of uncultured Campylobacter sp. Taxonomy (GTDB): domain Bacteria; phylum Campylobacterota; class Campylobacteria; order Campylobacterales; family Campylobacteraceae; genus Campylobacter_A. Next base: position 32,012 of record CAUQPE010000004.1, on the reverse strand, counting down.
GATGAAGCAAAAGTGCGATATGATATTTCTAGCCATCCCCGTAGAAGCCATCATCAAAATCGTCAAAGAATTTGAAGGTATCGGCGAAAACACGACTATCGTCGATCTTGGTAGCACCAAGCAAAAAATCATCGAAGCCGTGCCTGAGAGCATCAGGCAAAATTTCATCCCCGCTCACCCGATGGCGGGCACGGAGTACTCCGGTCCGACCGCCGCATTTTCTGGACTTTTTAAAGACGCGGTCGTAGCTATCTGCGACTTTAAAGAAAGCGGCGAGATGCATGTAAAGCGCTCGGTAGAACTCTTTTCGCACCTAGGCATGAAGATTATCTTCATGAGCGCGGCCGAGCACGACCATCACGCCAGCGTCATCTCCCACCTGCCCCACGCTATCAGCTTTTCGCTAGCTAGCAGCGTGTTAAAAAAAGAAAACAAAAAAAATATCATCGCGCTAAGCGGCACGGGATTTAACGGCATGATCAGGATCGCCAAAAGCTCGCCAGTGATGTGGACTGATATCTTTAAACAAAACAAGCAAAATTTGATAAATTCGATAGACCTTTTCAAAAAAGAACTTGACGAATGCGAAAATTTAATCAAAAACGAGCAATGGGACGAGCTGCGAGAATGGATGGGCGAAGCTAGAAAAATACGCGAAATTTTATAAATTCGGGCGCAAATTTACCTTAAATTTATCGCTTTTTAGTAAAATCGGTCTCTTTAAGATTTAGGAGATTTTTATGAGAAGACGCGGCAATGGGAATTTGATATTTTTCGGCGTTATTATTTTACTTTTAGTTGCGGCGATAGCTTTTTTATTTACCTCAAAAACATTTGAACGCGAAGCACCAAGTATAGCCATCTCAGATCAAATTTACTGGAATCTAACCTCGCCTCTGCCGATCAAAATAACCGACGAAGGCGGCGTGAAATCGGTTAAAATTTCGCTTATAGACGAAAAAGGCAGCGTAAATTTGCTAACTCAAAAATTTGAAGCTCCGTCTGAAATCGTAGATTTAAATTTGACCTTTCCTAAAACCGGATTTGGCGCACAAAAAGATATCTACAACATCGTGATCGAGGCCACCGATACTAGCAAATGGGGATTTTTCCTCGGCAACACGCAAAAAAAAGAGGTCAAAATCACCGTCGATAATAAAAAGCCCGACGTAAACATCCTAAACCACTCATACGCCATCACTAAAGGCGGTAGCGCGACGGTCGTGTTTAAGGCGACTGACGAGATGCTAAAAGAGGTCTATATCGAGACGAACTACGGCAAGAAATTTATACCGAGCAAATTTGTAAAAGACGGCTACTACGCTTCTTTAGTCGCCTGGCCGGCACAGCAAGGCTCGTTTAGTGCCGACGTCGTGGCGCTTGATGCGGCGGGAAATATAACCAAAAGCAAGATAAGATTTTTCTACCAAGACAAAAAATACCGCACTTCAAAGATAAAACTAGACGGCCAAAGTAGATTTTTAAACGAAAAAATCCCGGAACTAGCGCAGCAATACGCAAAAAACTACGACGCTATGAGCAATCTGGAAAAGATGAAATTCGTAAATGAAAATCTCCGCGAGGCAAATGAGAAAATAATCTCGCAAATCGCCGCGAAAGTCGAGATAGACGCTGCGGAAAACTTTAGCGTAAATAAATTTTATCCGCTAAAAAACGGCAAAGCGGTAGCGAGCTTCGGCGACCACAGATATTATACATTTGAGGATAAAGACATCAGCGAAAGCTGGCACATGGGCATCGACCTAGCCTCGACGCAAAAAGCCGACATCGTCGCTAACAACGACGGCACGGTCGAATTTGCCGCGGATAACGGCATCTACGGGCGTAACATCCTGATAAATCACGGATTTGGCCTTTTTTCGCTCTACGGACACTGCAGTTCGCTAAACGTAAAAGCCGGCGACTCCGTTAAGGCTGGCGACGTCATCGCAAACACGGGCGTTACGGGTCTAGCGATGGGTGATCACTTGCACTTTGGCATGCTAGTTCAAGGCATAGAAGTGCGCCCCGAAGAGTGGATGGATAACGGCTGGATGAAGGACAACGTAACCGGCGTTTTGAACGCGGCTAAAAAAATGGTCGAATAAATTTGCCATTTTGTTGTAAATTTGTTGTATAATGGCAAGAATAAGAAAAATAAGGGCGAAATTTTGAAACAAACAACCATAAAATCAGCCGTAGAAGGCGTAGGTATCGGGCTTCACAAAGGCGAACCGATAAAAATCACGCTTGAGCCGCTCGGGGCAAATTCGGGAATAATATTTTACAGAAAAGACCTCGGAGTGAGCTTTAAAGCAGAGCCAAGAAACGTCATAAATACTCAAATGGCAACCGTAATCGGCGGCAAAGAGGGCTACATCTCGACGATCGAGCACCTCCTTAGCGCGATAAACGGCTATGGCATTGACAATATCCGCATAGTCCTAGATGCCAACGAAGTTCCAGTCATGGACGGTTCGGCAATAAGCTACTGTATGATGCTGGATGAAGCCGGCACGGCTGAGCTAGAAGCAGATAAAAAAGTAATCGTAATCAAACGCCCGGTAGAAGTAAACAAAAACGGAAAATTCGCCAGAGTAACACCGTCAAATAACCCGAAATTCGACTTTACTATCAAATTTGCCCATCCGATAATCGGCGAGCAAAATTACGTGTTCGAGTTTAGCAAACAAGCCTATATCGAGGAGATCGCGCGCGCTAGGACGTTTGGATTTTTAAAAGACGTGCAGATGTTAAGGGCGCAAAATTTAGCCCTCGGCGGTAGCCTAGATAACGCCGTAGTTATCGACGATAATAAAATTTTAAATCCTGAAGGCCTGCGCTTTGAAAACGAATTCGTTCGCCATAAAATTTTAGACGCGATCGGCGATCTAAGCCTGATGGGTGCGCCATTGATGGCTGATTATACGAGCTTTGCGGGCAGCCACGAGCTAAACCACGAGCTAACGCTAGCCATCCTAAGCGACGATAAAAACTACGAAATCGTCACGCTAAAAGGCGATTTCGCGCGCGAGTACCAAAAGGTATTTGCATAAAAAATATCCAAATTTTAGTTATTGCTCTTAGCTCGCCGCTAATCGTCGGTATTTATGACGAAAACGGCGAGTTTGTAGAGCAAATTTCTAGCGAAGAAAAATCCGACGTCTCTCTCATAAAAATAATGGACGAGATCTTAAATGGCGGTAAATTTAACCTACAAAAAATCATCTACGCAAACGGCCCGGGAAGCTTTATGGGCGTAAAAGTCGCCTACGTCGTTTTAAAGACGATTAGCATCGTAAAAGAGTGCGAATTTTACGCGGTTAGCGGCTTTGAGCTAAACGGCGGCGCACCGATACGGGCAAATAAAAACTTAAGCTTCGTAGATACGCCCAATGGTATCAAGCTACAAAAAGCGCAAGCGGGCGAATTTGGCTTGCCGCAAAATTTAGCCGTTTTAAATCTAAATTTAGATACCCTACCAAATTACGTTATTCAAGCCGTTTAGGAGATTTCTTGCAAATTTTAGTTCCCGCCACGAGCGCAAACATTGGCCCCGGTTTTGACGCCCTAGGACTTGCCCTAGAGCTACACAACACAGTCGAGATAACAAGGGCAAATTTTGCCTCCGTGAGCATTTTGGGCGAAGGCAAAGATAACGCGCTTCTTAAAAAAAACAACATTTTTTTATCTATTTTCAATGAAATTTATGTCAAACTAACAGGTAAAAAAGATACTTTTCGCATGATTTTTACCAATAAGATCCCGTTTTCTCGCGGCCTTGGAAGCTCCTCTGCGGTCATTACTTCAGCCATCGCGGCAGCTTATACGGCGGCAGGATTTAAGGCTGATAAAAGCGCGATTTTAAACCAGGCGCTAGTTTACGAAAACCACCCCGACAACATCGCTCCGGCTACGCTTGGCGGTTTTGTTAGCTCGGTCGTTGAAAACGGCAAAGTAAAATCTCTAAAAAAACCTTTAAGCGCCGATATAAAAGCCGTCGTCGTGATCCCGGATAAGCCGATGAGCACGAACGAATCTCGCGCCAAGCTACCTAAAAATTTCACTATGGGCGAGTGCGTTAGCAACCTCTCTCACGCCGCATTTCTCACGGCTTGCTTTTTTAGCGAAAATTACGAACTTTTAAGAACGGCGGCAAAAGACGTCATGCATGAGCAAATCCGCATGCAAAGCCTACCCGAGCTCTTTGAAGTGCGCAAGATAGCTTACGAAAACGGTGCGCTTTTAAGCACGCTTTCTGGCAGCGGATCGAGCTTTTTAAATATAGTTTACGCGGGCGATGCGGCAAATTTAAAACAAAAACTGCAAGATAAATTTAAGAGCTTTCGGGTTGAAATTTTTAATTTCGACAACGACGGGATAAAAATCCTACAAAGCTAAAAAAAAGCTAAAAGAAGTTATAATAATGGCTCAAAAATTTATCCCTATCAGGACATGCGTGGTCTGCAAAAAGCGCTTTGAACAGCAAATTTTGCGTAGATACAGACTGATAAATTCTTCGCTATTTTTCGGAAACGGAAACGGACGCAGCTTTTATCTTTGCGAAGAATGTCTAAAAAAAGACGAGAAAATTTTAAGAAAATCGCTCGGAAGAGTCGCAGGCAGCTTTATCGCGACGCTACAAAACGGGCAAAATTTAAAGGAGATACTCTTAAATGGGGACTGTTCGAATTTCAGAGATAGCAAATGAGCTCGGCTACAATAGCAAAGAGGTTTTAGAAAAGGCTATTGAGCTTGGGCTAAAGGTCAAAACGCACTCAAGCGGCGTTAGTCCTGAAGAAGCGGCGGCGCTATACACCTACATCCAAACCGGCGAGATCCCCGAAGCTCTCAAGAAAAAACCGGAAAAGAAAAAACCGACCGTCAAAAAGGCGGAAACCAAAGAGGGCAAAGAGGAAAAAGAAAGCAAACCTAAAGAGGTCAAAAAAACAAGCGCCGCAAAAGAAGAAAAGCCTTTGCCGAAAGAAAAAGTAGAAACAAAAAACGACGAAAAATCCGAAAAAGAACAAAAAACAGTCACTCAAAAACCGGCAGAAAAAGCGCCGGAACCAAAAACGCAAGTAGAGCCAAAAGAGGAACCAAAGGCCCAGCCTGTAGCCGCCGAGCCGGTTCAGCCAAAAGAAAGCCTGGCCGACGTTAGCCTACAAAAAAGACGCGGCCTAGTTATCGTAAAAAAGAAAAAAGACGAGCAACCAGCGCCTAGAGCAAGCGAGAGAAAAGAGTCTGCGCCGGCGCTAAATTTGGAAAGTATGTTTAAATTTAGCGACGAAAAGATAGAGCGCAAAAAGAAAAAAGAGAAAAAACCGGTCATCGCAACTAAAAAAGACGGCGCTACAAAGATGGATCTGCTCGGCGACCGCGACATGGCCGATATCGTGATAGACGATGAGGACGTGGTTATATTGCCTGATTTTTCAGTGCGAACTCAAACTCCGGAGCCACAAAAAACAAAACAACCAACAAATACGGGCTACAAGCCGGTACTAAATAACTCGGTAAGTTCGTTTCTCGAGCAAGGCACTGCGCGCAGGCCTCGCAAAAAACATAAAAAATCGCAGCGCGCCGACCATAACGGCGAAGCAGTAACCTACGTCGAGATACCAAAAGAGATCCGCCTATACGAATTTGCTGATAAGATAAACAAGCAGCCTAGCGAAGTCATCGGCAAGCTCTTTATGCTGGGTATGATGACGACCAAAAACGACTTCCTAGACGAGGATGCGATAGAAATTTTAGCCGATGAATTCGGTATCGAGGTAAATATCGTCGATACGCAAGAAGCATTTGACTACGTTAAAGCCTACGACGAAGAAGAGGAGCAACTACACGATACAAATTTGACCGTCCGAGCTCCTGTTATAACCATCATGGGTCACGTCGATCACGGTAAAACATCGCTACTAGACTACATCAGAAGCTCGCGCGTGGCAGCTGGCGAAGCAGGCGGCATCACGCAGCACGTGGGCGCCTACATGGTAAATAAAAACGGCAAAAATATTACCTTTATCGATACTCCGGGCCACGAGGCTTTCACAGCTATGCGCGCTAGAGGAGCCAAGATCACCGATATCGTTATCATCGTGGTCGCAGCCGACGACGGCGTAAAACCGCAGACCAAAGAGGCTGTGAGCCACGCAAAAGCCGCCGGCGTACCGATCATCATCGCGATAAACAAGATGGATAAAGAGGCTGCAAACCCCGACAAAGTAAAAAGCGAGCTAGCCGAGCTAGATATCCTATCTACCGACTGGGGCGGCACGTACGAGTTCGTACCGATCTCCGCAAAAACGGGTATGGGTATAGACGATCTGCTTGAGATCGTACTCTTGCAAGCTGAAATTTTAGAACTAAAAGCAAATGCGAAAGCAAACGCAAAAGCCGCTATAATAGAAAGCTCTCAGCAAAAAGGCCGCGGTCCGGTAGCTACGGTTATCGTAGAAAACGGTACTCTAAGAGTCGGTGATATCGTGGTCGCAGGCATCGCATACGGCAAGATAAGAACGATAACCGACGATCAAGGTAAAATTTTAAAAGAGATAAAACCTGGCGAATGCGGCGTGATAATGGGACTTAGCGAAATTCCTGAAGCCGGTGAAACGCTAATAAGCGTCAAAACCGACAAAGAAGCCCGTGAATACGCACAGAAAAAGGCCGAATACCTACGCCAAAAAGAGCTCAGTAAAACGACGAAAGTAAGCCTGGAAGAGCTTAGCGAGAAGATCGCCGAGGGCGAGCTAAAATCGCTCCCTGTCATCGTAAAAGCCGACGTGGGCGGCTCGCTAGAAGCCATCAAGGCAAGCCTAGAAAAACTTCGCAACGACGAGATAAAAGTAAATATCATCCACTCAGGCGTGGGCGGCATAACTCAAAGCGACGTAGAGCTAGCCAGAGCGAGCGAAAACTCCGTGATTTTGGGCTTTAACATCAGGCCAACGGGCGAAGTGAAAGAAAAAGCCAAAGAAAGCGGCGTCGAGATCAAAACCTACAACGTCATCTATAACCTACTCGACGACGTCAAAGCGATCCTAAGCGGCCTAATGTCGCCTGTCATCCACGAGGAGCAGCTCGGACAAGCCCAAGTACGTCAGGTCATCAACGTCCCTAAAGTGGGCGCGATCGCAGGTTGTATGGTGACCGAGGGCACGATAAACCGCGGAGCGAAAATCCGCCTAATCAGAAACGGCGTAGTCGTACACGAAGGCACCGTAAGCTCGCTAAAACGCTTCAAGGACGACGTGAGAGAGGTTGCGCGCGGCTTTGAGTGCGGCGTAGGTATCGACGGCTATAACGACATTAGAGAGGGCGACTACATCGAGAGCTTTAAAGAAGTAGAGGAGCAAGCCAGCCTATGAACCCCTCGGAGATAAAGCGCCTGCGCACGCAAAGCGTACTAAAAGAGCTGCTACCTGAGGCTCTATCTACGCTTGAGGATGAGCTTTTACGCGGACTTTGTGTTACGGATGTCGAGTGTAAAAAAGGCAGATACGACGCATTCGTTTATCTAGATAAAATGATGTTTGACGAGCGCGAGCAGGCCTATATACTAGACCGCCTAAAGCGCGTATCAAAGCACCTGCAAAACCACTGCATGGCGGCTGAGGGCTGGTATAGGGCACCAAATTTTCACTTTAAATTCGACGACAGGCTCGAGTATCAAAATCATATGGACGATTTGTTTGAAAAAATCTCAGAGGATCTAAACAAAAATGCAAAATCTTGAAAATCTGATCTCGCAGTGCGGCGTGCAACTCTACGACGTCGAGGTCGCGAACGAAAGCGGCAGAGCCATTTATAGGATCTATATCGCAAAGCCCGGCGGCGTAAATTTAGACGACTGCGAAAAGGTTTCGCGCCTACTCTCGCCGATATTTGACGTCGAGCCGCCGCTTAGCGGAGACTACGTGCTAGAGGTTAGCTCGCCGGGGCTTGAGCGAAAGCTAGAAAAACCGAGCCATTTTATCTCAAGCATCGGAGAACTAGCTAAAATCTCGGCCGAAGTAGACGGCGAAAATAAAAAGCTAAAAGGCAAAATCATATCCGCCGACGATGATGAAATCTCGCTTGAAAGCGATGGTCAAATTTTAAAAATAAAAATCGCGAATATAAAAAAGGCAAAAACCTATATCGAGTGGTAAGCCGCAAATTTAAAGGCTCAAATTTGAGTTAAATTTTACAAATTTGAGCGCTTTAAATTTATATCGCAAAGCTTAAACGCGCCACGGTCAAATTTCTCAAATTTAACCTCAAATTTTACAAACCGCCTCCGCGTAAATTTAAAATTTCGCCAAAAAGCACAAAAAAAGGCGGCGTAAATTTCGGTAATTCTGCCCGCCTACTCCCCAAAGCGCGCAGCGTAAATTTAATACCCGACTAGCAAAACATAAGCTAACTTTGGCTATAATCCCTAAATTTTTTAAAAAGTAGGAATCATGAGCTTTTTAGATATTTTTTCCAAAACGAGAAAGCAACAATCCGCTCCTAGCGAGGCTCCGGCGCACTGGGTCAAATGCGACAGCTGTCACTCGCTGATGTATTACAAAGAGGTCGAGGCAAATTTTAACGTCTGTCCAAAGTGCGGTTTTCACATGAGATTAGCCGCCGACAAGAGGATAGCGATGATCTGCGACGAGGGTAGTTTCGTCGAGCTTGATACCAAGCTAAAGCCCGTCGATCCGATCAAATTCGTCGATAAAAAATCCTATAAAAAACGCATAAGCGAAAACGAGGAAAAGACCGGCAGAAGCTCTGCTGTGATCTGCGGCGAAGCCAAGATAGACGGTATGAACGTGCAGCTGGCGGTTTTTGATTTTAGCTTTATGGGCGGGTCTTTAGGCTCGGTCGAGGGCGAAAAGATCGTACGCGCCGTAAAAAGATCGCTAGATAAAAAGCAGCCTCTCATCATCGTTTCGGCTTCGGGCGGAGCGAGGATGCAGGAGAGTACGTTTTCGCTGATGCAGATGTCAAAAACTTCTGCCGCGCTAAAGCTGCTTGACGAGGCTAAGGTGCCCTATATCTCGGTCTTAACCGATCCTACGATGGGTGGAGTTAGCGCGTCTTTTGCCTGGCTAGGCGACGTCATCATCGCAGAGCCGGGCGCTCTCATCGGCTTTGCCGGGCAGCGCGTTATCAAACAAACCATCGGAGCCGATCTGCCTGAGGGCTTTCAAAGATCGGAGTTTTTGCTAGAGCACGGCCTAATAGACGCCATAGTTGAGCGCAAAGAGCATAAGCAGTTTTTAAGCGATATGATAAGACTGCTCTCAAACAACCCGGCCTACGCCGCTAAGCAGCCGAGCGCTCAAAATTTGGACGACGAGGAATAAATTTGGAAATTTCCGTGTTTTGCATCCAAAAGTCAAAACGTGAAAATTTTGAAAACGAGATCAAAGAGTACGCGAAGATGTCGTCTAAATTCGCCAAAATTTCAGATGTCGTTATCTTTAACGACAAGATTGCCAAAGCCCAAAGCAAAGGGCGAGACGAGGCGTTAAAAGCTTACGACGAGGTTTATGAGCCAAATTTAAACGGCTTTTGCGTGGCGCTTGACGAAGCAGGTCGCGAATTTAACAGCGAGGAGTTTGCTAAACTCATCTCGGACAAGGCTCAGATTTCGTTTTTTATCGGCGGAGCTTACGGGCTTAGTCAAAATTTTAAACAAAAAACAGATGCAGTCGTTAGCCTCAGCCGCATGACGATGGCGCACAAGATCGCCAAACTTATGCTTCACGAGCAGATTTTCAGAGCTCTTTGCATAAACGCGAACCACCCATATCACAAATAAAGGAAAAAAATGCGCAAAAGCGACCTGGAGCAGTTTAAGGCACTTTTACTGGAGCGAAAAGCACAGATAACTAAAAATATTTTAGACTCGTCAAACGAGATGGCAGGGCTACGCCAAAGCGGCGTCAGCGACGAGTTTGATATCGCCTCCGTAAACGCCGATCAGCTCATAGAGCAATCAATCAGCGCTCAGCAAAGACAAGAACTAGCCGAGATCGACGTCTCGCTGCGAAAGATCGCCGACAAAACCTACGGCATCTGCGAGATGTGCGAGGAAGATATCGGACTGGCGCGTTTGCGCGTCAAACCGCACGCAAAATACTGCATCACCTGCCGTGAGATAGTGGAAAAAACCGCAAAATAGGGGTACGCCATGCAAATCAAACGTTTTATAGCTTGCGCCGTGCTTTACCTGGTCGCAGTCGGCGCGATCGTTTATCTTTTTGAGGGCGGCTCTTACGAGCTTCATCTTAAATTTGCCATTTTCGGTAGCGGCGCCGAGTATGCGTTAAATTTACCCGTAGCCGTTTGGATGATACTACCGCCTGCGATTTTGACGATATTTTGCGTGCTTCACATGGCCTATCACGGGTTTAAATTTTACGCATTTAAACGCAAAATTTCGCACGACGAGAAATTCTATAGAGACCTCAGTAAGGAAATTTTGCTAGGCCTTGATACAAACAAAGACTTTAAAACGAGCTTTTATAAAATCCCGTCTCAGATGGCTAGAATCCTCTCGCCCTGGGATAGGTACAAGGACGCAAATATCGATGGCGAGGAGCTACAAAACGTCCTAGGCATAATGCGCGCGGTCAAAAACGGCGAAGTCGCCGATCTAAAGAAATTTAAGCTACCTAAGGATAATCCGCTCTTTATCAAAAACGAGCTAAACAAAATAGCAAATTTGGACGGATACTATCTGGAAACGCTTAAAAAATCTATGGGCGATCAAGGCGAAATCGCTCGCGAAGCAAGGCAAAAGCTAATAAATTTAGGCTCGCTCACCGATATCAAAAAATTTGCTCCAGATCTGGACGAAAAAGAGATCATGACCCTTATCGCCCGCTTTGCCAAAGATGAGATAAATTTGAGCAACGACGAGATTTTAGAGCTGTTAAATTCGGATAAAATTTCAAAAGATAGCTTTAGTATCAGCGCCGCGACGCTAAAAAGCAAAATCGCTCCGGACGCTATCATCGGCATCTTTGAGCGGCTCAAAAACGAACGCCAAGAGGCGCAGGAGGCATACATCTATCTGCTATTTGAGTTTGAGATGCTTGAGCGCGCGCAGGAAGTTTTAGCAGGCCTTGAAGCCGGCGAATATCAAAATTTCCGCACCTTGCTATACCTCAGACAAAACGGCAAAAACGTCCCGACAGATCTATTTTTCAAGCACGCCCATTGCTGATAGATTTTTCAAAAAAGCCGCTTTTTCTAGCTCCGCTAGCGGGCTTTTCGGATCTGCCGCTTAGAAGCGTGGTTAAGCAGTTTGGCTGCGACGTGACGGTGAGCGAGATGATAAGCGCAAACGCCCTAGTTTACGAAGGCAGCAAAACGCTTGAGATGCTCAAAAAATCTCCGCTTGAAACGCCCTATATCGTGCAGATCGCAGGCAGCGACGCGGACATCGTCAAAAAAGCGGTGGAGATTTTAAACGGTATCGAAGGCATCGACGGTATCGATCTAAACTGCGGCTGCCCAGTACCCAAAGTCGTCAAACAGTCCGCGGGCTCGGCACTGCTAAAAGATATCTCGAATCTAAAACGAATCGTAGAAACCATCAAAAAAACCTCAAACAAGCCAATGACTAGCGTCAAATTGCGCCTGGGCTTTGACGAGAAAATACCCGAAATTTTAGCCCTTGCCGCACAAGACGCCGGAGCGGACTACATCGCATTTCACGGACGCACGAGAGCCGGCGGCTACACAGCAGCGGTCGACTACGCCGCGATCGGCCGAGCTAAAGAGGCCGTAACCATCCCAGTCATCGCAAACGGCGACATCTCGCCGGAAAATGCGGCCCAGGCGCTAAATTTAACCAACGCCGACGCGCTCATGATAGGACGCGCCTGCATCGGCAAGCCGTGGGTTTTCCACGAGATAAAGACGGGCGGCGGCATCGACGCGGGGACGAAAAAGGCGATCATATTGGCGCATTTTGATGCAATGATCGAGCACTACGGCGAGCACGGAGCGGCGATCTTTCGCAAGCACCTACACCGCTACTCCAAAGGCATAGACGGCGCAAGCGCCTTTCGCGACGAGATAAACCACATCGCCGAGCCGGAAACCCTGCGCCAAAAAATCCAAGCCTTTTTCTAACCATGCAAGGCTACATCCTGCACACGCAAAAGGTGCGCGACGAGGACCTGCTCGTCTACATCCTTACGCCCTCGCTGCTAGTCAAATCCTACCGCTTCTACGGCGCGCGCCACTCAAACGTCCTGCAAGGCTACAAGATCGACTTCGAGCTCGAAGGCGGCGAAAACTTCCTCCCGCACCTGCGCAGCGTCCTGCACCTAGGCTACCGCTGGCTACTCTCGCGCGAGCGGCTACTCGCGTGGCAGCAGTTTATGCGCCTACTCTACGCGCACCTGCGAGACGTCGAGCAGATAGACGAGGTGTATTTTCGGGAGCTTGAGCTTTGCGCCTCGCGCTTTGATAGAGGCGCCCCCAAACGCCTACTCATCGAGAGTTACGTGCGCATTTTAGAGGCCGAGGGCAGGCTGCACGACGAGCTTTTTTGCTTTATCTGCGACGAGCCCGTGGAGGATAGCGTGGCGCTAGCTAGGAGCTTCTTGCCCGCTCACGAGCACTGCGCCGCGCAAAAGGGTTTTGAGATAGAAAAGATAAAAATACTCTTTAGCGAGCGCTCTACGCTGCTGCTTGATGATGACGAGGTAGACGCGCTCTATTCGGTTTTGCTTCAGGGGCTTTGATCAAATTTGGCGTTTCAAATTTGACTTGCCAGAGTTTGCTTTCAAATTTAATCCGCTCAAATTTGACACGGACGGATCTCGCCGCGCCCTACTCCTGATATCTTAAATTTATCGGCTCGAATTTCATCAAATTTACCGCCTCTTTACCGGCTTTTGGCTAATATTTCGCAAATTTGATTTAAGGGATAAATTTGAAGAAATTCGCACTCGGTTTTGCCGCTCTTTTCCTTGCCGTTTTCGTAAATTTTATTTACGAAAAGCTGTCTCGCCCTACTCATTTTACCGTCACTCCCGATACTAAAATAGACCCAAACTCCGAGCTAGCCAAATACGTAACGCAAGAGGAAGTGGACGATTTTGGTTTTAGATATTGGGATATAGACGAATACGAGGAGCACAACGCCACCCTTAACGCTTTAAGAAATTTGCTGAGGCTAAAAGATACGGATAAAATTTTAAATTTTATGACAAGAAACGGGCTTAGCGCCGACGTAAAAATGAAGGCAAACACTACTCCGCTGATGTACGCTAGCTTTTACAACGACGAAACCACGGCAAAAAGGCTTATAGATATGGGTGCAAACGCTCATGCGAAAGATAATTACAAACTCTCGCCCCTGGCCTACGCCATAGAAAACAACTCTACAAAGACCGTTAAGCTCTTGCTTGATAGCGGAGTAAGGCTTGAGGAAGCGGGAAGGATACAATTATATTTAGATTATGCATTATATGATTTTATAGATAGTATTGTAATAGATAAAGACGATATACATATAAATTTTGATTTCCCCGATACGGACTCAAAGGGCGCATCAGATCCCTTCGCATACGCCATAGCTAATAATCTACTAGAAATTTCAAAAATGTTTTTTGAGTTGGGATATAAACCTGAGTGTACATTTAAAGCCCAAAGAAACGAGGAATTTGACTGTTTTGGTATTTTGGCGCATATTCCAAATTACGAACCTATGCTAAATTTACTACTAGACAACAACGTTTCTGGGCAGCCTACTAAAGAGGAGCTGAAAGAGGCGTATAAAAAGTGTCATGATACTTATCTATGGTATAAAATAAGATGGATAGATGGAGAAAACATAAATAAAAAAAGACCGTTTTATGTAGATATGCCCATAAAAAATTTAGAAAAATATTGCACCGAGCCTGATGGAACTTTTCAAGACGTACGAACATTTATGTCGTGGGCAAACGAACAAAAAAAGATGGACGCAATAATACGCATAGGAGATACGGATAAGGTGATTTATATTGGCGCCGACATAAGTAGTCAAGATAAAGAAAAATTAATATCCAATAAACTAATCCAAAAACGAAGGAGCAAAAATGCCGCAGAGCGACGATAGCAGATCGCTATATGGCGCGGTAGGAGCAAGGAGATAGCCGACCGGCAAAAGTCAAATTTGACCGAAAGAGCGGTCAAATTTAAGCTAAATTTGACGAGTGCTCACTCCTCGTCGATCAAATTTTGCGCCCCAGAGGCGAAAAACGTATCGCTGTGGATGTTTTCAAAAGCAGCCTTTAGCGAGACGAAAAGCTTTGGATTTTGCTTTTCTAAATTTGCCAAGAGCTCCTTAGTTTCGGCTCTAGCGTGAGGCATCTTGATATCAAATCGCATCGCCGGACACGCCTCGTCGCCGATAACCGTAAGCCCGTTTCGCACGGCGTTTTCACGCAGCTGCCTTTCGCGCACGAATATAAACGGTCTGATAACCTCAATACCGTTTGCCGCGACGTATTTTGGAGCAAGCGTTCGTAGCACACCGTTATAAGTAAAATTCATAAAAAAACTCTCGACCGCGTCGTCTAGGTGGTGGGCGATGGCGAGCTTGTTAAAGCCGTGCTCGAGCGCGTAGGTGTAGAGATAGCCGCGCCTCATACGCGAGAAAAAGCTGCAAAAGCTGGAGTTTTTGCGGATCTTGTCCTTTGATATCTCAAAGATCGAGCTATCGATCACGTCGTGCTCAATGCCGTGCTCGGCGCAGTGGCGCGTGAGGTAGGCGTAGTTCTCACCCATGCCGTAGCTTAGCGTCACGGCCTTAAACTCAAATTTTTCGGGCGTAACGTTTTGCATGTGTTTTAGCACGTGCGCGAGCGCGAGGCTGTCCTTACCGCCGCTAAGACCGAGCAAAATTTTATCCCCGCCGCGCACCATGCGATATCTGGCATTGGTCTGCCCGACCTGGCGCAGCAGCCGCTTGCTAAGCTCTATCATAGCCGCTCGATCATCGCGAGAATAAACTGCGCGCTGACGTTTGCAGAGTCTTGTAAAAATTTATCGAAGTCAAACTCCGCGCTACCGCCCGCCTCGTCGCTGATCGCGCGAAGCACGAAAAACGGCACGCCCAAGCTCTCGCAAACTAGCGCCACGCTAGCACCCTCCATCTCGGCCGCATCGGCTTTGAAGATAGCTTTTAGCCGCTCTTTTTTCGCATTGTCGCAGATAAACTGATCGCCCGTAGCGATGACGCCGCCTTTTAGCGCGATGCCTTTTTCGGCCGCGACGCTAGATGCTAGCGCGTTTAGAGCGTCGTCGCTTTTGATAAAGATACTGGTCTCGGGCACGTAGCCGTGCGGGTGCCCAAACGCCGTGATATCGACGTCGTGCTGCACTAGACTAGTCGCGTAAAGCATATCGCCGATTTTCAAATTTGGATTTAGCGCGCCTGCGACGCCGGTAAAAAGTAGCTTCTGGGCGCCGAATTTCTCTATCATCGTGCTTGCGGTTAGAGCGGCGTTTACCTTGCCGATCTTTGAGTAGGCGATCACGAGCTCTTTGCCGCCGAAATTTGCGAGGTAAAATACGTTATTTGCGTGCTTAACCTCTTTATAGTCCTTGATACGCTCAAGTAGAGGAGCAATCTCCTCGCGCATCGCGCCTAAGATCGCTATCATTTAAGCTCCTTTAAAAGCTCGTCAAGGCTGCTAAGATCGGTGACGCTAAAGGTCGGCTTTTCGGTGATTTTTTTGTTGATGCCTTTTAGCACGCTACCGCCGAACTCCACAAAAATATCAACCTCGTTTTCGATACTTTTGATGCTTTGTTTGTATAAAACGGGGCTAACGAGCTGGGCTTTTAGCAAATTTAGCGCTTCGTCTTTCGAGCCGTAAGCCTTCGCCGATGCATTTGAAACGACTGGGGCAAATTTAGCGGCTAATGCCGGCTCTAGCTGTGCCGTTAGTTTCTCGCTAGCGCTCTTTAAAAGCGGGCAGTGGCTGATGACGGACATATTTAGAGGCAGCACGCGCTTAGCACCCGCTTCTTTAAACGCTGACTCAAATTTGGCGATGTCGCCTTTTAGCCCCGCGATCACGATCTGACCGTCGCAGTTGTAGTTCGCGGCGTAAATTTGATAGCCGTCCGCTTGCGCGTTTTTGCAAATTTGCTCGACCGTCTCGTCGCTAAGCCCCAAAATAACGCTCATCGTCACGTCTTTGCCCGCGCAGTCCTCTTGCATAAATTTACCGCGCAAATTTACGATCCTAAGCGCACCCGTAAAATCAAACGCACCGCTAACCGCAAGCGCGCTAAACTCGCCCAAAGAGTGGCCAAGCGCGAAGCTTGGCTCTAAATTTACGCTTTGTTTTAGAGCTAGATAGCACATAAGTGAATTTAAAACGATGGCGGGCTGAGTAAATTCGCTCCTGTTTATAAGGTCGTTTTCGTTGAAAAGTAGATTTGAAAAGTCGATTTTTAGTCTATCGCTTGCATTTTGCAAAAGCTCGGCGGCCGGGCGGAAATTTTCGTAAATTTCCTTACCCATACCGATACTTTGCGAGCCTTGTCCCGGAAATATAAACGCCGCTCTCATCTAGATACTCTTAGTGGCAACCGCATCCGCCGTCATCGTGATGATGACCGTGTCCGCCGCAGCAACCACCCTCTTTGTGATCGTGATGACCGTGACCTCCGCAACATCCACCTTCGCCGTGATGATGATCGTGATCATGTCCGCCACAACCGCATGTGTGAGCGCCGGCTACCATGCCAGTAGCTATCTCGTCCTCCGTAGCATCGCGTTTGTCGAAAATTTGAACCTTAAACTCCAAATCTTTGCCTGCGTAAGGGTGGTTAAAATCAACCGTCACATCGTCATCGCCGATAGATTTTACTATCACGCGCACGCTCTCTCCGTGCTCGCCTTGACCAAAAAGCTCCATGCCCTCTTTTAGTTCGATACCTGCAAACTGCTCTTTTGGTAGCATCTGAACAGCGCTAGAGTCATACTCTCCGCAAGCCTGTGCGGCCGGTATAACGATAACCTTGGTCTCGCCCTTTTCTAGTTTAGTAACCTCTTCTTCTAGTTTCTCGATGATATGTCCGCGACCTGTTAAAAAGGAAATTTCCTGCCCTACTTGCATATTGGACTCTAAAATTTCGCCCGTTTTTGCGTCTTTTAGCTCATAAAACATAGCTATAACTTGTTCTTTCACGTTCTTCTCCTATTTATGAAAATAACGTGATTATATCGTTAAATTTATTAAAGAATGTTTTAGTTTCGAGTAGGTGCGGCTTTGGCTTCTTTACTGTCCGGATAGCCTAGTTTTAGCGCTTTGTAAAATTTATTTGCACTTGCCGTGTCTTTTATCTTATCAAAGCTGATAGCTGTATGATAAAGAAGCTTTGGCGTATACTCGGCCTTGTCGTAGAGCTGAATACTTTGCTGGTAGTATTTTATGGCGTTGTTGTAAGCTTTTTGCTGATACGCTATCTCGCCGAGATAAAAATTCGCCATCGCAGGCTTATGATCTTTACTTAAAAGATATTCGTATCTAGCCTTTGCATCATCGAGCTTGCCTGCGTCAAATAGCTTTTTAGCTTCGCTTGCTACATCTTGATTTTTTTGTTTGGTAAAATCAATTTTCGGAGCTTGTGGCTCAGCAGCGGCTGGGCTATTGCTAGCTACCGGCTTGTCTTCATCGTTTTTTTTTGTGGTAGCAGGCGCAGCGTTGCTCTTATCTATCAAAGCACCCATATCCTTAAGGGCTTTGGTGATTTTAGCGTTGTTGGCCTCTTGTATTTTTCGGCTTTCTTCTACGTATTTTTTAAGCTCGTCAAAATCACTTTTTGCGGTAGAATTTCCGTCGTTTCCTTCGATATCGTTTAGTCTTTTTTCTATTCTAGACATTCTTGAGTTTAGTCCGTCTAGTACGCTCTGCAAGCCTTCTAAGCGCTCTTGTATGGCATTTAAATTTGACTCGACGTCGCCCATATTTCTACTTAGATTTTCCACGTTTTGTTTGTTTTTTAGAAATGTTTTTTCGTTATCAGTCAAACCGTAGGGACTAGAGCTATCTAAATTTCCAGCATCAAATACCGAAATTTCATTGGAAGCGGAATAAGAGAGAGTGGCTCCTATAAAAAGAGCCACGAAAGTTTTTAAATTCGTCATAAATTTAATTATGGAAGAACTTTGAATTCAGCGCGTCTGTTTTGAGCGTCGCAAGCTTTTGTTTTGTCTGTGCAAACAGGGTTGCTTTCACCATAGCTTACAACCGTGATTCTATCAGCAGCAACGCCTTGTTTTACGAGAGCGTCTTT
This sequence comes from uncultured Campylobacter sp., assembly GCA_963519915.1. Taxonomy (GTDB): domain Bacteria; phylum Campylobacterota; class Campylobacteria; order Campylobacterales; family Campylobacteraceae; genus Campylobacter_A. Next base: position 13,712 of record CAUQPE010000004.1, on the reverse strand, counting down.
AGCAGCTTTTGCTCTTTTTAGACCAAGCGCATAGTTGTACTCATCCGTACCCCACTCGTCGCAGTTACCCTCTACTTTTACAGAAAGAGCTTGAGCCTCTGATTGATTAAATAGACCTGCATTTGTGTTGATAGCAGACTGCATGTCGCCTTTGATGTTAAATTTGTCAAAGTCGAAATATACAGTTTGAACTTGACCTTCGATGCTTGAGATTAATTGTTGCAATCTCTCGCTATCGCTCATCATGTTATCGCTTGAGTTCATACCGCCCATATTTTGATTAGCGTCAGCGCTCATATCAACTTCAGGGTTTTTAGAGCTACAACCGCTCAACAATAAAGCCGCAATAGCAGCAGAAGTTAAAACTACTTTTTTCATTTTCATCCTTTTATAGAAATTTAACGTGATTATATCATAAAATTTACTAAATATTACCAATCAATAGACTGAATTTTGCCGATTTTTAACGGAAATTGGAAACTTTTGTTCTCATTTACGCGAATTATACCAAGTGAACTCTGTCCTCCAAGCTCTTTTATAAACACTACGCTTTGTCCGTCGCTAGAAAATCTAGGGTATAAATTTTTACCGCTTGCAGTAAGCTGTCTGATGTAATCAGTCTGCGTAGAGATCATGTAAATGTTAAAATCTCTCGTTCCAAAGCTACTCTTACCGTCTTCTCTACTAGAGTACACTATATAGTTCTGATAGGTGCTGACGGAGTTGTTGTTTTTGCCGTGATAGACCAACTGCTCAAAGCCGCTTCCATCGACGTTTTGCGCAAAGACGTTAGGGTAGCCAAGTCTATCTGAAACGAAAACTACGCGTCTATCGCCGTCGACGAAGTTGCCGTTGACGTCTATACCGCTATAGTTGGTTACCTGAGATAGTCTTTTTGAATTTAGGTCGTATATATAGATATCAGGCTGATCTTGCGGAGCCATAGTTAGCAAAATTTTATCTCCGTTTTGGCTAACGTCGGAGGCTATAAGCATACCTCCCTTGCTATCTAAAATTTTAGTTTTTTGGCCGCTTGCGACGTCATATCTGTAAAGAACTAAATTTTTGCCGCTGTAATCAGAGTAGTAAAACGCACTCTGGTCGGCTCCTACCCACTTAGGAAATATATTCAAACCGCCTCGCACAAGTACTTTTTGATAGGTTAGAGTATAGTCGGCTATAACGATCTCGCTTTGCTTAGAGCCTGTTCCTTTAGCAAAAATGATAAATTTTTCCATCCAATTAACAGGAGGCATTTTTAGCTCGTTGATCAGCTCGACTATCGCTTTATGTGCGATAAACGGATACTTTGCTCCGTCATTCATATTGTAAATTTTCTCGTACTGAGTAGTCGCCGTTTTTGCATTTATAAGCTTAACTCTAAGGCTTAGAGGCGAGTTTGCAGAACCCTCAAGCGCGTATCTAAATATAAGCTGCGCGCCCTTTTCGCTCATGACGTTCGTGTTCGAGTCGCCCTCATAGCTACTGGCGATATATTCGTCCACAACCTCAAAATCAGAGCTTACCTTTAGGTCTCCCAGCATAATTTTGTGAAATTTGCCCTTAAAAGTTTGATCTCCGACAGCCGTTGTGGCATCTTGAAGCACGATTTTTGGTAGGGCTAAGCCTTTGTTAACGACCGAAATGGTGGCGTCAACGGCAAAAAGCCAACTGGTAAAAGCAAGAAAAAGTAAAATTTTCTTCATTTTTCCTCCATTATTCTAGTTTGTCTTCTAGTTTAGTTCCGAGCCTAACGGCTCTGCCTATCTGTGTAGGCGGCGGAAATTTCTCAAAAGTCATACTTTGCAAGAAATCCCTAACTTTGTTATTAAATTCGCTATTATACGATAACTTTTTTATATCGTAACTAAACGATCCGTCAATGTCAATGACGATCTCAACCTCTGCCTCATCGCTAGAATCGGCCTTATAAGCGCTCCATTTACTCTGCAAAATTCTGCTAATCATACCGAAGTATTCGTTATATTCGCCCGTCATTTGCGACTTTGGAGTCTTAGCAACCTGATCTAAGGTAAGCGCATTTATAACGTCGCTAGCTTTTTTTTGCTGGCTCGTTATCTGGACTTTTTCCGGTTTTTTACGACTTTGCTCTTTTGGTTGTTCTTTTTTCTTAGCAACCTTGTCCTCTTTTAGCTTAGATGTATCGATACTGCCAAATAGATCCTTTAAATTTGGCTCTTCTATCTTTTTTTCTTCGGGTTTTGGTGGTGCAGGATCGGGCTCAGGCGGCTTGTTTGTAGTGTCCGGCTTAGGTTCTTCTTTTTTAACCTCTTCCTCTTTTTTTACAGGTTGAGGTTTTTCTTCTTTTACGACCTCTTTTTTAGGCTCGGGCGCTTTTACGGTGATGTCGGGCTCACGCTCAACTATCATAATATCCATAAAGGCGTCTTTAGTATCAGTATATTTTTTTGGCTCTTCCTTAAAGTAAGTAAGCTTGATAAAAATACCGCTTATGATGCAAAGGTAAAGAAAAGCCGATATCAGAAAATAGCCGGAAGTATTAAATTTGAGATCAAATTTATCCATTAGTCTGGAGCGCTACCTTTGTAAAGCCTGCGTTTTTTACGCTCTTTAGGACAAACATCACATCGTCGTATATAAGGCCTTTGTCAGCCTTAATATAAACGGGCGAGTTTTTATCGTATTTTGCCCCGATAAGTACGATATTGTCGGGAAGCTCGCGTAGATTCATGGTACTCTGATCGATCCTAACCTTTTTCGCAGCATCTACTATAACGGTCAAATCTTTTCTTTGAGCCGAGGATGTTTTGGTTTTTGAGCCATCAGGTAGTAAAATTTGCTCCTCATAAACGATAGTAGGCGTCGTAACCATAAGAATCGCCAGCAAAACAAGCATGATATCCACGAGTGGAGTTATGTTTAGCTCCGGAGTTTCGTCAAGATTTATCATTGATCTTCTTTAAGCGTTACGAGGATGTCGACTTCACGCCTGATGACGCCCATGAGCTCATAAGCTTTTCGTTTGATAAGCAAGCTAAAGGTGTAAGCTGGAATCGCTACGAATATACCTGCTCCGGTAGCCACGAGGGCCTCGCTGATAGCTGGAGCGATAACATTTAGGGATGAATTTCCGCCTCCTTGACCAAGCTGAGAAAATGTCTCCAAGATGGATACAACCGTACCAAAAAGTCCGATAAAAGGCGAGGTGGAAGCGATAATACTAAGCCAAGTGATACCGCTAGTCGCATTTCTCTCCGAAATACTAACGGCGACCGAAAGCTTTTCTTTAGATACGTAGCCGCTTACGAATCTTTTTAAAACAGAGTCGTTTAGAGTATGCTTAGAGCCGCCCATTAATAGCGACTCAAGCGCGTTTTGCTCTTTTTTCTGCCACGAGCCAAGCCCCGCCATACGAGATAAAAGTATGGTAAGGCTTATTATGAAATAAAAAGATAGCCAACTAAGTACGAATATAGTAATAAAACTACTTCTTGATAAGTAGTTCAAAAAAATATCAAGCCCAGCCACTATCTTGTCCGAGCCATACTATCTAGTTTTGCTACGGCAGCGGCCATAGCGTTATTCTCGCTACTCATGCTAGCGATCAGATCCTTAGCCTTTTGCAATGAATTTGCTATCTCGCTCTCGGAATTTCCAGACACGTGAACGGCACCGTCGGCAAGGATGGTTGCCTTACCCTCGTTTATCTCGGCATATCCCCAGTTTATCGCGACGGCATCATGACTTTTATCTTCGCTCTCGATGTCTATAACGCCGGCTTTCAAAAGCGAGATAAGCGAGGCGTGTCCGGGCAAAACCCCAAACTCGCCCTCACTGCCCGGCAAAACTACGCTTTTAATATCATTTGAAAACACTAAACCCTCAGGCGTAACGATTTCTAAATGTAATTTACTCATTACTTTTCCTTTAAATTTAGGCTTTAAGTTTCTCGGCTTTCGCTATCGCTTCGTCGATGTTTCCTACCATATAAAATGCGTTTTCCGGTAAATCGTCGTATTTTCCTTCCAAAATTCCTTTAAAGCCGGCGATATTTTCCTCAAGGCTTACGTATTTACCGGGACTTCCCGTAAACACCTCTGCAACGAAGAACGGCTGAGATAAAAATCTCTCAATCTTTCTAGCGCGATCGACCGTAACCTTATCTTCTTCGCTAAGCTCGTCCATACCGAGGATTGCGATGATATCTTGAAGATCTTTATATTTTTGTAAAACCGCCTGTACGCCGCGAGCTACTTTATAGTGTTCGCCGCCTAAAATTTGAGGATCGAGCATTCTTGATGTCGAATCGAGCGGATCCACCGCAGGATAAATTCCCTTTTCTGCAATAGCTCTGTTTAGAACGGTGGTCGCGTCAAGGTGCGCAAAAACGGTTGCAGGAGCCGGGTCGGTAAGGTCGTCTGCAGGAACATAAACGGCCTGAACCGACGTGATCGAACCTTTTTTGGTTGACGTGATTCTCTCTTGGAATTTACCCATTTCGCTCGCCAAAGTCGGCTGATAACCAACGGCTGACGGGATACGTCCAAGAAGAGCCGACATCTCTGCACCAGACTGAGAGAAACGGAAGATGTTGTCAATAAACATCAAAACGTCAAGTCCCATCTCGTCGCGGAAATACTCAGCCATTGTAAGACCTGTTAGAGCGATACGGTTTCTCGCTCCCGGTGGCTCGTTCATCTGGCCGTAGCACAAGGCAACTTTGTCCAAAACGTTACTTTCTTTCATCTCGTGATAAAGGTCGTTTCCTTCGCGCGTTCGCTCGCCGACGCCAGCAAATACGGAGTAACCGCTGTGTTTAAATGCGACGTTGTGGATAAGCTCCATGATAATAACCGTTTTGCCAACACCGGCACCGCCGAATAGCCCAACCTTGCCTCCCTTTGCGTAAGGAGCCAAAAGGTCTACTACTTTGATGCCTGTTTCAAAAATTTCGCTCTTCGTGCTTTGCTCTTCAAACGGCGGAGGATCGCGGTGAATAGACCATTTTTTGTCAAATTCTACACCCTCGCCCTCGTCGATTAGATCGCCGACGACGTTAAAAATTCTTCCCAAAACTTTTTCGCCGACCGGAACGCTAATAGGCGCGCCTAAAGCCGTAGCCTCAAGGCCTCTAGTTAAGCCTTCGCTCATATCCATAGCGATAGTTCTTACGCGGTTATCGCCAAGGTGTGCGGCAACCTCTAGCACAAGTCTATTTTGCTTGCCCTCAACCTCGAAATTTACTTCGACGGCTTCGTTGATCTTGGGTAAATAATCCGTGAAATCGACGTCGACTACCGGACCCATTACCTGAGAAATAATACCTTTCATCCATACTCCTTAATTATTTCATTGATTCGACGCCACTGATGATCTCGATAAGCTCAGTGGTGATAGACTCTTGGCGAGCCTTGTTATACGATAGTTTTAACTGTGCGACGCGCTCTTTGGCGTTGTTGGTCGCATTATCCATCGCCTGCATCCTGGCACTATGCTCGGCCGCAAGGCTATCTACTAAAGCATAATACATGCTATACTCGAAATACTTCGTAAGCAGTTCGTTTAAAATTTTACCGTCGTCGCTCGGCTCAAATTCCATCAAAGAATTCGTCTCGACCTCGACGAGCTTCGGCGGCTCGACCGGCACAATATCGTTTATACGAATTTGCTGAGAGATCATGTTATTGTAGCCGTTATGTACCAAAATAACTTTATCAGTCGCACCGCTTATAAAGTCATCTATCGCATCTTTTATGATATTTTGGGCCTTCTCATAGGTAGGAGACGAGCTCACGCCGACATATTTTTCAAGCAAATTTATACCCTGGAAGCTAAAAAATTCTATACCTTTTTTACCTACTGCGCGAAGTCTTATCTTTACTTTTTTCGCCTTAAATTCGTTAATCATATTCCTAACGGTTTTAATAGTCTGAATATTAAAACCGCCGCACAGACCCTTGTCTGCGGTAACAAATATAATATCGACCTTCTCGATATTCTCCTTAACGCCGAAAAATTTACTCTCAGCATTTACGGAGCGATACTGATTGATCTTATAGGCAATTTCAGATAAAACTTCGTTGATCTTGAGTGCGTAAACCCTAGAGTGACGAGCAGCTTCTTCAGCCTTGCGAAGTTTGGCTGTAGATACCAGCTTCATCGCACGCGTCGTCTTTTGGGTGTTTTGGACGCTCTTAATCTTTCGCTTTATATCTTTTAAATTTGACATATTCTAGCCTTAGTTAGCGGCAAACGTCGCTTTAAAGTCTTTTAGCGCCTTATGCAAAAGCTCCTCGATTTCTTTGTCAAGTGCTTTTTTGGTTCGAATTTGCTCGAAAATTTCAGGATACTTCGCCTCTATATAAGGATAAAGCTCAGCTTCAAATTTTGTAACCGCTATAGTCGGGATATCATCTAGGTAGCCTTTCGTACCGGCAAAGATAATAACGACTTGCTTTTCAACGGCTAGCGGGCTGTAAGGAGGCTGTTTTAATACCTCGACCATCCTTTGACCGCGCTCGAGCTGTTTTCTAGAGCTTTCGTCAAGGTCGCTCGCAAATTGTGCAAACGCTTGAAGCTCGCGGTATTGCGCAAGATCAAGTCTTAAGGTTCCCGAAACTTGCTTGGTCGCTTTTATCTGAGCTGCGCCGCCGACGCGAGAAACCGAAAGACCGACGTTGATCGCAGGGCGGATACCTGAGTTAAATAGATCGGACTCAAGGAAAATTTGACCGTCGGTGATAGAAATAACATTTGTCGGAATATACGCCGAAACGTCGCCCGCTTGCGTCTCGATAATAGGAAGAGCCGTTAGAGAACCTGCGCCTAGCTTATCATTTAGCTTAGATGCGCGCTCTAGCAAGCGAGAGTGTAGATAGAAAACGTCGCCAGGATAAGCTTCGCGGCCCGGCGGTCTGCGAAGAATCAAGCTCATTTCGCGGTATGCGACGGCGTGTTTTGAAAGATCGTCATAGATTATTAGGGCGTGGCGAGAGTTGTCTCTGAAATATTCACCCATAGTTACGCCCGCATAAGGAGCTAGGTATTGAAGCGCGGCAGCGTCGGAAGCGCCCGCATTTACCACGATAGTGTACTCCATAGCGCCGTACTCTTCAAGCTTTTTAACGACTTGAGCGACAGTCGATTGTTTTTGTCCGATCGCTACATAAATACAAATAACGTCTTGACCTTTTTGGTTGATGATGGTGTCTATCGCGACGGTAGTTTTACCTGTTTGGCGGTCGCCGATGATGAGCTCGCGTTGTCCGCGGCCGATCGGCACTAGCGCGTCGATAGCCTTGATGCCCGTTTGAAGCGGCTCGTGAACGCTCTTTCTAGCCATGATACCTTTTGCTTTTTCCTCGACGAATCTAGTCTCGCTAGCTTCGATCGGGCCCTTAGCGTCTATCGGCTCACCGAGTGAATTTACGACGCGGCCTATCAAAGCATCGCCCACAGGAACGCGTAAAAGTTTAGCTAGGCGTTTTACGCTTGAACCCTCTTTGATACCGTCCGTTTTACCCAAGATAACGATACCGACGCTGCTTTCCTCTAGGTTTAGAGCCATGCCTTTTTCGCCGTTCTCAAACTCGACCATCTCGCCGGCCATAACGTTTTTTAGGCCGTAAACGTTAGCAACGCCGTCGGCTACGGATATAACCTTGCCCGTCTCGTTTACATCGACGTTAAGGCTGAAATTTTCAATCCTTTCCTTGATGATGGCGCTGATTTCATCTGCTTTTATTTTTGCACTCACGCTTTTTCTCCTTTTATATTGCTTTTAATATGTATTCGCTCATTTGGGCTTTTAGCCTATCTACCGAAAAGCTAGCCTCCACGCCCAAATCGTCTAGTTCAATCTTGATACCGTTGTAATTGCTTTTTACCGGCTCCAAAATGATTTTTGCGTTAAATCTCTTAGAAAAGCTGCTTTCAAGCTCCGAAATTTGAGCCTGGCTGATCTGCGAGCCGCCGTAAATTTTGCCATAAAAAACATTGTCCATTTTTGATTTTTGCGCTAAAAGCTCCGAAACAATATTAGGCAAAATATCAAGTCTTTTATTTTCGCCGAGTAGCTTTATGAAATTTACAAATTTTTGATCCGCCTCACCGACTAAAGATAGGACAAAATCCGCTTTTTGGCTATTTTTTAAATTCGGCGAAACGATGATGTTTTGAAATTTTTCATTTGCAAATGCATTTGCGATCTCTTGTAGCCTAGCGGTAAAGTTATTGAACTCATCTTTGCTAAGGTCGCTAACTAGGGCTTTTACGTATTTTTTTGCGATAAGTTCTTTCATTAGCCGACCCTCTTAAGCATGATATTGATAAGCTCGCTTTGATCCATTTTTACACTGTCGCTTGCAAAAATTTCGTTTAAAATTTCGCCTACGACGGACTTAACCATGCGTCTTTTTTCAAATTCTTTTTGATCCTGGAAACTTTTTTCCAAATTTGCGACCTCTTGTCTGGTCTCTTCCTTGATACGCTCAGAGATCAAAACAGCCTCTTTTCTAGCAGTTTCTACTAGGCTAGCGGCGTTTGCTTTTGCCTCTTCTACGCGCCTTAGAGCGTCATCTTTTTTAGCTTTTGAGTCTTTTAGCTTTTGCTCGATATTATCAAGTCTTGCTGCGATACCGGCGATTCTTCCCTTGTAGGCGTTCTTGATAGGGTTTGCTATAAAATAATACAAAATCGCGGCAAAAACGATAAAGTTTATCGTCCTAGGCACGATGTCGTATCCGCCGTCCGCCATCAAAACAAAAGGACATAATAAAAGTAAAATTTTGCTTTTCATATTAAATCCTTGCGAGTTTTGCTTTTAAAGCAGCTTGAAGCTCAGGCAGTTTTTGCTGTAAATCAGCTCTAAAATCGCTCTTTTGAGCGTTTAAATTTTTGATAAAAGCATCATAATCAGCCTCCAAAACTCCGCGCTTTTCGCTGACTATCTTAGCGGCCGCGTCTTTTGCGGCATTGATAGCCTCCTGCTTGATCTTGCCGGCCTCGCTTCTTGCGGCAGCTATGAGCTGTTCTATCTGCGCTTCGTACACGCCAAGATCGCTCGTATTTTTACTAGCGCTCTCTTCGTCGTTTTTTATCGCATCGTTTCTAGCGTCTATAAATTTAAGTAGAGGCTTGTAAAGGATGGAATTTAAAACGGCGATAAGCCCTAGAAAAATAACTGCCGTAAGGACGACTAACGGCAAATTAATTTCCAACATCAAATCTCCTTAAAGTTTAATATTTTCTTAAGCATAATAAAATCGTGCTTATTTTACAAAAAAAAAGGATAAAACAAGCTAAATTTAAAGAAATATTTTTATTTTATCTTGTTTATTAGCCTATCGATATCTGCTATGTCATCAAATTCGATAGTGATTTTTTTGCCTTTTATCTTAACCGGCACGTCAAATTTAGAAAAAACCTCTTTTAAATTCGTTAGTCTTTCAAGGTATCTCTCATCTAACTTAAGTGCAGCTTTAGGCGGTAATTTATTTTTTAGATTTTTGACCAAATTTTCCGTCTCGCGCACGCTAAGACGCTGCCCGATGATAGTATCAACCGCCGTTTTTTCATCGTTTGGATCAAGCCCCACGATGACTTTGGCGTGCCCCTGCGTTAGTTTGCCCTCTTTTATATACTCCTGCGTTACGGCGCTAAGGCTCAAAAGCCGCATCGTATTTGTTATCTGAACCCTGCTTTTGTGAATGATGTTTGCAAGCCCGTCCTGCGTAATTTTGTATTCGTCTATGAGCTCTTTGTAGGAATTGGCAAGCTCGATCGGATTTAAGTCTTCTCTTTGGATATTTTCTATGAGTGCTAGTTCGCGAAGGCTTTGGCTTTCGATGTCGGCGACTATAGCCTTTATCTTACTTTCGCCTAGCAGCTTAGTCGCACGAAATCTCCTTTCGCCCGCGATCAGCATATATCCGCCGTCTTTTTCTATAACGATTATCGGCTGGATAAGACCATGTCTTTTGATACTTTCGCTAAGCTCTCTTAGCGCCGTTTCGTCGAAATTTTTACGCGGCTGATACGGGTTTTCGGTAATCAACTCAAGGTCTATTTCTTTTATTATTTCGCTGTTACCTTCGTTTATTTCGGCTTTATACGCTAGCTCTACATCACCCAAAATCGCTTCTAGTCCGCGCCCTAGTCCGCCTTTTTTAGCCATTCGTTATCCTAAAATACAGCATGCTAAATTTTGATACGCTACCGAGCCGGGTGATTTTATGTCGTATAAAATCACTGGCTTACCAAAGCTCGGGCTTTCGGCAAGCTTTACGTTTCGCGGTACTATTACGAATTCATCACCCATATCCTTGTTTTTAAACAGTTTATTTTCAAAATGCTGCTTTAAATTTGCCACCGTTTCCTTGGCGAGGTTATTTTGCGAACTGTACATAGTCGGCAAAAAGCCTTTTATATTTAGCTTCGGATTTATGGTTTTTTTGATGATTTTTACCGTATTTAAAATTTGTGCAAGCCCCTCTAATGCGTAAAATTCGCACTGTATCGGGATTATCACGCTATCGCTAGCACTTAGTGCGTTTACGGTGATACTGCCTAGCGCCGGAGGACTATCGATAATGATAAAATCATACTGCCCCTCGACCTCTTCTATCTTGCTTTTTAGTATCTTTTGATAGTCTTTGTTTTGTTCGCTTAGTTCTTGCTCTATACCCACGAGACCGATGTTTGAAGGTGCTAAAAAAAGCGTCGGTATCTCGGTTTTTAGCACGATTTGCGAGAGTTTTTTACGACCGGTGAGCACGTGGTAGATGTTGTACTCGTAGTCGTTTCTGCTAAAGCCCATTCCAGTCGTCGCATTTGCTTGCGGATCGATGTCGATGAGTAGGACTTTTTTTTCGGCTACCGCTAGCGATGCAGCCAAATTTACCGCCGTAGTCGTCTTTCCGACGCCGCCTTTCTGGTTTGCAATGGTTATAATTTCACACATGAGAATTTTCCAAATTTTTGTTTTTTAACTGATTAATTCTACAGAAAACTTACTTTGTCTAAGTTTAGTTTCGGCTTTAAAATTTCTGAAAGAATTTCGCGGCGCGGTCCCGCCGATATTTCATAAAAATATTAAATTTCACGTCAAATTTAAGCAAATTTATCTGAGCGAAAAAACTCTTCGCCCACCTATATCCAAAGAGCCGTCAGATAGGAGTTTTGCGTCTTTTAGTGCTACCTCTTCGCCCTCAAAGTGCGTGATAAATTCTCTTGATTTTTCAAATTCGATCTCAAATTTTTTAAAAATTTCCGCCCAAGACGGAGCCGTTTGTAGCTGCTTACAAAACTCTCCGACCGCAGCGCTAGGGCTAACGTCTATATCTAAAATTCCGGCGTTTTCGGGCGCGTTTTTTAGATTTATACCCATGCCGCAAACGTAAATTTCGCCAACCCTCGTCGTCAAGGTTCCGCCGATTTTTTTATCGCCGATGTAAAAGTCGTTCGGCCATTTTAGCCAGATTTTCGAGCCGCGAGCCGCGAGCACTTCGCGCATTATCACCGAAAAGTAAATCGACGCCGACTCGCCTTTTAGATCACCTGGCAGCGCCGTCTCGCTCATGCAAAATGAAAAAAATAGATTGCCCTCTAGCCCGCTCCACGTATTGTTTCTACTGCCGACACCCTGCGTCTGCTCCTTTGCCACTAGCGCAAAAGGCGGCTGTATTTCGCCGTTTCGCAGCCCCTCGACTAAAACTTTTTGCGTAGAGGGGACGCTATCTGCAAACTCTATTCTCAAATTTTATTCCTTTTAAATTTGCTTATTAATTTTACATTGCGAGCGCATTCGTATCATTAAATTTACGCAACAAGCTTCGCTCGATTTAAATTTACGACACTATATCGCCGATGCCAAGGCGCTTGCCGTTTAGATACGCGCTAGCCTCCACGGGCCTTTTGCCCGGCTCTTGCACCTTTATGATCTTGACCGCACCCTCGCCGCAAGAAACGCAAAAGCCGAGCTTATCAACGTGCAGAATTTCGCCTGTGCGCTGAAATTTACGTCCACAGGATTCGCGCAGAATTGCTAAATCCAAAATTTTTAACCCGCTAGCTAGATAAATCCCCGGCCAGGGCGTTAGCGCGCGAAATTTATTATAAATTTGCTCCGCGCTCTGCTCAAAGCCAAAAAGCCCGTCAGATTTGCTTATCTTTTTGCAGTGCGTGGCCTGCGTGCCGTCCTGCTTTAGCGGCTTTAAATTTGCAAAATTTTGTAGCACTCGCACGATAAGCTCACCCGCCAAATCCCCGAGCTCGTCAAACAGCTGCGCCGCCGTTTTATCCTCGCAAGGCGTGTAGGCAAAATCAAGCATATCGCCTGTGTCAAGCCCCGCATCCATCAGCATCGCCGTCACGCCGGTCTGCTTCTCGCCCGCCAAGATCGCGCTTTGAATAGGGCTCGCGCCGCGATATTTAGGCAGGATCGAAGCGTGCAGGTTTATGCAAGGCGCTATATCAAGCACGCTTTGCGGCAAAATTTTACCGTATGCGGCAACCACGATGAAATCAGGCTTTAGCTCTTTTATTTGCGCAGCGACCGCCTCGTCTTTGAGTGTTGCGGGCTGAAAGATCGGCACGGCAGGCAGATGCTCTTGCGCATAAACTTTAACCTCGCTAGGCGTTAAAATTTGCTTCCTGCCGACGGGCTTATCGGGCTGCGTGAAGACAGCCGCGATCTCAAATTTCGCCACCGTAAGCGCGCACAAAATTTTAGCCGCATACTCGGGCGTTCCCATAAAAACTATATTCATTCTTTTCCTTTAAATTTAGCCAAATCAGGGCGCGAGCGATCATACGGGCGCAATCGTGCTCGCAATAAATTTTACGCATACCGCAGTGCAAACACGGGTTCACGCTCGTGCGCCTTATTTAACGGCGGATTGATTTTTATCCTCGGATCCGTCCGACCAAGGCCAAAAAGCGCACGGATCTTCGGACCAATAAATCTTTGCAGACGGTTTTGCCCCCAGCTCATCAAGGCTAATCTTGCCGTCACGATTAGCATCGAGCCTATTAAATTCCGAGCCTGAGCGTAGATTTAACTCTACTCTCAGCCCAGACGGCACCTCGCTCGCCGTCCACTCCTGCAAGCTCAGTGCGCCGTCGTGATCCTTGTCGTTAAAGTCCATAAAATTCGGCACCGGATCGGCGGGATCGCAACCGTATGCGCCGAAACATAACAGCGCAAGTATAAAAATTTTATTCATTTCGCCTTCTTAAATTTTATCTTTTTGCGGCGTTTGCGAGCGATAAAAATAAAATTTAACCGCGTATGCGAGCGCCTTAAGGCCTACGTTCGTTAAAACCCCTCTACGGCGCGGCTTTTAGCGCAGCCTACGGCTCCTTTTTAAGTAGCTCAAGCAGGTTAAATTTTAGCTCGTTTATATTTTGTCCCGTCACCGAGGAAATAGGCATCACGAAAAACGGCTTGGCGGCGTCAAATTCATAAATATCTTGCTTAAATTTCATCTCGGCAGCCGTACCCGCAAGCCCCAAATGCGATAAAAACGCGTCAAATTTTTCCTGCAAATTTTCGGCCGCGTCCGCACGAGTTAGTGCGATCGCGTAATCTCTTTTTGCAAGCTCCTCTGAAAATTTCGCCGTCTCGGCCCTCAGTGCGTCAAACTGCTCCTCAAGGCTGCGGTAGTTTGCAAGATCGAGCATAAAAAGCAAAATTTTCGTGCGCTCGACGTGTTTTAAAAACTGCACGCCAA
>CAUQPE010000003.1:0-39475 GCA_963519915.1 uncultured Campylobacter sp. | reverse complement strand
CCGGTAGGCATCGCGGCGGTCACTCCGACGATATTTTTATGCTCGCTAGCTAGCTCGGTCAAATTTTCCGCAAAAAGCGCGGTGGCCGATTTGGCGGCTGATTTTTTGATAGCTTCGCCGCTTTGTAGATCAAACGGGCTCACGCCGTGCCAGCTAGCCAGATGCCCCTCGGCCTTTTCGTAGCCCTTACCCTTTAGCGTCTGAGCGTGCACGACGACGGGCTTTTTCATACCTTTTGCGACGCTAAATGCCTCGATAAGCGCCCTCACGTCGTGGCCGTTTACGGGGCCGATATACTCAAGCCCCAGCTCCTCAAAAAACATCCCGGGCGTAAAGATCCTAATGCCCTCCTCCATCCTGCGCGCCATATACGCGGCGCCGTCTGGCATATAGCTCAAAAATCGCTCGACACGGCTTTTAAACTTCTGATACAGCGGCCCGGCCATCATCTGCGACAAATAGTTGCTAAAGGCGCCTATGGGCTTGCTGATGCTCATTTCGTTATCGTTTAGTACGATGACGCATGGGTTTTTGATATCGCCCAGCTCGTTTAGCGCCTCGTACGCGATACCCGCGCTCATCGAGCCGTCGCCGATAAAAGCCACTGGGATGCGATCCTCGCCCTTTAGCTTGATCGCCTTTGATGCGCCGACTGCTAGCGAGATCGAGGTGGAGCTGTGGCCGGCGATAAAGTAGTCGTATTTGCTCTCGGAGGGCTTGGTGTAGCCGCTGATACCGCCAAATTTTCTAAGCGTGTCAAATTTATCCCAGCGCCCCGTGATTAGCTTGTGCGCGTAGCTTTGGTGGCTGACGTCAAATATAAACGGATCTTTTACGGCGTCGAAAACATAATGCATCGCAACGATAAGCTCGACCGCGCCGATGTTTGAGCTCAGATGCCCGCCGTTTGCGCTGACGGTTTGTAAAATTTTATCACGGAGCTTTCCGCAAAGCGCTTCGAGCTCCTCCATATTCATAGATTTTACGTCTATCATTGTCCTATTATCTTTTTGATTTTTTCTAGTCTGGCTTCGATCGTGCCCTCGAGGTTACCCGCGTCGCTAAGCACTATCGCTCCGCCTGCGCTGATGGCTTCGTCGGCAGAAATTTTTACGTTTTGACCGGAGAAATTTTCTTTGATAAACTCGTAATCTTTCGGATTTACTTTAACCTGCACCTCTTTGGCGTCTTTTATCTCGCTAAAAAGCTCTTTGCATATTGCTGCGGCGATGTTTGCCGAATTTAGAGAAATCTCTTTTTTCACGACCTCTTTTGCGATCTCGATAGCAGTAGTCGGTAGCTGCGCTTCGCTAGATGCGATGAGGCTTTCAAATTTAGCCGCCTGCTCTTCAAGCTTATTTATAGAGCCAAGATATCTACTCTCAAGCGCCCTTAGCTCCTCGTCAAATTTAGCCGCCGCCTCGTCTCTGCCCTGCTTTATGCCGTCTTCTTTAGCACGCTGGATCTCGCTCTCTAGGCGTTTAGCAAATTCGTTTTCTTGGTTTTCGATTTGCATTTGCAGCTTTATCATACTGCCGCTCATCTCGTCGGTACGCTTTAGCAGCTCCTCGATGAAGCTTGACTCAGGCTTAAAATGCCCGCCCTGCTCTTTTGCTTCGCCTAAATTTGAGCCCTCCTGCCCGCCGCTCAAGGCTCGTTCATTATGCTCGGTCGCGCGGCCGGATTCGCTTTCGTGGGCCGAGTGTGTATCCTCGCTTCTTTTTTCCTGACCTAAAATTTTAAACCGATAGTTTTCTACGAAGTGCTCTTTTGAGCGCTCATTTGTTATTACGCTACTTTTCATTCTATCATCTCATCGCTTTCGCCTATTTGGAACGCCCCGCTTTCGGCTAGGGCCTGAACCTGCTCTACTATGCGGCGCTGCGCCTCTTCGACGTCTTTTACGCGCACCGCCCCCAAAAACTGCATTTCTTCTTTAAACGAGTCGCTAGCGCGCTGAGACATACTAGAGAGAAATTTATCTCTCAATGCGTCGCCGCTGCCTTTTAGAGCAATCATAAGGTCTTTTTTATCGACGTTTTTAAGTATTTCGCGGATAGCTGCTTGATTGAGGGTGTTAATATCCTCAAAGGTAAACATAAGCTCTTTGATGGTCGTAGCGAGCTTGTCGTCGACGTCCTCGATATATTCGATCGTAGCTTTTGACGCTTTTTGACCGAGGCGGTTTAACACCTCCGCCACAGCTCTCGGGCCGCCGACTTCGACCTTGTAGGACGTGAGGCTCTCTAGTTTGCCCTCTAGTACCGTTGAAACGCGTTTGATTATAGACGGACTGATGTCGCCCAAATTTGCCATTCTCACGACGACCTCGCTTCTAAGCTCGTTATTAAAAAACGAAAGCGTCTCGGCTGCACTAGTCGAGTCCATATGCGCCAAAATAAGCGCGATAGTCTGTGGATGCTCGTTAACGATAAAGTCTGCAAGCTGTTGGGGCTTGACCTTGGTAAGATAACCGAAACTCTTTGTGTTTTCCATGCTTTTTGCGAGCTTGTCGAGTATCTTTTGCGCGGCTTCAGGACCAAAGGTGCGGTATAAAATTTCTTTCGCGTACTCTAAGCCGCCGCTTCTCATATACTGATTTGACTGCATGAGAGCGTAAAATTCTTCTAAAACCGCAGCAGCTACGCTTTTGTCGGTACTCTTTGCGGTAGCTATATAGCGCGAAATTTCGGTTATGACGTCAACCTCCATATGCGAAAACAGTAGCGTCGTAACGTCCTCGCCTAGCTGAATAAGCAAAATAGCGACCTTTTCGGGCATCGAAAGGTCGTCGTAAATCATCTTTTGTTGTTCATTTAACTTTATTGCCATTAAAAGTCCTTACGGTTGCTAAAGTCAGAATCGTTTTTTATCATATCTTGAAGCAATACGGCTATCTCTTCGCTGCGATCTTGAACGACTAGTTTCATCTTTTCTAGTAATACATCGTAGCGCAGGTCGTCCTCGTTAAAGTTATCGCCGATACCCAGCTGCTCCTCGACCTTTTTCCTAGCGGCTTGGAATTTCTCTAAAGTATCTTCGCTATCCTCGAGCTGAACCTCGTTTTCGGATAGATCGATCTCTTCTTCTTTTACGTCCTCAAGCATTTTGGTCATAAACGGCGTAATGACCTTCTTGTAGAATACATATAGTAAGATCGCTACAAAAAGATACTTTAAGATAGGCAAAAACGGCACTACGTAAAGCTCGAAAAAGGACTGAACTTTGCTAGCCGGCGTCTGTCCGTCTTGACGCTGGAACTCAAAGTTACTAACAGTGACCTCGTCGCCTCTGTTTTGATCAAAGCCGATAGACTGGCGGATAAGAGCGTCGATGCGCGCTAGCTGCTCTTTATCAAGCGGTACGTAGGCTATTTCGCTAGTCGGATTTCCTTTTTCGTCTTTTTTATTTTCGTATTTTCCATCCACGACGACAGCGGCGCTTAGGCGGTTTATCTTAGCAAATTGATCCTTGACGCGCTCGACTTTTTTTGAGATCTCATAGTTTGTCGTAGATGAGCTTTTTGAGTACAGCTCTTTCATTTTACCGTCTTGAAGACCTTCTACCGGACCGATGTTGCTAACAGCTCCCGGCACGCCTTGCACTTCGGCTTCTTTGCTACCTTGGCGTTTTTCTTCGACGTTTTGTTCGCTTCTAGCTACGGAGTTTGGATCAAAGGTCTCGCTTTGGCTATCTTTTCTAGCAAAGTCAAAGTCTATCGTTACTTTTGCTACGACCTTATCCGAGCCGCCCACGATAGGCGATAGGACGTTTATGATTTTTTCTTCGAGATTGTGCTCGGCGTCGCGTTTGTAGCGGATTTGTTGCATGATCTGATCGCTATCGTATTCGCCGTCCTCCTCGCCAAGCGGTACTCCGTCCTGGCTCACGATTTTGACTTGCTCTGGTTTTAAATTTGCCACCGCGGCCGCGACTAAATTTTTAATGCCCGTGATTTGTTTTAAATTTAAGCTCTGTCCGTCTTTCAAATTTAACACGATAGAGGCGCTTGGCGGCGTGGCTCGCTCGGTAAAGAGAGTTTCTTTGGGTATCGCGATACGCACGATGGCTTTGTTTATCGGCGCTAGGCTTTCGATCGTGCGGGCTAGCTCGCCCTCCAAAGCGCGCTGAAATTTAACCTTTTGCTCGGCGTCTGTAGCGCCGAATTCTTGCTTATCGAAAATCTCAAATCCGACCTTGCCGTCCTTTAAAATACCGAGCGACGCGATCGAGATCCTCTCACGGTAAACGTCCGAGTTTGGCACCAAAATCGTGCCCTCGTTTAAAATTTTATACTTTACCTTATCTTTTTCAAGCTGCTGGATTATCAGCGCAGAGTCCGCGGCGGAGGTGTTTTCAAAAAGTACGCTATAACCGTCGTAGTTTTCGTTTGAGCTTTTATGAATGCTCAAAAAGACTAAAAATCCGACCACGAGCACTACCGAGCCCGCGGCGACTAAACGCTGCCTTAACGAGAGGTTGTGATAGACCTGTCCGATTTGTTGAATTGCGGTTTTAAAATCCATTTACTTTAAGCTTCCCCCAATTTGTTTTAAAACTACGTCGTTTTGATTCGGCAGTCCGATCGTTATGCGAATCGCGTTTAATCCGTAGCCTTTTAGATCACGTAAAATTATACCTTTTTTTAACAGATTTTGAGCAAGCTCGCTCGCGTTTTGACGCTCAAATTCAAAAACGATAAAATTCGTAAAGCTCGGCAGACGCTTTATGCCATGCTTATCGGCAAAATTTTCGTACTTTTTCATCTCTTCAAAGTTCGTCTCAAGCGTCATTTTTACAAATTCTTCATCTTTTAGCGCCTCGATAGCCGCCTTTAGGCTAAGCGTCGTTATGTTAAACGGCGCCCTTAGCTTGCCTAGCTCGTTCATCACGCTTTGCTCGCCGATGCCGTATCCTACGCGCATACCGCCGAGGCCGTAAGCCTTAGAAAACGTACCCAGATATATCGCATTTGGAAATTTAGTTATGAGCTCGCGCGGTTTTATCTCTTTTTTCGCGTCTTTAAATTTAGCAAACTCCTGATACGCGCCGTCGATAACCACGAGCGTGTCGGCATCGATTTGCTCTAAAAATTTATAAATTTCCTCGGCGTCTAGGCAGCCTCCTAGAGGGTTATTGGGTACGCATAAAAATATCACGCCGATCTCGTCTTTGTTCGCCTTGTAAATTTGCAAAAACTCGCCCAGATCATGCTCTTTACTCTGGATTTTAAATACCTTCGCACCCGCTGCTTTAGCGTAAATTTCATACATAGCAAAGGTTATGCCCGCGGTCAAAATTCCCCTCTTTTCGTTCGCCTTTGCGTGCACGGCAAATTCTATTATCTGATCGCTTCCCGAGCCTATTACGATAGATTTTTCGCCGACGCCGAATTTGCTCGCTAGCGCGGCCTTTAGCTCAAAGTAGCTATCGTCGGGGTAGAGATGCATTTTATTTACTATCTCGCCGATCGCTTTTACTACCGCAGGGCTCGTGCCGTAGGGGTTTTCGTTGCTGGCTAGCTTGATGACGTCTTTTGCGTCGATGCCGTATTCGCGTACGACAAGCTCGATAGGTTTGCCCGCCTCGTAGCTTACTAAATTTGCCAAATTTTCGTTAAATTTCATCTCACTCCTCCCACGCGACGTAGCTTCCTAGCCACGCGATCTCGTGGCCGTAGCTTATCGCTTTTTGTATCGCTTTTTGGACGTTATCATCGTCTATATGCCCATCAAAATCTATATAAAAATTCGCCTTAAATTCGCGCTGTTTTATCGGGCGGCTCTCTAGTTTGGTTATATTTATGCCCTCGTCTCTAAAGGCTAGCAACAACTCCACGAGCCCGCCGGGACGGTGATCGGTCTTTGCTAAGATAGATGTTTTATTTCTTTGCGCGCGCTCGTTTTTAAAATCGCTTAATATAAAAAATCTCGTACGGTTTGCGGCATTATCCTCGATCGTCTCAAACAAGATCGGCACGCCGTAAAGCTTGGCTGCGATCTTAGAACAGATAGCGGCCGAATTTGGCTCGCTACTAGCTAGTTGCGCAGCCTGCGCGGTAGATTTTGCCGGGATAAACTCGACTGATGAAAGCATATGATCGTCTAAAAATTTGCGGCACTGATTGTAGCCTTGCGGGTGCGAGTAGATGCGTTTAATGTCTTTTAAATTTTCGCATTTGCTAGCAAAAATATGGTGGATATCCATGTAAATTTCGGCCACGACCTTGACGCTATCAAACCGTCCAAGGCAGTCTAGCGTGGCGCCTACCGCGCCTTCGGTATTATTTTCTATCGGCACGACGCCGTATTTGGCCTCTTTGTGCTTTAGTTTCGTAAAAACCGCCTCGATGCTAGCTAGCGGCAGATACGCGCTCATAGCGCCGAAACGACTCTCGGCGGCTTGGTGCGTATAGGTGCCCTCAGGCCCTAGATAGGCGACTTTTTCAGGCATCTCGAGGTTTCTACTGACGGCAAAAATCTCAAGATAAATCGCCTCGATCGCAGCTTTATTTAAAAAGGCGGAGTCTTGCCCCTCTAGGCGGTTTAGGATCGCTCTTTCGCGCTCGGGGCGGTAGATCGCGCTGCCGCTGGTTTGCTTTAGCTCGCCGATCTTTCGCACGAAATTCATACGCTCGTTTAGGCGCTTTAGTACCTCGTCGTCGATCTTATCTATCTCGTTTCTAAGGTCGTTTATGTTTTGCATTTTCGCTCCCTAGCCTAGAAATTCGCGCTCCAGCGCCACTACGTCCTCAAAACTCTCGCGGCGCCTAATCATAAAGTCCTCGCCGCCCTTTACCGCAACCTCCGCGGCGCGTCCGCGAGTGTTGTAGTTGCTGCTCATCGCAAAGCCGTATGCGCCCGCTGATTTGATTACAACTAGATCGCCTGGATTTAACGGCGGTAAATTTCGATCTTTTGCGAGGAAGTCGCCGCTCTCGCATATCGGCCCGACAACGTCGCAAGGGACAAATTTGAGCTCGCGAAGCTGCTCGGTCTTACACTCGCAAAGAGTCTTGCCGCCGCTAAGAGCGAAAATTTTATGCTTAGCCTGATAAAGACTCGGGCGGATAAGGTCGTTCATCGCGCCGTCTACGATCACAAAGCGCTTTTCTTTGTTAAATTTCTCGTAAAGCACGCTAGTTAGAAAATATCCTGCGTTGCCGACGATAAAGCGTCCCGGTTCGCAGACTACCGTGACGTCCAGGCCGCTTAAATTTGCCAAAATGCCCTGCGCGTATTCGTATAGATCAGGCTCGCTCTCGTCGCCGTAAACGATACCTATGCCGCCGCCGACGTCAAAAAATTTGATGTCGATTTGCGCCGCTTTTAGCTCGCGAGTCAAATTTGCCACGATCTTTGCCGCTTCGATAACAGGCTTGATGTCGGTTATCTGCGAGCCGATGTGACTGTGGATGCCCACGGGCTCAAGATGCGGCGAGTTTTTGGCGTGAAGGTACATTTTTTTTGCCGTTTGCAGATCTACGCCGAATTTATTTTCGTTTAGTCCGGTTGAGATGTAGGGATGCGTCTTGGCGTCGATGTCTGGATTTACGCGGATGCTGATGCGAGAGGACTTTCCGAGCTGTTTTGCGAGCGTTTCCAGGCGGTTCATCTCGGCTTCGCTTTCTAAATTTATCATCAAGATTTCATTTTCCAGCGCAAATTTAAGCTCGTCGTCGCGCTTACCCACGCCGCTTAGGATTATCTGATAGCTTTTAGCTCCCGCCAGCAAAGCGCGCCTAACTTCGCCTACGCTCACGCAGTCAAATCCGGCCCCAAGCCCGGCTAAAAATTTCAAAACGCTTAAATTTGAGTTTGCCTTAACGGCGTAGCATACGAGAGATTTTCTAGCGTGAAACGCGTTTTTTAGCGCTTCGTAGCGGTGTGCCATGTAGTCAAAATCGTAAACGTAAAGAGGGGTGCCGTATTTTTGCGCTAAATTCGTAAAATCCATAACCAACCTTGTTTAAAAATAGTTAGATTTTACAGAAATTTTGCCTAAATCTCTCTTAACGACTCCCAAAACGCAGATAAAAAGCGTAAGCACCAAGTAAAATAATCGGTAAAAGCACGCCGACCTCGGGTGAGACGACGCCGTTTCTAGCAAACCTCATCATCACAAAAAGCGCGCCCCAGACGCAAAGCGAGGCGATCGTGAAGATAAAGCTTTTTAAGGCGAGGTTAAAAAATCGTCCCGTAACCGGCAAAAAATAGTAAATAATAAGCACCATAAAAGGCGCAAAAAACGGTGCAAAAGCGAGGTTATAAAGCGTGGTTTTGGTCGAATTTAGCCCGATGCCCTCGTCTTTAAACGCCAAAATATAATCCACTGCATCAGGAATCGTGATCGCCGAGCTCTCCGCTGACGCGCTTTCTATTGTTTTTGGTTTAAAATTTTCAAGCGTTTTTAGCTCGCTTGGCGTTTTGATATCAAGCCCCTTTTCGCCAAGCTTAATATTTTGCGGCAAATTTACGATTTTAGCATTTTTTAAAAGCCACGCATCGTCTATAAACTTCCCGCTTTCGCCAAAGGTAGCGCTGCGCAAGTTGCTGCTGTCTATGTCAAATATCCGCACGTCTTTTGCCTCGCCGCTAATAGGATTTAGGCTATCCACATAGACAAATTTGCCTTCGAATTTTAAGAAAATATCCGAACTCGTACGCGATAAATTCGAGAGTTTCACGATGTTTCGCCCGTACTCGTAGGCGTAGGCAAAAGGTGTGAAATTTAGCCCGACGTAAATAAACGTGATGGCAAGCGCGATATAAAAAGGCGGCTTGATCAGGCGATTTTTATCGATACCCAGCGCGTAAAAACTAACTAGCTCGTTACTGCGGATCATGCTAAATTTGCTAGTTATAAGCGCAAAAATGAGCGCGAGAGGCAGAACGTAGTTTACCGCCGTGAGCGAGGTAAGGCCAAAATAAAGCAGCTTTAGGTTCGCGCTTGCGGGCATGTCTTTTAGGTTGGTTAGGATGTCGATGCCGACGTAAAAAAGCGTGAGCGCGACGAATAAAATCATGAAATATTTAAAATAAAGCCAGCCGACGTAACGCGCGTAAAGGTTCATTTGAGGCCTTTTAAATCAAATTTTGCGTACGCGGGGCGGCGGACAAGAGCGACGCTCTCAAAAGTATCAAATCTAAACAGCTCTGTTTTTTGAGTGAAATTTAATAAAAATACAGCTCTGGATAAAAGACGAGTCTGTGAAAAAACCGTTTTTTTCGTAAATTTTATAAATTTGCTAGTAAAATTTTGAAGTAAATTTATAAAATTTGCGGTAAAGAAAATTTGGCGTACGGTTTTAAATTTATGTTTTAAATTTAACCGATTTTTTAGCGCTTTAAAAAGCCGCAAAATTTGAGAAACCGCAAAAGTCGCAAATACCAAATTTAACCCTCTCACAAAATACCTTTTTTGGTTGAGAATTTTTGCGAAACGGCGTCGATGTCGGTTTTTATAAGCTCATTTAGCGCGTTTTCACAGTAGTTCAAAATCTTTTCCAGCCCCTCTTTTTCCTCTGCGTTAAATTCGCCAAGCACGTGGCCGGTTACCGCGCTTTCGCCTTTGTGCGCGCTTCTACCGATACCGATACGTACGCGCTCGTAGTCTGCACCCATTAATGCGTCGATTGATTTTAGCCCGTTGTGTCCGCCGTTTCCGCCGCCCTTTTTAAATTTAACGACGCCGAAATTTAAATCAAGATCGTCGTGAATAACGATAACGCGCTCGGGTTTGTAAAAATCGACAACGGCTTTTACGCTCCGTCCGCTTAGATTCATGAAAGTTGTCGGTTTTAAAAGAAGTAAATTTTGAAATTTAAATAGCTCGCCTTGAAATTTGGCCGAGCTTACATCCGTAAAATTTGAGTTTTTGAGTCTATCTATCAGCATAAAGCCGACATTGTGTCTTGTTTTGGAGTACTCGGGACCGGGGTTTCCCAGTCCGACTATGAGTATCAAGGGTAGCCTTATTTAGCTTTTATTACGCCTAGAACCGCTACGCGGTCAGCATCGATCATAGTAACGCCCGCAGGAACGGTTATATCGCGCACTAGGACAGTGTCGTCTATATCAAGACCGCTAACGTCTATGTCGAATGAATTCGGCAAATTTTCAGCCGTGCATTTTACGGCTAAGCGTCTTTTTGAGACGATCAAAACGCCTTTATTTTTTAGACCCACAGGAGTTCCATAAGGTTTAACCGGAATCATATACTTTGAGACGACTCTTGGAAGCGCAACCTTTAAATCAACGTGTTTTAGCGCGTTTGTCACAGGGTCTTTTTGGTATTCGACTACTACGACTTTTAAGGTTTTTCCGCCTACTTTTACGTCAAACGCAAGGCTCTCTTTTTTGCGAACCTCTTTTATAAAATCATTGATTTTAAAAGCGGCCTGCACGTTCTCTAATCCCTTGCCGTAAATGTTGGCGATTAGATAACCATCTCTTCTCAAGGCTTTTGACGCCTTTTTACCGATACTCTCTCTAACGATACCTTCTAACATCGTTTTCCTTTCTTGAAAAATAGAAGCCGATGATACCCAAATTTATATAAATTTCGCCTTACTTGATATCTTTGAGCGCAATAACTTCGCTTTGAAATTCTTTTAAAAGCTCGGCATCCTCTTCGATAGAGGCAACCATAGCTCTTTTTTTAGCAAGGTCAGCGCTCTTGATTTTGATATCGAGGTTTTCCCTTCTACTGGCGCTTTTTAGCGCTTCTTCTTTTGTAATGATTCCCGAAGTATACATGTCAAGCAAATGCTGCTCAAAGGTCTGCATTCCGTAGGTATTTTTACTTTGTTCTATCGCATCGTAAATTTCGCTATCTCTATCTTCTAAGATCATATCTCTTATTCTTATGTTTTTTACCATTATTTCGCAAGCAACACGGCGTTTGCCGGCCGTAGTCACGACAAGGCGCTGAGATATGATAGCCTCCGCAACCGAGGCAAAGGTCATCCTTATGCGGTTTTGTTCCTCTTTAGGAAACATATTTATAACGCGGCCGATAGTTTCTTTAGCATCAAGGGTGTGAAGTGTAGCAAGCACCAAGTGGCCGGTTTCCGCAGCGTTTATCGCGGTTCTAACAGTCTCCAGGTCTCTCATCTCGCCCACAAATATAACATCCGGATCCTCACGCAAAGAGGCTCTTAACGCGTCGGCAAAGCTATCGACGTCTTGGCCGATACCGCGCTGATTTATTACGCTTTTGTCGTCGTTATATATAAACTCGATCGGATCTTCGATAGTGACGATGTGGTAGTTTTTCGTGTGATTTAGGTGGTTTATCATGCTAGCTAGTGTCGTCGTTTTACCGCTACCGGTAGGTCCCGTTACTAGGACGATACCTCTATTTACTTTATTGCAAAGCTTTTCAATAACCGGCGGCAACAAAAGCTCCGACATCGTAGGAATTTTCGTTGGGATCGTTCTAAATACGAAAGATACGCCATCCATCTGCAAAAAGACGTTTGAACGGAAACGGTAGTCGTCGTTTAATTTATATGTAAAATCCACGCTCTTTCTTTTCATAAGATTGTAATAATTCGCCCCTAAAATCTCCTTTGCAAGTAGTATCGAACTATCGTAATCTAAAATTTTATCGCCCATCGTAAATATCTCGCCGTTAAATCTACCGCGAACTACTTTGTTGGATTTTACGTGCAAGTCGCTACCGCCAAGCTCGATAAGTTTTGCTAGATACCCATCCAGTATAACCTTCATTTCGGCTTTTTTTTCGTTCTCTTCGTCGCTCTGCGGCACCGTGGTTCTAATCGGCGTCCCGAAAGTTTCATCTTCCATACCGATGCCAAGCTCGGCTAAAAGCGCCGCCCTGTCCTTGTATTTAACCGGTCGCGCTTCAGGTTTTTTTAATGTATTTGTTTGGTTTTCTTGCTTATCGTTTATAGTTTGCGCTTGCGCCGCAACTTTATTTGCGGCAGTTTGCATTTGTGCGAAATTCGGCTCTAAATTTTGCGCTTGCGATTCACGCAAATTTATGGATTCGTCGATATTTTTTTGCTCTTTATTTTGCCGATCATCTCCAAAACCTACGTTTAAATTCGGCTGCACAGGGATTGCGTTTATCTCGTTTTTGTCGCTGGCGCCATCGTTATTGATTGTGCCGATTTTATCCTCTATATCTTTATTTTCTTCATCTTGAACTATGCTAAATTCGTTTTGGAAAAAGTCTAAAATTTGATCCTTTTCGCTAGGGTGCTGTTGCATGCCGACCTCTTTTTGCGTAAATTTAATACCTAAATCATCCAAACTTACGTTATCTCCGCCAAATTTTACATCCGGCGTTTCATCGCAAATCGACTGATCTTGCGCCGTAGCTTTCGCAGTCTCGTCAAACTCATCTTTTTTTGGCGACATCTCGTCCAGTGCGTCTATTTCGCTCAGTGCTTCGTTGATAGCTTGGAGATTTTCGCTTAGCTCGTTTTTTTTTGCTTCCAAATCACCGGGCTCGATAAAACCGTCAAATTTGACGGCTTCCGCCGCTTCTTTGATTTTTACGGGCTCGTCGTCTATGGGTTTGAGAGCAGGCAGGTTCTCAAAATCAAAATTTTGTCCAAATTTAAACACGGGCTCATGATCGCTCAAATTTTTATCTTTAACTTCGCCGATCTTCTGCTCATCTTTTTCAGATTTTAGCTCTATTATTTGCTCTTCTTGCGAATCTTCTTTATTTTTATCTCTTATTTTTTGTATATCGTTTTTTACCGCATTCGCTCTTAGATTTATGATACGCTCAAGTTCGTCGTCTTGAGTGTCAAATTTAATACTAGAACCGATAGGCTCGTAGTCCATTGCATCTTCTTGCTGCGACGAGGTAAATCTCAAAGGCTTCATTTAAGCGCTTTCATTATGTCTTCAAATGCCGTCACAAACTGCTTTAAGCCGTCGTTTAACAAGTCTTTATAAACCTTCTCCATGTCTATGTCGGCTCTTTTTACCACTCCGAAAAATTTCTCTATGCTATCGTCGCTAACGGCGGTTTTAGGTTCGTTTTTACCAGCGATAAAGGCTTTGATAGTATCAAGCGGAGCCGTATTTACCGCATTTTGATACATCAGCTCTTTTACGTAATAATCCTTTGCCAGCTCATCGCCCTTTACGCCCGTGCTAGCAAACAGCGCGCGCGTCGTAGGTAAGTTTTTATTTTCTATAATTTTGTAAATTTTAGTCGCGTTCATGATGCCGATTTGGCCCGTCGGTAGCGAGTTTTCACGCATCTTTTCATCTAGCAAGCGATCAAACCTGCTAACAAAAATGCTAATCACGCTTTTTGGTAGCGGCGTTAGCGGAAATTTTTTCTCATAAGCTTTAACGCCCTCTTCAAAAGCGTCCAAACATGCTACGGCTTGCTCCGGCGAGAAAATCAGCGTCGCGTTTACCGCGATACCGCGCGCGGTTAATGCGCTCATAGCTTCAAAGCCCGCTTTTGTCGCAGGGATTTTGATCATGACGTTTGGCATGCCGATCTCCGCGTGTAGCCTAGCGCCCTCGTCCACCGTAGCTGTGGCATTATCGCAAAAGCTAGGATCGACCTCGATGCTAACAAACCCGTCGTCACCGTTTGCGTAGTGCCTCAAAAGCTTGGTCGCGGCTATCTTAATGTCTTGCACCGCGAGCGCCTCATAAAGCGCCTTTGGATATTTTTTGCCCATTTGACCGATGACGTCTTTGTAGGAGTCTGATAAAAACGCGGCTTTAAAGATGGACGGGTTTGAGGTCACGCCGTTAATAGCGCCGATTTGAAGTAAATTTTCAAACTCGTCTTGCAAAAAGTCGCGCTCGATAAAGTCGCACCACAATGAAAAATTTATATCGTTATTAAACATTTTTCTCGCCTTTTTATATCAAATTTATGATCTCGCGCAAATCTTTTTTATCCACGCAACAAGTTGCCGCTTGCCTCAAAATTTGCTTCGCGCAAAACGCGATTTTCAAATTTGAATGCTCAAACATAGATAGGTCGTTGGCGCCATCGCCCACGCTCATCGTCTGTTCTTTTGAGATACCGAGCATTTTTTGCAAATTTACAAGCATCGCGCCCTTTGAAAAGCCAAACATCATCTCGCCGCCCACAAGCCCGGTTAGGACGCCGTTTTTGTGATGCAGGATGTTTGCAAAGCTAGCGTCAAATTTGAGCTTTTCTTGCGCTCTATCGGTGCCCGAGTGAAATCCGCCACTAAAAACAACGACCTTGATGCCTTTGCTTTTTAGATGTGCGATCAGCTCGGCGGCTCCTGGCATGAGCGGCAAATTTGAGCAAATTTGATCTACTTTAGCAAGCTCAAGCCCCTTTAAAAGCGACACTCGGCGCGTCAAGCTCTCAAAAAAATCAAGCTCGCCCGCCATCGCTTTTGCAGTTATTTCGCTGACCTCGTCGCCCACGCCTTTTGCTACAGCTAAAAAATCTATCGTCTCGCCGTCCATCAGGGTCGAATCAAAATCAAATACGCAAAGCTTTATCAAATTTGATCCTAGAAATCGCGCTTTAGCAACGTTTCGACTTTTAAAATCGTAAGGATATTGTTATCTCTTTTGCCGATACCGTAAATCATGCCTTTATCTTTTAAAAGCGTTTCAGGCGGCGGGTCGATCCTGTTTTGCTGTATCCTGATGGCTTCCGTTAGCCTATCAATCACAAATCCCGCGACGTTATCGCCCTCTTTCATCACGATATACCTCGTGCTTGGGCTTGGTTTTGCGGCGTTTAGAGAAAATTTCTTTCTCAAGTCAATTAGCGGGATGACGCTACCGCGCAGGTTAAATACGCCCAAAACATACTCAGGCACGCTAGGCACGCGAGTGTATTCGATAGGCTTAATTATCTCTTGGATATTTAAAATAGGTATCGCATACTCCTCGTCGCCCACGATAAAACCGACTAACTGGACGATTTCCTCGCGCTCTTTTTCGCTCGGGTCTATCACCTGTCTTTTTTGTCTTTTTAGAACCTGATTTAGTTTGTCGTTCATGTTCTATCCTATTAGTTTGATATTTTTTCTAACTACGTTTTCAAGGTACTCAGACGAATACGGCTTAGTTATATACTCAGTCATTCCTACCTCCACGCCTCTTAGCCTGTCGGTTTTTGACGTTCTTGAAGTTACGGCTATTAACGGCAAATTCCTATATTTTGAGTACTTGCGAATTTCGCCTGCTAGCGTGTAGCCGTCCATTCGCGGCATTTCGATATCGATTAGCATCGCATCAAGCGCGTGTTCGCCAGATTTTACGATAGTTAGAGCCTCGACGCCGTTAGTAGCCTCTATCACCGTTACGCCAAGAGGCGCGAGCGATTTTTGCATTATGGTTCTGTCCATCTTCGAGTCGTCGACAATCAGCACTTTATAATCGCTAGGTTTTTCTTTGACGCTTTTTGAGGATTCCATGCTGGCTTTTATGTCTACTTTTATATCTTTTGCCATTTCCATCATCATACCTACGTCGATGATGAGTGTTACGCGGCCGTCGCCTCTTATCGTTGCACCCGCGATTCCAGGGATATTTTGCAGATAATCGCCCATTGATTTGATGACGATCTCTTCTTGTCCTACGAGGCTATCTACGATGATGCCTAGCTTCGCCTCCGCTACGCCGATAACGACCACGTATGTCTGATCGCCACCGTCAAAGACCTGCTTGACACCAAAGATATCAGATAGCTTAACCAGCGAAAGCACTTCATCGCGTAGTCTAAGCACGTTTTTACCGTCGATCGTATATATATCGTCGATCGGTACGCGCACGGTCTCAAGCACGCTTGCTAGAGGGATAGCGAAAAATTCCTCCTGAGCTCCGACTAAAAGCGACTGTATAATCGCTAGCGTGAGCGGGATCTTTAGCTTCATCGTCGTACCCTTGCCCACTTCGCTTTCGATGTCGATTATGCCGTTTAGCTTTTCGATATTGGTTTTTACGACATCCATTCCCACG
Source organism: uncultured Campylobacter sp. (assembly GCA_963519915.1). Lineage (GTDB taxonomy): Bacteria > Campylobacterota > Campylobacteria > Campylobacterales > Campylobacteraceae > Campylobacter_A. The sequence continues at coordinate 23,516 of CAUQPE010000003.1, read as the reverse complement.
CCGCGACCGCTTACGTTAGTTACCTTCGCCGCAGTTGAAAATCCAGGCTTAAATATAAGCCCAAACGCCTCTTTATCGCTCATAGTATCGGCTTCGCGCTCGGTGATGATGCCCTTTTCTATCGAGCGTGCCTTTAACATATCGGCGTCTAGCCCCTTACCGTCGTCGGTGATCTCGACTACGATATGGTTGCCTTCGTTATAGGCTTTTAGCTGGATAGTACCTTTTTCCGGTTTGCCGGCGGCTAGTCTGGTCGCGCCGTCTTCGATACCGTGGTCGCACGAGTTTCTTATCATATGTACCAGCGGATCGCCGATTTGCTCGACGATAGATTTATCAAGCTCCGTCTCCTCGCCCGTGATCTCGAGGTCGATTTGCTTATTTAGCTCGCGGCTTAGATCGCGGATCATGCGAGGGAATTTATTAAACACCTTCGCGATAGGTAGCATCCTCGTTTTCATAACGGCTAGCTGGATGTCGGTAGTCACTAGGCTTAGGCTAGATACTACTTGATTTAGCTCCTCAAGGAATTTCTCGCCCTCATATCTCTCCTCGACGTCGTCGTAAATTTTAAGCAATCTGTTTTTGCCAAGCACCAGCTCGCCGATCAGGTTCATCAGGTGATCTAGGCGCTTAACCTCGACGCGTATAGTCTGCTCGTCCGCGCTAGCTCCGCTTGATGGAGCGGGTACTTTTTTGTCCTCTTTTTTGTTGGCAGGCTTTGCTGGAGCGGGCTTTGGAGCCGGAGCTGAATTTGACGGTGCAGAAGCTTGAGGTGCGGCAGGCGCTGCAGGTTTTGGCGCTTCGCCTGCTGCTGCTTTTTGGGCCCGTCTTGCCTGATCCTCGGCCTTTCTTACTTTCAGCAGTCTTTCTATCTCAGCTTCGACCTCGTCGTCGCTTAAATTTGATAAATTCTCATCGCTAACGGGTTCGGGCTCAGGCTCTTTCGGCGTCTCTACCACAGGCTCTGGCGCTGCGGGAGCAGGCTTGCTAGCGGCCGCACTCGGGGCTTCGCCTTCAGATATCGCGGTTAGTCTTTTGCAGATATCTTCTATCTCTATGCCTACGTCCGTATCGTTACCGCTATCTCTGATACCGTGGAGTAGCCCCTTCATCATATCTACGGACTCCAGCACCACGTCCATGATATCCGGAGTTATCTTTAGTTCATTTCGGCGAGCTTTGTTTAGCACGTCCTCCATATGATGAGTAAGCTTAGTAAGGATATCGAAATTTAAAAAGCTCGATGACCCCTTGACCGTATGTGCAACTCGGAAAATTCTATTTAAAAGCTCTAAATCTTCAGGGTTTGACTCAAGCTCTATAAGGTCATGGTCTATTTGTTCTACTAGTTCGAAGGCTTCAACCAGGAAGTCTTCCATTATTTCTCTCATATCATCCATGATTTTCCCCCTTATTTCTTGTGCGCTTCGATCACGCGAAGCACCTCGTTATAAAATAGCGATGCGTCAAATTTGGTTAGATATGCTGCGGCTCCGGCCTCTCTGCTTTGAGCTTCGCTATAGTCGTTGCTTAAAGAAGAGTTAAATATGATAGGAATTCCCGTATATCTCGGATCGTCTTTTATCGTCGATGCAAAGCGGTATCCGTCCATCTGAGGCATCTCGATATCGCTCAAAATCACCCTTAAAAAGTTATTTAACTTATCGCCGTACATCTCGTAAAGATCCTCCATCCTAGCAAGCCCCTCTACGCCGTCTTTTGCTTCGACTACTTTTAGTCCCATTTTTTCTAGCATATCTTTTACTAGTTTTCTTGCCGTCGAGCTATCGTCTAACACTAGTGCTAAACCGCTCAAAAGCTTACTTTGATCGATCTCTACTTCCATTTTCGGGCTATAGATACCAAGCTCTTCGACGACGCTTTCAAGGTCTAGTATGAGCAAAACTTCATCGTTTTCGATGCGAGTTACGCCTGTTATCTTGCCTTTATCCAGCGTTCCGGCGTTTGAGGCGAAAGTCGCCGCTTCGATGTCCGCCCAGCTTATGCGCCTAATGCGTTTTGCCTCGTGGACGATAAAGCCTATCAATATTCCGCTAAATTCGGCGATAATAACGCGAGGCTTGATAGCTCCGCCCTTAGGTTCGTTTATCTGCATCCATTTGGCTAAATTTATGACAGGTATCACGACGCCACGCAGATCAAAAATCCCCTCGATATACTCAGGTACTCCTGGAAGTTCGGTTAAATTTGGCATCTTGATGATCTCGCGCACCTTAGCGACATTAACGCCGTATATGCCCTCATATACATTGTCTCCCGACTGCTTAAAGATACGAAAATCAACAAGCTCCATCTCATTTGAACCGGTTTTTAATGTGCCGTTGTTAAGCATTTTAAACCTTTACGCTCTTTCGAGCAAACTTAATATTTTGGTCGTATTCTACTACAAAATAGCTTTGCTCGCATGCAAAAGATGAAATATTTATATATTTTTGTTTACCTATCGTGTACTGTTCGCCCTGGTGATAGTGCCCCTCGATGATGACGTCAGCCTCATAAAATGCGTTATATCGGCGCATTTTTGCCTCGGCTAAATTCTTAAAATTCGGTATTTTATAATCTAAAATTTTTCGTTTAAGCTTATTTAAAATTCGTTTCGAGAGCCTAAAATTTAGAAATTTATCGAAAAAATTCATCACTTTTAAAAAAATTTTGACGCGCAAAAACCTCAAAGCGTATTTTGCAACGAAAGGCAAAAATATATCTCCATGCGCGATAAGTAGGCTCTGTCCGCACTCCGAGGCAAATTTAACCGGCTGGGCGCCGATCGGATAGGCTTTGACGTTTTTAAACAGAGGTGCCAGGTTAAAATCGTGATTTCCCTCAAAATAATAAATTTCCATTTTCTCGCCCAGCTCGTCGATCGCGCGGACGTATCGCTCGTAAAATTTGACGAAAAACTCGCACTCGCTAGCCAAAAAATCAAACATATCGCCCATCAAAAACAGCTGCGGCGTCTTTATCTCGTCGCTTTTTAACGCGCATAAAAAACACCAAAAATTTTCGCGATTTTCGTTTTCGTGCGAGTCGGCGATAAAGATTGCGCCGCTTTTTACGACGATTTGCTCAGGCATCAAATTTTACTTTTTGCGGCGCAAAATTTGCGGCTATGAGTTTTAAATTTAGCGAGCCGAATTTGAAAAACTCAGCAAACGCCATAGTTAAATTTGACGGCTCAAATTTACTGGCCGAGCTCGTAAATTTAACGGTTTTAAACGCGCTCATCGGCTTAAAATTTGATCGGTTTGTAGCTAACAGATACGATTTCGACGTCGCTTCTGCCGTTTGGCAAATTTAGCGCCACCTCGTCGCCCTCGCTCTTGCCGATTAGCTGTTTGGCTAGAGGCGAGTTGATCGAGATGAGTCCGCGCTCTAGGTTGCTCTCAGGCGTACCCACTAGCGTATAGGTCTTTTCCAGCTCGGTTTCTACGTCCATGATGACGACCGTGGAGCCAAATTTTACTTTATCGTGCTCGTATTCGGAGGGGTCGATTACCTTGGCGCGGCTTACTATGTCGCTAAGCTCGGCGATACGGCTCTCGATAAACGCCTGCTTTTCGCGTGCGGCGTGGTATTCGGCGTTTTCTTTTAGATCGCCGTGACTGCGCGCGATGTCGATCTCCTCGACGATATTGGGGCGCTCGACGGTCTTTAGATTTTTTAATTCGTTCGTGATTTTTTCATATCCAAAAAGCGTCATCGGTTCGGTCATTTTTCATCCTTTTTAGTTATTAAAATTTGCGCCACGTTTGCGGCAGAGCCGTGTTTTAGGTATCTTCGTAGCCTTTCGCAGCCAGCGATAAATTTCTTTTTATCGCAGCTCTCGTAGGCTTTTATGAGATTACTAGGCGTTACTTCCTCTTGCAATAGCTCCTCGTGCAGCGACTCTTCGCCCATAAAATCAAACATTATATTTGCAAGCCCGATATGGCGCAGCTTCACAAACATCCGCGCGATCATAATGTCGATTGCCTTTGCTTTATAAGCTAGAACAAACGGCGTACCCACGAGCGCGGCCTGAAGCGTCGCGGTACCTGAGCAGATGAAAGCAAACTCGCTTTGCAAAAGCGCGCGCGGTGCATCCGTAACCACGCAAAAATCGCTAACGTCGCCGTAAATTTGCATATCGTTTGCCAAAAAAGGCGGCACGACTAGCAGTTTTTCTTTGTCTTTTATCTGGCTTGCTACCTCGCGAAAAATCGGCATCAAGCGCGAAATTTCAGCCCTGCGGGATCCGGGCATAAAAGCGATCTTGCCGCTTTGCAAAAGCTCGTTCTTTCGTACTCGAAGCTCGTCAAGTAGCGGGTGTCCGACGTAGCGCGAGCAGCTAAAATACATCCCGTCAAAGGGCAAAATCGAAGCCAAATGATCGCAGTAGACCTCGACCTTCGCCACGCGTCCGGCCTTCCACGCCCACACCTGCGGCAAGATGTAGTAGGTCACGGGCGTTTTGATGCCTGCTTCTTTGATCGCTTTAGCTAGCGGAAGGTTAAAGGCGGGACTATCGATAAGTAGCACGGCGTCGCACTGCTCAGCTAGGCGAGTCATCTCTTTTACCGCGCGTTTTGCCTTAAAATAAAGCGGCAAAACCTCCACGAAGCCCATTGCAGAAAACTCCGAGCTTCGCATAAAAGGTTTGCCGAATTTTTCATCAAAAATGCCTTTTAGTTCGCACTCTGGCAGATACTCTAAAACCTGCTCGAAGTGCAAATTTGCAGAAGCCTCTAAGCAAGAGACGAGTAGCTTCACTGATTACCCTCAAATTCGCTAGCTACGTAGGCAAGCTCACTCGCGCGCTCCTTAGTCATCTGCAAGTAGCAATTAACCGCATCTAGGCGGTGAATCGAGCCTTGCTGAGGATAAAAAGCGCATTTTGCCTCCTTGTAGGCAACCCATTTGCGCTGTATATCTTTTAGGATTTTTTTATTTTCGTCGTTTAGTACGCTCATAGCCTTTTTATAGTTTTCGTTTAAAATTTTATCTTGGACGGCAAACTCAGCATTTATACACCCTACCATACCGGCGATGGAGCTATCTTTTTGCATGCATTCATCTACGCGCCTTTGCGATTCGTCCCTTTCTTCAAGATTCGTCTCTAAATTCGACGGCGAATTTGACGAAGGCTTTGTCTTTATCGCAAGATCATGCGCGCCAAAAGCGAGGCTTGCCGCAAACGCAGCAAAAATAAATTTTTTAAGCATATTTTACCCTTTAAATTTAACGGGAATTATCGCCTAAAACGGCTAAATAAACAATAAAATTTAAATTTATAAGAAAAATTAGGATTTTGAAATTTGAAAAGGTAAATGCGTAAATTTAAAAAACCCAAAGCCCGTAGGCCTTGGGTTTTGGGGTTTATTTAAAATTTAGGTTCTTAACGTCTTCGTCGGCTTTTTTCATAGCTTCGGTAGGCGCTACGCCGATAGGATATTTATGTCCCAAAGAAGCAGGCGCAGGAACCGGAGTAGCCTCTTGAGTTAGCTTGATGCTGATGCCGTAAGGCGCAAGCTCGTTAACTAGCTCGGTTTGTCCTTGGCGAGCAAATTCTTTACATTGACCTAGGATTCTAGCAGCCTCTTCATCTCCGTGGAAGCCGTAGCTGTTTTCGCTAAATGCGAAGTCCCAGCGGATGTGAGTTTTGCGGTGTAGGTAAAGAGTCTTTTCAAGAGCCTTGCTGATCGCTTCTTTTCTCTCTTTTTCATCGACGATTGAAGCGAATTGCTCATGTTTGGCTAGCTCTGCACGGGCGGTTTTTACGTCTTGGATCAAAGAAAGTAGCGCATTTTCGCAGTTTCTTAGCTCATAAGCATGGCGATTTTGAACGAACGCGATTCTATCTTTTAATACCTGCTCGCTTTGCGGGTGGCAAGTTTTGCAAGCCGCGTTTATATCGGCAAGCGGAGTTAAAATTTCATGCTCGGTGATCTTTTGAGCTCCGGCGCGTTTATACGGCATATGGCAGTCTGCACAAGTTACGCCGCTTCTTCCGTGAACGCCGGTTGAGCTTAGCTCAGCTTCTGAGTGCTGCATCTTGATGATTTTAGCGCCGGTATCTTTGTGGATGTAGTCAAATTTAAACCCGTCCTCTTTGGCTAACTGATCGTCATAGTATTGGTCGAAATTCTCGATCTTAAACGGCTCGTCTTTCTTCCAGAAATTCCAAGGGAAGGTTAAAACGGATTCTTTGCCTGCAGGATAGTATTCTACGTGGCACTGCATACAAACATAGCTTCTCATCTCTTGTCTGGTGGCCTTTATACCGCTTTTTGCGTCGGCTTGGTAGCCTCTAGCGACCATTGCGTTTACGAATGCGGGTCTTGTAACTCTTAGACTCATATCATCTGGCGAGTGGCAGTCTGCACAGGTGCTACCTAAGTGCGAGCCGTGGATACTCTCGCCGTGTTTAGCCGCGATTTTTTTCATGACGTCAAAATACGGAATAGAGTTCATCTTCGTCCACGCGGCTTTTCTCTTTTCGCCTTCCTCTTTAGGCATTACGTCGAAAAACGGCATAGGCTTAGTTGCAGCAGGCGTAGGATCGGCAGTTAGGTTATAATCGCCATCAACTTGAAGCGCGGTTAAATATCCGGTGTGGCAATTGACGCAATATCCTGGCTGACCCTTAAATGCAGGAAGCCCGTGAGCGTTTAGATACTCTTTATCGTTTCTTTTGGTTTCGATCTGATCTATCTGCGAATAATAGTGGGTTCGCGGTTTGCTGTAATCCACGCCGAACGCATAGCCGTTCCAAAACACCGTAGCCGCAGGCCAGCGAATAATCTTGCTATAAGGTAAATCGCCGCCGAAAGCCGTTTCTATAAATTCGCTTCCTTTTGGATTTGCGTCGCTTTTATGCTCCATTTTTTTGTAAGCATCGAGCTGATTTGGGAAATTTGCGCCCCATTTTTCAAAATCAGGCTCAAGTTCGCTTACTTTATTGAGCATTAGCGGGTAAGTTTTTGACTCTTCTTTTTTATGAGCTATGTCATTATAAAGAGCAAGTACGCCCGCACCAAGTGCGATAGCTACTAGAAAAGTAACTATATATGACAGTTTTTTCATTATTCTCCTCCTAGAATTATTTTAAAAGTTATGTGCGTGTCCGGCTTGTCTGTGACAAGATACGCATTTTAACGGCTCGTTGGCATTAGCATACTGCCCGTGTTTACCTGGCAAGCTATCGCCTATAGCTCTTGGATCGACTGAATTTCTAGCATAATCCTTATGGCACTCTATACAATTGTTTTGTATGATCTCCTTTTGCTCATCGCTTGCGGTAAACGATACGGGATTATCCAAGAAAGTAAACGCATAACCGTGCAAGAAGCCGTATTTGGCTTTCGCCAACCATTTGCTTACGAATTCTTTAGGCATGTGACAATCTATACACGTCGTAACGTGTTGATGTCCGCCTTTAGACCAGCCTTCATAGACTTGGTTCATGACGTGGCAGTTTATACAGGCTTCGGGATCGTGAGTAAGATGCTGAGGACCGTTAGCAAAAAAGAACGTGAAAATACCAAATCCGCCAGTAAGCCCAATAACCGCCAGCAAAGCTATGACCCATTTAGACGCTTTTTCCTTTGCGTTTTCCATAATCGGCTTTCTAACCTCCTTTGTAAATTTAAATAAAACTTAACTTTATTTATAAGCCGGTATTTTATTATTAGTTCGCTTAAATTCTCATTTATTTTTCTAATATAATTAAAATTAAATCTAAAGCTTATTTTTATACTGTGTAAATATAACAGTAATTGTTACCAGTTTATTATGATTGGTTTCAATCTATTTCGGTATTATATAATATAATATATTTACTATCTTAAATTTGAATAAAATTTAAAAACTAAAATATAAAGTAAACAATATCCAATATAGGCCAAAACTTTAAATTTAAATAATAAAAGCTGTGCTAAAATCTTTTCTTTAAAAATTTGAAAGCTATGAGCTCGTCAAATTTGAGCTAATCGTGATAAAAAGGAATAAATTTGAAAGAAATTTTAATCACAAACGACGACGGATTCGAGGCTAACGGCCTGCACGCTTTAGCTAGCGCACTAAGGGAGCTACCCGATACGCGCGTTACAATCGTCGCGCCGAGTACCGAAAAATCAGCCTGCGCGCACTCTCTTACGCTCACTAGACCTCTTCGCTTTATCAAGCTTGATGATGATTTTTACAAACTCGACGACGCCACGCCCGCAGACTGCGTCTATCTCGCGCTTCATGCGCTTTACAAAAAACTGCCCGACCTCGTAATCAGCGGTATAAATCACGGCGCCAACGTGGGCGAAGATATCACCTACTCGGGTACGTGCGGAGCGGCTATGGAGGGCGTTTTGCAGGGCTTACCTAGCATCGCGTTTTCGCAGTTTTACAAAAACGACAGTATCGAGAAACTTGGCTTTTCGCTCGCGCAGCAAGCCGTCAAATTTATCGTTCCGCGCGTATTAGAGGGCGAAATATCCCTACCGCCGCGCCAATTTTTAAACGTAAATATCCCAGCCGTCTCCGCCCGCGAATTTAAAGGCTACCGCATCGTGCCCGCCGGCAGGCGCAGCTACGCCACGCACGCGATGCTCCACCGTAACCCGCGCGGCATCGAGTACTACTGGCTCGGACAACCGTCGAATTTAGACTATGAGCAAAACGGCGAGTCCGATATCAGCGCGCTTAGCGAGAGTTTCGCCTCGCTAACTCCGATCATGCTTGATATGACCGCGCACGCGAGCTTACAGGGCCTAAAAAACGCGCTAAAGGATCAAATTTGAGCGAGGAAATTTTGGATCAAAACGACCGGTTTACGAGGTCTCGCTGGCTGTTTGGCGATGATTTTAAAAAGCTTCAAAACGCAAACGTCCTAATCTGCGGCGTGGGCGGCGTGGGCGGAGTCTGCGCAGACGCGCTGGCTCGCGCGGGCGTGGGCAAAATCACCGTTATAGACAAAGATATTTTTGATATAACCAATCAAAACCGTCAAATTTACAGCGAGGCGGTCGGAGCCGTTAAAGTGGGAGAATTTGCCAAAAGATACGAGTGCGTAACGGCGCTGCAGGAGCTAATGACGCCAGAGTTTATCGCAAATTTTGATTTCTCGCCCTTTGATCTCGTGATCGACGCAATCGACGACGTACCCGCCAAGATCGCGCTCGCGCTAAAAACGTACGAAAAGCTAATTAGCTCCATGGGCGGAGCAAAGCGCATCGATCCTACGCAGATCAAGGTCACCTCCGTCTGGCAGACCTGCAACGATCCGTTTGCTAAAAAAATACGCACCGAGCTTAAAAAAGCAGGCTTTAAAGGCAAATTTGACGTCGTGTTTTCGACCGAGCTGCCAAGGTGCGTGAAACTGGGAAGCTTCATGGGTGTAACGGCGTGTTTTGGGCTAAATTTAGCAGCTTTAGCGGTGAGAAAAATCATCAGCGAAAAATAGCTGCAACGACTTTAGCCGCTCGCTTAAAACAAATTTATGCTATTATACCGCACTTAAATTTAAGGAAAAAAATGAAAACATGCGTTATCCTTGCCGGCGGCAAAAGCTCGCGAATGGGCCGCGACAAAACGCTACTGCCTTTTGGCGGATTTGCGACGCTCACGCACTACGGAGCGCATAAATTCGGGCTGATTTTCGAGCGCGTATTTATTAGCTCCAAATTTGAAAAATTTAACCCGCCCCTGCCGCTCATCAAAGACGCCGATGCAGAGGAGATCTCGCGGTCAAATTTAACCGAGGCGAGCGACAAAGAGGGTGCGCCAAAAAGCTCAGCTCAAATTTCCGCGCAAGATACGGCAAATTTGAGCGAGCCAACCTTTTCTCCGATGCTAGCGCTTTACAGTATCCTTAAGAACTTCCCAAACGAAAGCGTCTTTATCGTTCCCGCCGATATGCCGTTCGTTAGCGAAGAGTGCGTGCGCGAACTATATAAATTTACCGGCGAATACGACATGGTCATCGCCGCGGACGAGTCGCATACGCACTCGCTTTGCGGATTTTTTAGCGGGGATTTAGCAAACGCCGCGGGCAAGCTTTTTGCCGCGGGCGAGCACAAGATCGGGCTTTTGCGCGACCGCTGCCGCTGCAAGATCGTAAAATTCGCAAACGCGGACGAGTTTTTTAACATCAACTATCAGGCAGATTACGAACAAGCCTTAAAAGAAGGAAAAATATGAAAAAAATTATCGTTTTACTGGCGATTTTGTTAAATTTCGCAGCAGCCGGCGAGACGGAAACGGCGAAGCAAAATTTAGCCGACCAGTCCGAAAATACGGCTGAAAATTTAACCGAGCCGACCGCCAAAGACGAAGCCAAGCGCCTCTACGAAGCCGCCGCAAAGCTCGAATACGAAGGCGACAAAACAAGAGCCCTGCAGCTTTATAAACTAGCGGCTAAAAAGGCGATATTTACGGACGAGGACGGCGAAACCGCCGCTATGGAGCGCTCCGTGATCGCGCCCTCAGATAGCGTAGCGGACGCGCCCGTAGAGGAGCAAAAGATCGCCTCCAAAGAGCGCCCGAAAGCGAAATTTGAAAGCGGCGAGGCATACGACGTGGATGAAATTTTGGGCTTAAAAATGCACCACCTAAACTACCTCCTGCCGGCAACCTACGCATTTAACGACGTCGAGGGCAGGCGTAGATTTGAGACCGCTTTTCAAATCAGCCTGCAAAAGCCACTGTTTTACGACGTGTTTGATATGAATGAAACGATCTCGGCAGGCTACTCGCAAAGCTCGTGGTGGCAGACGGCTAAGAGCTCTACGCCGTTTCGCGAGACCAACTACCGCCCCGAGATTTTCATAACTGTTCCGATGAGATTTGAGGCGCTGCCGAGTCTTGACTACCTACGCGCAGGACTTTTGCACGAGAGTAACGGCCAGGGCGGCGAGAAGTCTCGCTCGTGGAACCGCGTCTATCTCGAGGCTAAACTTTACGCCGGTAGCCTCGTCGTGATCCCGCGAGCGTGGGCGCGCATCCCTGAGAGCAAAGGCAGCGACGACAATCCCGACATCGAAAAATACATCGGCAATATGGATATAAATTTCGCTCTACCTTACCGCGGTCACGTCTTTACGGCGATGGTGCGAAACAACCTGCATTTTGACAAAACCAACCGCGGCGCGGGCGAGCTTGGGTGGCTATTTCCGTTTGGCAAGAGCGGCGTTTACGGCTACGTAAAGTACTTTACGGGATACGGCGAGAGCCTCATCGACTACAACCGCCACACCGATAAGGTCGGCATCGGCTTTGCGATTTTAAAATAATTTGTAGACTTGCCGACTAAAGACCTAGGCGGTTTAAGTCATTATCGTAGCCAGTAAGCCGATTAGCTTTGATTTATTTTTACATAAGAATTTGCAAGCATAGGCAATTTCACTAATTTATGGATCGCTATTGCTTGTGGATTGCATTTTATTATTTTTATACAGTTTACGGAGGTTTTATTGCTTAAATTTCACTAGATTTATACTACTGATCGGTAAAATTTTGCGAGAGGTTTTAGCGTCGTTAGATAAATTTCCACTTTTAACTTTTAACCGCTCCCTACATAAAAATTTGATAAAATCCATGCGATTTTTCCGCATAAAAATTAAATTTTAAGGATACAAATGTTTTTGCAATTAGACGAGATCCGACAAAGACTCGACGTGATATTCTTGCCTTTAGAGCAAGAGGGCGTAACAGGTATGAGGCTGCTAGCACAAAGCGATGCCGACGCGTCCACGCGGGCGCTAGAAAATGCGCAAGAGACTCTAGGCGTCAAATTTCCGCTTGCGTTTTTGCACCTAGTTTGCAAATTTGACTTCGGCGAATTTGAGGTTTGTAACGTATGCTTTGGCGCAAGAGGCGACTACGCTAGCGAGCTAGTGCGGCTAAACAGCACCGACGAATACGGCGGCAAATGGTGGCACGGCGATACGCGTCCTGCAAATTTGATAGTTTTTGCCGTGGGCGATCCGTGGATATTTCTGATTGATTGCGCGGACGGCGCGATTTATGCGTGGCTGCTCGGAGACGAAGAGCTTTGCGGCAGGCGCGTTGCGAGCGATTTTGAGAGATTTTTTAGAGCGCTTGCTAGCATTGGTATCGCGCGACTGAGCAAAAAGGTCGTGCCAAGCGCGGAAGAAATCGCTAAATTCGTCCAAGCAAGCGATGATAAGGCGATTGAGTTTTGGCGAGAAATGGCGGAAATTTGATAAATTTAATGCTGAAACTGGACTTTTACGCTAGCTTTTGCGGCAAATTTGGCTGATTTCAAAACTCTAAATTTAGCGACATCTGCCGTCAAATTTTAATCCCAAATTTACAAATCTCACTACCAAACCAGCTCAAATTTATATTATTTTTTGCATTCGGGTGCTAAATTTGAGCTCAAATTTGCCGTGGATTCGGCACTCAAAAAATCAAAAAAGGCAAAAAATGATAACCGCAAAGGCCCTTTACGCATCTGCTCGCCTTAGATCGCTGCCGCTTAGCGTCTCTGGCGTGTTGCTTGGCAGTGGCGCGGCATACGGTGCGGGCGCGTTTAGAGCGGATATTTTCGCGCTGGCGCTGCTTACGACGCTTCTGTTTCAGGTACTAAGCGACTACGCTAACGACTACGGCGACGCGGTAAAAGGCACCGACGACGATGGCAGGCTGGGGCCGCGTCGCGCGATCCAAACGGGACAGATGAGTGCGACCGAGATGAAGCGCGTCATCGTAGTTACGGCGCTGCTTTCGGCATTTTCGAGCCTCGCGCTAAGCGTTTTGGCGTTTGGCGAGCGGTTTTATCTCGTACTACTGTTTTTAGCGCTAGGCGGTGCGTCGATATACGCTGCGATCCGCTACACCGTGGGCGCCGGCGCATACGGATACCTGGGGCTTGGCGACGTTTTTGTGTTTTTGTTTTTTGGACTTTTGAGCGTGCTGGGTTCGTACTTTTTATACGCGCGTTCGCTCGATGCGGCGCTACTGCTGCCTGCGTGCGCATGCGGGTTACTGAGCACCGCCGTACTAAATCTAAACAACATGCGCGATATCCAAAACGACGCGCTAAAGGGTAAGCGCACGGTCCCCGTTCGTATCGGACTGCGCGCGGCTAAGCGCTACCACTGCGCGCTGATTGCGGGCGGAGCGGGTCTGATGCTTTGCTACTCGTTTTTACGCGGCGAGCCGGGCGTAAAACTACTCTACGTAATTAGCTTTGCGCCGCTTGTGTGGCACCTCTTTTTCGTCTTAAAAGTGCGGGAATGCCGCGACTTCGACGGGCAGCTAAAGGTAGTCGCACTCTGCACATTTGCGATGTCGGCGCTGTTTTTCGTCGGGGAAATTTTGGGCTAAATTTAGCCTGATTATTTTTCCACACGATTAGCAGGCGGCGAATAAGTAATTCAAATTTTTCTCAAAATGTTGCGAAAAAGTTATATATTTACTTTTTTAAAATACACTTTCAAACCCAAATCACAAGGAGAAAAAATGAAAAAACTAATCAAATTTTCGCTAGTCGCAGCGCTAGCAGCGAGCTTCGCAAACGCCGCGGTATACGAGATCGATCCGGTACACAGCAACGTCGGCTTTAAGATCAAGCACCTAAGCATATCAAAAGTCAGCGGAAATTTCGGCAAATTTGACGCCGTGATCGACTACGACAAGGACGCCAAAGAGCTCAAAGCGCTCGAGGCCACGATCGAGACCGCCTCAGTAAATACGCAAAACGACAAGCGCGACGAGCACCTACGCAGCGCGGATTTTTTCAACGCGGCCAAATTTGACAAAATCACCTACAAAATGGTCAAATTTGGAAAAGAAAGCGACACTGAAGGCAAGGTCGTGGGCACGCTCACGATGCACGGCGTCACTAAGCCCGTGGTACTGAAATTCGAGCTTGGCGGCTTTACGGCGGATAAAAACGGCAAGGAAAAAATCGGCTTTAGCCTAGAGGGCGAGACCAAACGCAAGCTCTTTGAGATCGGGCTAGACACCTCAGAGATTACGCTATCGGATAAAGTAGAGCTAGAAATCGAAGTCGAAGCTAAAGAAAAATAAGCTTGGTTAAAGCTCGTTTTCGGGCTTTGTCTTGTTTTTGAGTTCTAAGTTTTTGCAAATTTGATAAACCATGCGGCAAACCTGAACGGCAAAAACTTGAGCTAAAATTTGACGCGTCAGAGCGCGATGTCAAATTTGAAAAACTAGCGAAATAGCCGCGCCAAAAGACGAATTTATAGCAAAAAACATCCGCTCGGACTCGTAAAATACCCGATCACCGAGCGGCTAAGTCGGCGAATCGACAAATGCGCCCACCGAGACGCCGCAGAAATCGTAAATTTACCCCTTGCGCCCTAGCAAATATAGCCTCAAAGCCTGCTGGGCCGTCATTTTGAGATTGCGCATCGCGGTTTGCTTATCCATCGCCTCTTCTAGGCTCGCAGGCTCGTTTAATACGCTAAAAAACGCATCGATGCCGTTTTCGTTACAGCCGCCGGCGCACGGCGACACGCTGCCTGCTAGCGCGATGATGGGTTTGCCGTATTTTTTGGCGATCTTCGCCACTCCGGTCGGGGTCTTGCCCATCGAGCTTTGAAAGTCCAGTCGCCCCTCGCCGGTTATGATCAGATCGGCGTTTTTCACGTCCTCTTCGAGGCGGATTTCTTCCATGATGATGTCGATGCCAGGCTTTAGTTTGGCGTTTAGGTAGCTAACAAACCCGTACCCTAGCCCGCCTGCCGCGCCCGCGCCCTTAAAGTTCCAAAATTCGCTCGAAAAGTGCTCGCTAGTCGCACTCGCAAAGCTAATAAGCCCAGCGTCTAGATCCTTTACCATCTGTTCGTCCGCGCCTTTTTGCGGTCCGTAGACGTAGGCTGCGCCGTTTTTGCCAAAGAGCGGGTTATCCACGTCGCAAGCTACGAGAAATTCGCACTCTTGTAACTCGGGTACTACGTTTTTGTTTGAAATTTTGGTGATTTTTATGAGATTTTCGCCTTTGCCCTCGAGCAGCTCGCCGTTTTCGTCAAAAAACTCGTATCCCAGCGCGCTTAGCATACCCGTGCCCGCGTCGTTCGTAGCGCTACCACCGATGCCCACGATAAATTTACGCGCGCCTTTGCTAATGGCATGCAAAATCATCTGCCCAAAGCCGTAAGTGCTCGTTTTCATCGGGTTTCGGCGCTCTTTTTCCACTAGCATGAGCCCGCTGGAAGACGCCATCTCAAGGATGCCCAGCTCGCCTGCTAGCGCGTATCTGGCGGGGATCTTTTCGCCGAGAGGATTTTGCACGATGACGTCGATAAACTCGCCCTCTAGCGCGTCCGCTAGCGCCACCACGCTACCCTCGCCGCCATCTGCGATAGGCTTTACCACCACTTCGTCCACTTCGTCCCCTAAGGCCTCGATGCCTTCTTTTACGGCGTTGCCGGCCTCGAGAGAGCTGAGGGAGCCCTTGAAAGAGTCGATTGCTACTAGTATTTTCATCATGTTTTCCTTTTTTGGTAAGGCTTGTATTTTGAGCGCTTTTTCAGTTGCGCTTCGCTCACTGCTTTGCAAGAAGCGGAGCTGGCTAAAATTTAACTCGGCAGACTATTTTTGCTTCGTTGCACTCGCAACTGCAAGCAGAAGTCCAGCCTACGCTAAATTTTATCTGCGCAACCCCAAAAATCATCTCAAAATACTTCGCCTTGATTTCTTATAATCAAATTTTAAATTTACAAATTTTACCCACCGAGACCCGTATCTTGAAAATGCAAATTTAACTCTACTAAAATTTATAAAACCCGGCGACGCTTTGCGTCAGCAAAGCTATGTCGCCACATCTCACGTGCTGTGGGGATGGTGGGGGTTTCTGCGTCGCTGCACTAGTAGCTGCAAGCAGACGGGGGCGGGTCTGCCTTCGGCAGTTGCGAGTGCATAGCACGACGCAAAGGAAAAGGGCGCTCTACTTAGCTTCACTACGTTCGCTACCGTCGCCATATGGGCTTGAGACCGCTTCGCTCGTAGCTGCGCAGGCCGTAAGTAGACCACCCCCCCTTCCGCCACCCAAGAAAAGCTAGAATTTACCATTCCACTGCCCCGCAATAGCAAATTCAACCCCAAATTTAGCCGTCAAATTTATAGCAAAATAAGCGACGCAACCCAAACCGTCGCCATGCCGACGATACCCATTATAAAGGTAAGCATCGTCTGGGTCTTATAGCCCTGCTCCGGCGACATCTTGCTAAAGTTCGTAACGACCCAGAAGTAGCTATCGTTAGCGTGCGAAACCGTCATCGCGCCCGCAGCGATCGCCATCACCGTTAGCACCGCGCCCATCTCGCTAGTTAGCCCCAGTGCGCTCATCATCGAGCCGCTATCGGTGAAAAGCCCCATGATAGAGGCCGTCGTCGTAAGTGCAACGGTCGAGCTGCCCTGGGCGGTCTTGATGATAGCCGAGATAACAAATGGGAAAAATATACCAACGGTACCGATGAGGTGGGCGTTTGCCTTCATAAACTCGACAAAGCCCGCCTTAGCGATGACGTTACCTAGCACGCCGCCCGCAGCCGTGATGAAAAGGATCGGTCCCACGATCTTTAGCGTTTCATTGGTCATGAGATTAAATTCATTAAGCTTGCCCGTTTTAGCCAGCAAGATAACGGCAAATAACACGCCAACGCCAA
The DNA here is from genome assembly GCA_963519915.1 of uncultured Campylobacter sp. Taxonomy (GTDB): domain Bacteria; phylum Campylobacterota; class Campylobacteria; order Campylobacterales; family Campylobacteraceae; genus Campylobacter_A. Next base: position 6,864 of record CAUQPE010000003.1, on the reverse strand, counting down.
GCGCGATGATCGGATTGCCTAAAAATAAAACGAAATTCGCAAACGAGCCTTTTAGCTTTAGTATCGAGACGACCGAACCCAGCGCCATCAGCAAAATCGGCATAAAAATCGGCGCCAAGCTCAAAAACGCGCAAGGCAGCTTGCCGTGCTCTTTGATGATCTCGTCGTAGCTCTTGCCGACGTCTGCGAGATCCTCTTTTAGGCTCACTTTTGCGCCGATAGTTTTAGCAAAAAGATAGCCCGCGATGAGAACCGGTATCGAAACTACCGCGCCAACGGCGATGACCAGCAGCAGGTTGTGCCCTACGCCCACGAGCCCGGCAGCCGCTATCGGGCCCGGAGTCGGCGGTATAAACACGTGCGAGGTGTATAGGCCGCACGAGAGCGCGACAGCCATAGCTACGGGGTTGGCGCCGATTTTTTCCTTTATCGCGCGGCGGATCGGATCGAGTACGACAAAACCACTATCGCAAAAGACCGGGATGCCCACGATCCAACCCATGATGAGCATCGCTAGCTCGGGGCGCTTGTAGCCTACACAACGCACGACCATATCGGCCAGCTTTAGCGCCGCGCCCGTCTTTTCCAGCGCCATACCGATGAGCGCGCCCAGGATGATGACGATGCCTATGCTTTTAAATATCCCGCTAAATCCCTCTCCGATGATCACGGGAACCTTGACCAGGTCGATGCCAGCGACGACGGCTAGAGCTAGCGAAACGAGCATGATCGCTATAAAGGGGTGAACCCCCAACTTTGAAATCAACACGATCATAACGACGACCGCGATGACGAAGCAGACGATGAGAGCAATACCGCTCATAACAGCTCCTTTCGGATAAATTTTTGTCTAGCGCAATATTACCGAAATTTGTTTTTAAAATATCTAAATTAGATTTGAAATTTTAGTTTCATTTTATAAAATAAGTGAATTTGACGGCCGATTACTTTTGCGGTAAATATGCGGGCAGCTTTGGTGCGATTAAATTTTGTTTTGAATTTAGGTTCGAATTTGGAGCAAATTTATCACAAAAAATAACTTGTGAGGTTAAAATTTGCAATATGATAATTCGTAAAACAAGCGTCAAATTCGACTACTAGCGCTTGCCGAAGCTCAAATTTAACTCCGCCCTAAGCCTTACGGCACTATCATTTTATCAATGATTTGCAAAAGATGCGAAGCGGTCAAATTTAAAACAGTTGCGGGTTTTATTGGCCCGCATATTTTAGGCACGAGGCAAAACGTACCGTCTCCGTTTTGCCGACAACTAAAAAGGATACGCTATGGATATGATAATCTTACTTTTTTACGTTATTCCTTATATGGCGGTTAGCGCCATAGTGATGGTCATCACTGCAAAATACACTAAGAGAATTTGGATCAGAGGCATTGTAGCGGCCGCACTATTTCTAATCCCTACTTACGACATCATCATCACAAATATTCTTGAAGTGTATTACTGCGCTACCACTCCAAAGGCTTTTATAAAGGAGACGATAGAGTATCCGCAGAGTATATACTTTGAGGATAACGTATTTGGCGGCTTTAACGAGCAAGATATAGAAAATATGATGAATAACTACCTTGACGGCATCCATCTAAAGACGTTAGCCTTAAATTTACCAGATGGAAACGTAGCTATATATCATTACGAAAAAAATCAAGACGAATACGACAAAATAGTAAAAGAGGTAAAGCAAGAGCTAGGAAAAAAGACTTTGCGTTATGATGATATCAGGGCTAGAATCATAAAAATAATCGACTCGAATAAAATCATAACCACGAAAGACAAGATGCCCAAGATGAACTATGCCGTATTATATGACAAGGTAAATTTAAATCGGTTCGCCTCTAAATACTTTCACTCCGATACAATGAGAATCATAGACAATAAAACAAATGAAACCATTGCTTTTCAGCAGAGATACTTTATGTTTAAGAGGTTAACCGATTATAGTGCTGGCGGCTATAGCGGAAAGTATATATGTGATGATAAAAGAATTTCTTTAGTTATGAACACTTTTCCAAAAATGGATTTAAATATAGGATACGTGTTACTAAATTTTGATGCGAGATTTAAAAATTACTTTAAAGGAGAGTAAAATGAGCGCAGAAGAGAAAATATTACGCTCGCCACAAAAGACTCAAGAAACGCCACAAACAGACGATTAAATTTAACATCCGACTCTCAACTCGAAATTTATTTGGCAAAGCCGAGTCGATAAATTTAATTGACAAATTTAGCAAACAAGCCGTACTTATCCGCCAAAAGATAAAGTCCTAAAAATAGCGCGGCGTATAAAACGGTTTTAAATATTTTTAGCAAGGCGTGCAAATTTGATCCTTTTGCTTATGACTAAAATTGCGAAATCTTAGCCAAAGGGCGGTTAAATTTGAGTGAAATTTGGGGTAGAGGGTCGAAAAAACGAGAGTAAATTCGGGTGGATTACCTCAGCCGTTTTAGGCGCGTTTTTGAAATTTTATAAATTTTCGAGCTTGCGTTTTGGCTGAAATTTTTATCCACGACCTGATCCGCCGCCGCTTTTGCCCAGGTCTCGTCGAAGCTTTGTCCGTTTAAATTTGCGCTGCTGGAGTAGAGCCAGTCAAATTGCCTCAAAAACTCCTCGTGAGCGCACTCTTTTACGACGCGCACGGCTCTCTTATTCGGATACAAAAACGTCGTTTTCCTCGCGCGGCGCACTAAATTTTTAAATTTAGCGGGCACGCGAGCGAGATTTTTTAGCTCGCTAAATTTCGCCGTCGTTATGAGGCAGGGTTTGTCTGCGGCTCGGCGTTTTAGCGCGTTTATCTCGCGAAAATCCTTACTCAAAAATCCCGCCGTCGTATCGGTCTGCGCCAAATAGATCATCTCTCCTCCAAATTTACGCCTTTTTTCTATCTTTAGCCAGCAAAAATATGCACAAGATAATGAGCGTAAAGCCAGCAAAATCAAGAAACACGAACTCCGTCCCTAGCCAAAAATAGGCAAACGCCGCCGCGCTCACCGGCTCGATGCACGCTATCATGCTCGCCCTGCTTGCGCCTATTATCTTTAGCCCCGTCATGTAAAAGCTAAACGCGCATATCGTGCCCAAAATCACCACCGCCGCAAGCGCCGCAAAGCCCTGCGCGTCGCTCACGCCGCCTAGCTGCCAAACCCGCGTGTAAAGCGCGAGCGCGCCGCCGCCGATGACCATGCCCCAGCCTAAATTTAGCGCGACGGGGTATTTTTGATTTAGCTTCGTTGGGATGAGACTATAAATCACGACGCCAAGCGCGCTAATGAGGCACCAAACCAGCGCCTGTGCGCTGATAACGAGCGAACCCAGATCGCCGTGGGTGGCGAGCAGCACGACGCCCAGCACCGCGAAAATGAGCGCGATGAGCTCGACCTTTTTAGGCGCGCGCCGCTGTGAAAAGCAAACGACGGCAAGGATGAGCGCGGGCGCGGAGTACTGGATCACGGTCGCGACGGCGGCGTTTGAGAGCTCGACACCGCAAAAGTACGAATACTGCGTCATCATAAGCCCAAAAAACGCGTAGATGAGCAGCTGCGGCAATAGCGCGCGATCTTTTAGCGGCGCGAGAGCTGCGCGCGGCGAACGCGCTAAATAGTACGCCACCATCGCAAGCCCGGCAATGCTCAGGCGGTAGGGCACGAGCCAGTCGGCGCTGACGCCTTTTTGCGTGAACAGATACTGCCCGCAAACGCTGCTAAAGCCCCATAATACGCCGCCAAGAAGCGTGATGAAAACGCCGAAAAATTCGCTCTGTGATCTCATTTGCCGCCTTAAATTTAAAGCCAAAGTATACAAGCTTATGCTTAAGCTGGGGTTAAATTTGGGGTTTGGTAGGATTTGAGGCGAGCGTAAATGGCGGTTTAAATTTTGGACCAGCCAAGATGAGATTTTAAATTTTGGTTCGAGCATAGTGGAGCTACAGGCATACAAACGCCTATACTGCCTCGTAGCGGTCAAAGTCGTAAAAACGCTGTATAATGACAAAAATTTTGATGAAGGAGAAAAGATGACAAAGAAATATAAAACTAAAATGGAAGATAGCTTTAAAACAAAAGTTCAGCTATTTTTGTTTGATAAGGCTTTTTCTTGGGACAACTCAGATAAAAATGGATGCAATGATTACTACATTATGAGTAATATTGAAACTATAAAAAAGATTTTAAGGGCTTTGAAGTCATTAATGAAGTGGCAAATTTATACAGCAGTAAATACTATCAGCTGAATCTAAATAGCAATGAAAGTAAAATAAAACATAAGGGCAAAGAGCTAAACATCATGCTGATAGAGCAAAGACAATATTTCGTTCAAAAGTCTAAAGAATTTACAGAAATTTTAGATGCACTGGAAAAAGAATATGAAGATGATTTTAAAGGAAAATTTTCCGAAACAGACTTTAATAAGATACTTGAAAAAACAACTTGCTCATACTGCGGTATAAGCCTAGCTCAGATCGAAGAGCTTGGCAAAAATGGTAAGCTAAATAATAAAAGAAGCGATACGCGTGGATATACGCTAGAAATAGATAGGAAGCTGCCAAATTTAGAGTATAGCAAAGAGAATTGTTGTATGGCTTGCTACTGGTGCAATAATGCAAAAACTGATGAGTTTTCGCCAAGGGAATTTAAGCCTATTGCTGAAGGCATTAGAAGGACTTGGAACGAAAGACTAAAGGCTATTGGGTATAGCAAAGAAGAAATAAAAGACGTGCCAGACCCAAAAATTTGGGAATTCGACTTTAATAAAGAAATTATCCCCAAAACAAAATAGTAAATAAGGTGGTAACTTTACCGCCCAAATTTCTCTGCCGTTATGCAGTGTAGCGCACCGCCAAGCTCTATAATCTCGCTTAAATTTAATCTCTACGCGCTGCAATCGACATAATTTTTCTTAATCTACTCTATTTTGCAAATCGGCACAATAAAAAGGCGAGTCTCGAGCAAGTACTATAGCTTTACTTAGAAACCGCGTCGCTACTAAATTTTTCTAATCGGCAGTCTAATTATCGTTTTGCATTTTTGCGGGTCGATTTTTCTAGGTTTGTGATGTGCTCTTTGCTCGCAAAGTCCTTTGTGTAGCCGCTTGCGGCGATAAACTCGTCTATTTTGGCAACGCTCTCTGGCTCATCGTCAAAGCTACCCATATGTAAAATTTGCGCGCAAAGCCCCTCATCTATCGTCAAAAACTCCGTCGCGCCGCAGTCGATCTTTTTCTTTTTTGCGGCTTGCTCTACCGCCCAGTCGAAATTTTCTCGCACGATAAAATCTGGCAGTCTAATCGCGCTAATCCAGCTAAAATCGCTCTTTCTAGCGTAGTCTGCCTCGCCGCAAGCCGAGCCGCTTTGCCGCCAAAATCCCTCTAGCGGCGGCACGACGTATTCAAAAAAGCCATCTATTTTATAATCGGTTTTGTAACTCATTTTTAGCGCGTAACTCACGGCGTAAAGTACCTCTATCGCGCGCTGATATGCACCGCCTGGCTCGTTTGGATCGCCTTCGCCGCGGATACAAACGAAATTTGAGGGCGGGACGGTTAAAATTTGCGGCGTCTGCTTTGGCGCATAAAGCTCTTTAAACTCTTTTTTAAAATCAAACATTTTCGCTCCTTTTTGCTGGGTAAAATTTAGCTGAAATTTTACTATTTCGCATCGACCAAAACGCTAGAAGTAAAATTTAATCTCATCTAAATAAATTCCAGCCGTGAAATTAGAGAGCTAAATTTAAGCTTTTATTTAACGCAAAAACTGGGCGCAAAGGCAAATTTGACGTTTAAATTTGCCGACATGCGCTCACTTCTCGCCAAGATACTCCTGCAAGCTTTTTACTTCCAGCGCGCTGCCGTCTTGTACGCTTTTTAGCGATTTAGCCGCCGCCAAGGCCGCCGACATCGTCGTGAAATACGGGATCTTAAATCGCATGATGTTTTGCCTGATTTTCTTGCCGTCCTCGCCGTTTGACTTGCTGTCGCTGGTGTTGATGACAAGCGCGATATCGCCGTTTTTGAGCTTGTCCTCGACGTTTGGGCGGCCTTCACTGATCTTATAGACAAACTCGCTCTCTACGCCCGCATCATTTAGAATTTTATACGTTCCGCCGGTGGCGATGATTTTAAAGCCGAGATTTATGAGCTCGCGCGCCAAATTTGCGGCATATTTTTTGTCCGCATCGGCAAGAGTTAAAAAGACTAGCCCGCTTGTAGGCAGCGAGTTGCTAGCGGCGATCTGGCTTTTTGCAAAGCTCTTTGCAAAATCACTTGATATGCCCATGACCTCGCCCGTACTTTTCATCTCAGGGCCCAGGATTAGATCGGCGCCTGATAGCTTGTTAAACGGAAAGACCGCTTCTTTGACGCAGACGTAATTTTTCACTCGAGGCTTGAGTATACCGCGCTCCTCGTAAACCGCGCCGTAGTTATCGTAAAATTTAAGCGCCTCGCGTAAATTTCCTTGCCACATAACGCGCGTGGCTACCTTTGCCATCGGTACGCCGGTGGCCTTGCTCACAAACGGCACCGTGCGGCTGGCGCGCGGGTTTACCTCGATCATGAAAAGCTCATTCTGCCCGGTCGCTTCGCTTCCCTCAGAAACATCGGCTTCGCCGTCGCTTTGCTTGTTTTCGTAGATGGCAAACTGGATATTCATTAGCCCCACGACGCCTAAATTTAGCGCGATGTCGCGGGTTTGATTTTCTACCTTTTCGATCATCTGCGCGGTCAAATTTAGCGGAGGCAATATGCATGCGCTGTCACCGCTGTGGATGCCCGCCTCCTCGATGTGCTGCATCACGGCGCCTATATAGACGTCCTTGCCGTCGCTGATCGCGTCTACGTCAAGCTCTACGGCGTCTT
>CAUQPE010000002.1:0-54700 GCA_963519915.1 uncultured Campylobacter sp. | reverse complement strand
AATTTACCCCCGCTTCGCGCGCGATAGCCAGGATGTGCAGCACGGTGTTGCTGCTACCGCCCATCGCCATATCGACTACTAGGGCGTTTTGGATAGATTTTTCGTTCACGATATTTCGGATTTTGTATTTTTCATCAAGCGCTATTTGGCAAATTCGTCGTCCCGCCTGCCTAATAAGCTCCTCACGCTCAGGCGTGAGCGCAGGCACCGTGCCGTTGCCTTTTAGCGCGATACCCATAGCTTCGCACAGCGTATTCATCGAGTTTGCCGTAAACATCCCACTGCAGCTGCCGCCGCTTGGACAGGCTTTGCACTCGATCTCTTTTAGTTCCTCGGCGCTGATCTCTTTGGTTTCAAATTTCCCGACCGCCTCAAACGCCGTAGACAGGTCGATCGGCTCGCCTTTTTTGGTGTAGCCCTTTTTCATCGGGCCGCCGCTAACAAAAACCGTCGGCACGTTTACGCGAAGCGCGCCCATCACCATGCCGGGCACGATTTTATCGCAGTTTGGCATGCACACGAGCGCGTCTAGGGCGTGCGCGTTCATCACCGTTTCTATGGAGTTTGCGATCAGCTCGCGGCTAGGCAGGCTATAAAGCATCCCGCTATGCCCCATAGCGATGCCGTCGTCCACGCCGATGCAGTTAAACTCAAACGGCACGCAGCCGTTTTTGCGGATCTCGTCTTTTAAAATTTCGGAGTATTTGTTGAGGAAAAAGTGCCCCGGGATGATCTCTATGAAGCTGTTTGCCACGCCGATGAAGGGTTTTTCAAAATCCTCGTCCTTTAGCCCTGTCGCTCTTAACAAGCTTCTGTGCGGCGCGCGCGTATAGCCTTTTTTGATGATGTCGCTTCTCAAATTTGATCCTTTTAGTGGAATTTGGGCGATTTTATCGAATTTAGCTTTAAAAAGCTTAATTTAAATCAAATTTGAGTATATTTAAACTCTTTTAAAATAAGGGTAAAAATGCTTTTTAACTCATCTGCGTTTATAGTTTTTTTCTTACCGATTACTTTTGGAGTTTATTTTGTTTTAAATAAACTCAAATTCGTTCAACTCAGTATCTTTTGGCTCACGGTCGCTTCGCTATTTTTTTATGGATATTGGAATTTTATTTATATTCCGCTTATTTTATGTTCGATCACGTTTAACTTCTACGTCGGTCATCTGCTTTGCAATCGCCCTTCCCGCAAAAAGCTTATTTTATGGGCGGGCGTCGCGGCAAATTTAGCCTTGCTGGCCTACTACAAATACACCGACTTTTTGATAGAAAATTTTAACGGAATTTTTGGCGCAGACGTGCCGCTGCATCACGTCGTCTTGCCTCTTGGCATCAGCTTTTTTACCTTTACGCAAATAGCGTTTCTAGTAGACTGTTATCACGAAAAAGTAAAAGAACCCAGCTTCCTTCGCTACGCGCTTTTCGTTACGTATTTTCCGCATCTTTTAGCCGGTCCTATCATCCACCACGCCGAGATGATGCCGCAGTTTGCAAATTTACGCTTAAAGCGCATAAATTATAAAAATTTAAGCATCGGACTTTTTTTATTTTCGATCGGACTTTTTAAAAAGGTCGTAGTGGCAGATTTTTTCGCTAGATTTGCTATTCACGGATTTGACGTTTACCCTACGCTTAGTATGAGCGAGGCGTGGATCACGAGCATTAGTTATACGTTTCAGCTGTATTTCGACTTTAGCGGTTACACCGATATGGCGATCGGCATTTCATATATGTTTAACATTATCCTGCCGTTAAATTTCAACTCCCCCTACAAAGCGCTAAATATCCAAGACTTTTGGCACAGATGGCATATGACGCTCTCGAGATTTTTGCGCGACTACATCTATATCCCGCTAGGCGGCAACCGCAGAGGCGAATACCGTACCTACGCCAACGTTTTTGCAGTATTTTTGCTAGGCGGACTTTGGCATGGAGCGGGCTGGATGTTTATTATCTGGGGCGCGTTGCACGGACTAGCGATGATGATTTGTAGATTTTACGGCGCGCATTTTCGCCCGATGAATAAATTTCTAGCCTGGTTTATAACGTTTAACTTTATAAATATCACTTGGATATTTTTCCGCGCTAGAGATCTAGATAGCGCGATGAAGGTGCTAAAAGGCATGTTTGATTTCAGCTCGGTTAAGATAAATTTTAACTATTTAGAGTATATAAGCAATTCTTTAGGATTTAATCAAATAAATTTCCTAGAAACGCCGCAAATAGCCATGGGTACGTTTTGCGCTATTATGGGTATTACGCTTTTAGTTACGATTTTTGGACGAAACTCGAACGAAATGGCCGCTAGAGCAAAATTTGGCTTTCTTACCGCACTGTTTACGGCGTTTTTGCTTGCTTTGGTTTTTGCGATTAACTCCGGCGCGCAGGAGTCGCCGTTTTTGTACTTTAACTTTTAGGATTGAATTTGAAAAAATACAAAATTTTTCTTTTGACGCTTCCTATTTTGACGCTAGTTATGATCGCGTTTTATATGGCGTTTGCGATGTTTCTCATCAGGGTTTCGTCGGCTCATCACTACGCGTATAAAAACTACCTCATCTCAAACACGACCGAACGAAACCGTATCATCGTAGAAAGCGGCTCAAACTCCTATCACGGTATCAACTCCCAAATGCTTGAAAAGCACTTTGGCAAGCTGGTTATAAATTTAGCCGATCACGGCGGATATCCGCTACGCCACAGACTCTACCGAGCAGCCAAACTAGCGCATAAAGGAGATATTTTTATCCTGCCTTTGGAGTATAGGTATTACATCAACGATGTTCCGCCCGATACTTATTACTACGGACTTTTTTTTGAAATTCACCATTTTTACGACTATCTGCCGTTTTTTGAAAAGCTAAAAACTATATCGCAAATCCCGTTTCAAGCATTTATAAACGCGGCGATAAGAGACTACAAAGAAATAGCGGCGTTTGAGATAAATTTCGATAACTTTATCAACAAAAAACCTCAAGCCGTGCATGATTTTTCGCCGGATTTTAAAAACGGCGAACGCGGCGACTACAAATACATCGGCAAAGTAGAAGAAGCCAAAGACACGCAGATGGCGTGCCAAAAATACATATTTTTTACTGATTTTTCAGGCGGCAAAATCGGTATAAGCGATATTTTCAAAGAAAATTTAAATTTTATGAAAAAACTCGAACGCGAAAAGGGTATTAAATTTATCTTTACCTACCCTGCCGTCGCGGGCGATGACTGTTACGATCTAAACGACCCGCACGCCGCGGATAATCAAAAATTTTTAAAAGACGTAAAAAAGCTCATCGAAGATAACGGCTTTGAGATGATCGGCGATTATAAAGATAGCTATTTCCCGCGTAAATTTCTGCACGATACGTGGTTTCATCTAGTACCCGAGGCCAGAGATATGCGCACGCAAAAGCTAATCGAAAATCTCGAAAAGTCAAAATATGCAAAAGAGCTACACGCGAAGTAAAATTTAATATTTGCTAGCGAGCGTAAATTTGAGTTTTTGGTTTATGGCTAGATCAAATTTGAGTAATTTTTACTCACCGCTATAATTTTTCGAACTAGAATTTAAAGTAAATTTAACACAGGTTTTTGAAATAGGAAACCTAAATTTGACGTAGAAAAATATGTAAATTTGAGCCCGAAAGCTCAAATTTAAGCTCAATGCAGAGATTGCTTTGCGCTTATAAAAGGCTAGAGCGATTCTGGTCACTCTAGCCTAACGAAGATAAAATCAATCCGCTACTTTCATCGCGCCGCCCGCGCCCAAACCGCCTTTTACGGTTTGCATTTTGTAGTTTCTGACGGCTTCTATTAGGTTATTCATCGAGTCGGTGAAGGCTGCTACTATGACTTTACCCTCAGGCGTGTTGGCGTAGGCCCCAAGTCCTCCGCCTACCTTACTACCAAATAAGCCTCCAAGTCCTGCAAAGTCCGTGTTTCTAGCGCTTCCCTCGGCTGCCGCTAACTGTACGCCCGATCGGTTTTCGATTAGCGTTAGAACAGTACTTACGTCGCTCGTGCTAAACCCGCCGGCTACGGTACCTGCAACCGAGCCGAAAAATGCGCCGACAACGCCACCTAGTCCGCTAGTATTGCTCTCGCTAAATGTTATCGTAGGAGTTAAGGTATAGTCCGCGGCGACCATCTGACCTTTTTTGAAATTTGAGTTCTTTCTAAGCTCGCCCGACTCCATCAACGCGCGCTCTTCTAACATTTGGTTAAATGCCTTGCTACGCTCGACGACTACGAAGCAGTTTGACTGCTGAGCTAGGAGCCTAAGAACCGGGATAGTAGATGTTAGTTTGTACTGCCCAGTTACGACGGAGTACCAGTCGCTATTTCTATCCTCATAAATCGTAACCGTACCCATAGACTCGGTACATCTGGTTAGTCCAGAGTTAGTATTGTGCGCGCTTGAACCCGCAGCTGAGCCAGTAGCCGTCGTTTTAGCCCCAGGCGATCCCATACTCATCGACGACATACAACCCGTCAAAAGAAAAGGCAAAGCCAAAGTCGCAATCTTCGATGCGTTAAAAAACGATTTTTTCATTTATAACTCCTTAGATAAATTTACAAAATTGTAATATATTTGCGCTAAAAATTTACTTTATTTTAAATTTGATGTTATAAAATGATTTAGAAATAACCAGAAAGGATTTAACATGAAAAAACTTGTTTTAATCGCTATTTTTACAGCGTTTTGTTTAAATTTGGCAAACGCTTACGACCGTTATTCAAACGAATCTTTAATAGTCATCCCGGATAACAGCTACAAATACAAAAAACGCCGCCACCGAGATAGATACGACGACGACGTAGTGATATATATGGACCCTCCGTACGGCGGCTACAAACAAACCGACCGAGGCAGAGACTATCGCGACAAACTAGTCGATCAGTACATAAAAAACAATAACATAAAAAAAGGCGGCTCAAATAAATCCGACGACCGAAGCTACGACCGAAGCTACGAGAGAGGCTACGACGACGGATACGATGACGGATACCGCGATAGACGAGACGATTATTACTATTCGCCTCGCCCGCAAGTAGGCATCCGCGTTAGATAAATTTGACGCCCGTTCGCCGCTAGTCGTCAAATTTGACCGGCGGCGAAATTTGATTTACGAATTTGATTTACAAAAAGGAAAATAATGCTAACCAACCCCGTCGTGATCAGTATCCTAGTGATGACTGCGCTTTGTTTGCTGAGATTTAACATCCTGCTTTCCATCCTCGTCTCCGCCCTAGTCGCGGGTCTCATCTATCACGGCGGATTTGCCGGCGTAGGGGCGTTTTTCGACGCGCTAACAGCTACCACATCGACGTTGATAACGGGCATGAAAGGCAACCTAGAAACCTCGCTCAGCTATATCTTGCTAGGCGCTCTCGCAGCCGCGATAGCCAACACGAACCTAACGGCAATCCTTATAAACGCCGTTAGCAAGGCTCTAGCAAAAACCAGCACCTATTTTGCTCTGATAATCGCCGCGATCGCGTGCCTCTCGCAAAATTTGATCCCGGTTCACATCGCTTTCATCCCGATTCTTATCCCGCCGCTTTTGCCGCTGATGAACCGCCTAGGCATCGACCGCCGAGCCGTCGCGTGCGCTCTTACTTTCGGACTAAAGGCGCCGTACGTGAGCCTTAGTGTGGGCTTTGGACTTATCTTTCACGGCATTATCAAAAAAGAACTCGCAAACAACGGCGTAGAGGTGCAGATGAGCGAGATCTCAAGCGTGATGTGGATCGGCGGCCTTTCTATGCTAGTGGGCTTGCTCTTAGCCGTTTTCGTCTTTTACCGCAAAAGACGCGACTACGCGCATACCAAATTTGAAACGAGCGAAGAGCAAGAGGCGCAGTTGGCCGCAAGCCTAAAAATGACGAAAAAAGAGTGGGCGGTGCTAGGCGGCGCGGTTGCCGCGTTTGGAGTGCAAATTTATACCGAGAGTATGCCTCTTGGCGCGCTTATCGGCCTGCTAGTTATGGTGGTTTTTGGCGGTATCGAGTACCGAAAAATTGACAAAATCATGGACAGCGGCCTAGCGATGATGGGCTTTATCGCATTTATCATGCTCGTTGCCGCGGGTTTTGGCTCGGTCTTGCGCGAGAGCGGCGGTATCGAGCAGCTAGTGAGCTTTGCTAGCGCGGTCGCCGGAGGCAAAATAGGCGGCGCGATACTGATGCTAGCTATCGGTTTGCTCGTTACTATGGGCATCGGCACGAGCTTTGGCACGATACCGATCATCGCGGCTATCTACGTGCCGTTTTCGCTATCGCTAGGATTTTCTCCGGCGGCTATCATCCTGCTAGTAGGTATCGCGGCGGCTCTGGGCGATGCGGGCAGTCCGGCTAGCGACAGCACGCTAGGGCCTACGAGCGGTCTAAACGCCGACGGCCAGCACAATCACATATATGATACGTGCGTGCCGACTTTCATCTTCTTTAATATACCGCTACTAATCGGCGGCGTAATAGGCGCGATGATTTTGTAAATTTTGCGGCTCGTCTTTTTCCGCTATACGGCGTTGAAATTTAAATTTTAAGCTCGGCAGACTATATGTCTAGCCTACGCTTAAAATTTAAATTCCGCCTTGTCTAGCGAAAAAATACTTTGCCTTCACTTTTTACGCTCAAATTCGAAGTCAAATTTATAAATTTGAGTTGCCGAAACCCTCATCTTAAAATTTCTAAAAACCATTAATCTTTGCTTGTATACTCTTTTTCGCTACTACCTTAGCGAAGACTAAACTAAAATCAAATTTAAAATTTGGAACGTCTTTTGCTTAAGTCATCTTAAAATTCACTTTTCAAAAAGGATAAAGCTATGATGAGATCACTTTGGTCGGGCGTTACGGGACTACAAGCTCACCAGATCGCTATGGATGTTGAGGGTAACAACATCGCTAACGTCAACACAGTCGGATTTAAATACAACCGCGCAAATTTCGACGACCTTATCTACCAAACTTCGCGTATCGCCACCGCACCGCAAAATCAACACGGCGGCGTAAATAACATGGAAGTTGGCCTAGGCACGCAGATAAACTCCACTACGAGGATTTTCAAGCAAGGCTCGCTGCAAACCACCGACAAACAAACCGATATAGCGCTTCAGGGCGACGGATTTTTCATGGTGAGCTCAGACGGTGGCAAAACCACCTACTACACTAGAAACGGCGACTTTTCAAGAGATAGCGAAGGTAACTTCGTCGATAACGGCGGCAACATCGTACAAGGCTGGATGAGAGACGAGGAAACAGGAGAGATAGATCCTACTAGACCTATCGGCGATATAAAGATCCCAGTCGGCCTAACCGTGCCTGCGCGCGCTACGACAAACATCGCGCTAAAAGGAAACTTAGACAGCGGTAACGACGTAGGAAATAAAAAGATACCTATCTACAAACTAGACCAGTTTCATAATGGCGTAGATTTAGATAACGACGGAACTATAGCCGGTAGCGAAGTGCACGACGAAAATAACGTCGGTGCAAATAGATTCTACGTAAATAAAAACGGTGAACAAAGGATGACGGAGCGCGGAGCCGATTTAGGAGTATTATTTAACGGAAACGGCGATGCATATAACCTAAGAGACGCTCAGGGAACCGGCGGACAAGGTATATGGGCTAGCTATGCAGACGCCAAAACTGATGGATTAACCGTAGCTGGTGTAGGAGCTGATGGGTCTTTCGCTGCTCCTGGCAAAAAACTCAATATAACGCTAAATGGGAAAAATATAACTGGTGAAAATATACTAACTATCGGCCAATTAGCAGGTATAATAAACGGTAAATATAGCGAAACCGGCGTAGAAGCCAGCGTAGTAAACGGCAATAAACTAGTGCTAACTAATAGAAATAATCTTGGCACTACGGCAAATATGAAAAATATAAAAATGACCGTAAATACAGGTGGAGTTCCTGCAGATGACACAGGATTAACCGATATAAAAATTATAACTGCGTATCAATACGTATATAATAAAACACACGTATCTGCTACGCATGCTTACGACGATACAAAAGAAAGAGAAGTAACCACTACTGAGGATTTACGTGAAGCTATGCAAAGAGATGCAAGAGAATTTACCAACTATGATCATGTGCAAAATCCAGCAGTAACCGGAACTAACCCATTACCGGCAGCAAATCAAAATAACGGCGCACAAGTTATCGTAAACGAACACGGCCAATATCAATTTAAAA
The DNA here is from genome assembly GCA_963519915.1 of uncultured Campylobacter sp. Taxonomy (GTDB): domain Bacteria; phylum Campylobacterota; class Campylobacteria; order Campylobacterales; family Campylobacteraceae; genus Campylobacter_A. Next base: position 46,488 of record CAUQPE010000002.1, on the reverse strand, counting down.
ATCCTAGCGCTGCAGGCGCCAAGGATATGAATATCTCTGTAACCGGTTTAACAAACGCTACTAAAAACGTAACCGAAAACGTCAAATTTACAGCATCTATGGCGCCTATTTCAGGATCTTTAAGCGCAGGCGGAGCAACTAGGGTAACAGATAGCTTAAATATGGCTGCTCATAGTTCAAGTACCGATCTTTACGATAGCTTAGGCACAAAACATAACGTAAAAATGGATTTTATAAAACGCGGCTATACAGAAAACGGAGGAACAGAGTGGACGATGGTCATCCAAGTAGCTGAGCCAAACTCTATAAATACCGTAGAACCTAGAAACGTAGTAACCGGTTATGTGAGATTTAACCCCGACGGCTCGCTAGCGACGTATAGTCCTGCCAGTATCACTTTCGGCGCGCAAAACGGTTCGGCTATCGGTCAAAATATCGAGCTAAAATTCGGTACTACGCAGACCACCGACGGACTAACGAGCACCGACAATAACTCAAGCACCGCAGACATCAGTCAAGACGGCTACGCTAGCGGCGAACTAAACGGTATCAGGATAGATCAAAGCGGAACGCTAGTAGGATCATTTACGAACGGCAGAAGCCTAGGACTAGCGCAAGTGGGCGTAGCTAAATTTGCAAACAATCAAGGCCTAGCCGGCGAAGGCGGAAACCTCTTCTCACGCACGGCAAACTCCGGCGATCCTATCATCGGTGCAGCTCAGACGGCCGGACGCGGTAAGATCTCAGCCTCAAGCCTCGAGATGAGTAACGTTGATCTATCTCGCTCGCTAACTCAGCTCATCGTCGTACAGCGCGGCTTCCAAGCCAACTCAAAGACGATCACGACTAGCGACGAAATGCTAAACACGCTGCTTCAACTAAAATAATTTATTTCTTCGGGCTTTAGTTTTATCTAAAGCCCTTTTTATTGATTTTTAGCTAAATTTACCGCTAAATTTAACTAAAAGAGTCAAAAATGCAAGTAACGCTTCTAAACTATACCCCGCTAAATATCTGCTCGCACGCGATCCGCACGTGTTGGCAAAGCTTCGAAAAGGGCGATAACGGCGGCGAAAAAGACGTCGAGCTCATCGAGCGCATCGGCAATAAATTTAAACACGCTAGCACGCTTGAACACCTCTCATACAACTTCTACATCCAAGGCATCTCGCGCGCCCTGCTGCAAGAGTTAGCCCGTCACCGCGTAGCGAGCCTCAGCGTCAAATCAACGCGCTACACCCTAAAAGAGCTAAAAAAAGAGCTCAAATTTGAGCTTGGCGACTTTGATAGGGCGGCGAGATTTATAGTATTAACGGGCGACGAAACGGTCGATAACGCAAGCGTCAAAGCGCTAGAAAACCTGCGCGAAATCCTCGCAAACACCACAAAAAGCCTCGACATCGTCAAATACTGCCTACCCGAGTGCTATAAAACCGAACTCACGTGGAGCGTAAACGCGCGTAGTTTACAAAATTTTCTCTCCCTTCGCAGCTCAAAATCGGCGCTTTGGGAGATCAGAAACCTCTCGCTAAAGCTTTACGAGTCGCTACCACAGGAGCATAAATTTATCTTTGAGGATCACGTAAATCAAGAATAATAAAGCGCTTTGTGCCGCCTCCAAGATACAAGCAATGCTGTGTGAAAATTTTAAGACGAAATTTAAGGCAAGATCAGGAGCTGTTAAATGGGACTGTTTGGCATTTTTAAAAAGGATAAATTTGACGTCGACGTGCGTGCGAACGGCGTTTTCATCGGCTGCGTAAACTGTGAGTTTGATCTGGCTAAGCTTAACGAAGCTTTGGGGCAGCCGCGCGTGATTGATGACGGAGAGGGCAAAAGCCGCTATTTTTGGGATGAGGCTGGGATTTTCGCCTTCGTGCGCGCAGGAGAGCTCGCAGAACCGAGGCTTTCCGAGATAGTTTTGATGCTTGAGGTCGCAAAGGGCGTGCAGCATGAGGTTCCGCGCAAGCTCTACGGCGGCGCGTTCACGCTAGAAGGCAGACCGCCGCTTGAGGCCGTGCAGGAGCGCATAGGCGCGATGGACTTCGCCGAGCGCTTCGCTAAGCGCGACACCGACGAGATCGCAGACATCGTGCGAGCTGCGAAAATGCCGATAGGGCGCGTCTGCATCAATCAAAAGGCAAAAAAGGTAAAACGAAAGCCGAGCGATAAATTTAAGCTTCCGCGCGCGGCTGGCGAGACGCTCCTGTTTAAAAATTTCAATTTCAAAATCGCCGTGATGAACGAGCTGATGTACGAAAAAGCCCTGTTACAGCCCAAATTTGACGTGTTTGAGTACTGCGAGGAGCGCGGCATCGATCCGTATGCGGATTTCGGTGCGCTGCCGCAAGCCAAAAAGTGGTTCAAGGACTATCCGGTCCCCGCAAATTTGGCGGAGCAGGTAAGCGAGCTCTATCTTGACGGCGGAAACGAAATTTACCTGCAAATCGCGCCTGATTGGGATGGCGAGGACGAGCTTTTTGACATCAAAAACATCGATGCGGCCGAGCTTGCACCCCTCAAAAATCTTAAAAAAATCGAAACGACCGGCATCGGCATATCTAAAAAGGCGCGAAAAACCTGCGCGGATGCGGGGATCGAGGTAGTTGATTAAGCGCGGAGATAAATTTTCAAACAATCAAATTTTGCGCTAAAAAAGGGCAAAATTTGAGCTTATTTTAAGCGCAAATTATTCGCGTGCGTTAGCGCGATGGCGATGGCGTCGGTGATATCAAGCGGTTTGATCTCCTTTGTTATACCGAGAATTTTTTTAACCATAAAGGCCACTTGCTCTTTATCGGCCTTGGCTTTGCCCGTTACCGTTTTTTTAATCTGAAGCGGCGTATACTCGGCAAAATCGCCGTGAAGCTGCAAAATTTTAAGACTGAGCGCCCCTCGAAACTGTGCGAGCTTTAAAACCGTTTTTGGATTATAAGCAAAAAATATGTCCTCGATCGCCACTTCGTCAAATTTGTGATTTTTAAAAATCAGGTCAAGTCCCTCGCAAAGTTCGGTGATTTGATACTGCAAAGAATTCGGTTTTATTTTGATTAGTCCCGCCTCGATTAAAACTGTTTTCACGGGCGTCTTTTCGACGATCGCATAGCCGCAATTTCGCGATCCCGGATCGATTCCTAAAATTTTCATCTCGTCCTTTTCAACGGTTTTTCACGCTTTTTTCACGGCGTGAAAAACGAATTTCAACGCCATTTTAACAAATTTAAGATAAAATCTAGCGAATTAATCTTAAAGGCAAAAATTTGGTCGCAAACGAGGTTTTGGAGCTACTTTCCAAAGAAATTTTACCGTCGGAATTTGAATGCTACATCAAGCAACTTAAATTTAACGAAAAAAGCTCAAATTCGACGAACGTCGTATTTAACGCGCCAAACGAGATTATCGCCAAATTTATCCAGACCAAATACGCCTCCAAAATCGCTCATCTTTTTGAAGTAAAAACCGGACAAAAGCCCGTAATCAACGTCCTAGCCGCGACCAAAACGCAAAGCAAACCGGCTAAAAAAGTGGACGTCAAAGAGATAAAAGCGCAAAGCAGCCTGCTAAATCCAAGCTATACGTTTGAAAATTTCGTCGTAGGCGACTCTAATCAGTTTGCATTTTTAAGCGCGAAAGCCGTATCTGAACAACTCGGTAAAATTTACAATCCTCTCTTCATCTACGGCCCGACTGGGCTTGGCAAAACTCACCTTTTACAATCAGTCGGAAATTTTTGCCTAAACGGCGGCAAAATGGTCATTTGCGTCACGAGCGAGCAGTTTATCACGGACTTTACTTATAACCTCAACAACCACTCGATGGAGCGATTTCGCGAAAAGTACCGAAACTGCGACGTTTTACTCATCGACGACGTACAGTTTTTAGGAAAAACTGATAAAATCCAAGAGGAGTTTTTCCATACGTTTAACGAGCTCCACGCAAAAAACGGTCAGATAGTAATGACCTCGGACCGCCAGCCAAAGCTGCTAAAAGGCTTTGAAGATAGACTAAGAACGCGTTTTGAGTGGGGTATTATCGCAGACATCACGCCGCCTGAGCTTGATACTAAAATCGCAATCATCAAGAAAAAATGCGAGTTTGATAAAATTTACCTCGACAAAGACGTCATAAACTACATCGCAACAAACATGGGCGACAACATCCGAGAAATCGAAAGCGCGATAATAAATTTAAACGCTTACGCAAGGCTCATGAGGCAGGAAATCACGCTAGAGTTTGCAAAAAATATCCTGCGCGATCAGATAAAAGAAAAACGCGAAAATATAAACCTAGAAAATATCGTTGAAATCGTGAGTAAAGAGCTAAACGTCAAACCAAGCGATATGAAAAGTAAATCCCGCTCGAAAAATATCGTCGAAGCTAGACGCATCGTAATATATCTGGCTAAAAATTTGACGCCAAACTCGATGCCGCAGATTGCGCAATTTTTCAACATGAAAGATCACTCGGCAGTAAGCCACAGCATAAAAAAAATAAACGAACTAATCGAAACGAATGAGTATTTCAAAGTTCGCGTCGAAGAACTAAAGAATAAAATTTTAACCAAAGAGTAAAAACGTGAATAAAAGTGAAAAAATAAGCAGTTTTTTTAACGCTGCAAATTCCCTATTTAAAGCAAATAAAAGCAGTTTTAAACTTTTCACGCCCCCTACTAATGCTACTAAAAGAAATTTAAAAACAAAAGGAAAAAAATGAAAGTCGCGATTAATAAAAACGCTTTAGAAAGCATCGTAACAAATAGCAATTCTTACCTAGAGAAAAAAGATCTAAGCGCTATAACTTCGCATATATTTATCGGAGCTAAAGACGGTATCCTAAATATCAAAGCAACAGACCACGAGATCGGTCTAGCCTATAAGCTCTCAAACGTCAAAATCATGGACGAGGGAAATGCTACGGCAAACGGTAAGAAGTTACTTGACATCATAAGAAGCCTAAAAGACGAAGAAATCACACTAGAGACAGTAAATAACTACCTCTACATAAAACAAAAAAACTCAAAATATAAGCTTCCAATGTATAAATTTGAGGATTTTCCAAATTTCCCGACGATAGAAAATAAAAATAAATTTGAAGTCGACGCCGTAATGCTTGGACGAAGTTTAAAGAAAATTTTTACAAGCATCGACAATAACAACCCTAAATTTGAGCTAAACGGCGCACTTATAGACATCAAGCAAAACTATATAAATATCGTCGGTACCGACACGAAAAGGCTTAGCGTATTTAGATTTGAAACTCCAACTCAAAGCGAATTTTCTTTGATAATACCGAAAAAAGCTATTAGCGAGATACAAAAGCTATTTTTTGATAAGATCGAAATTTACTACGACGATACAACTCTAATCGCTCAAAGCGCAAATTTCGAGTTTTTCACAAAGCTGATAAACGGCAGATTCCCAGACTACAACAGAGTAATCCCGCAAGAGATAAAGAAAAGACTAAGACTAAGCAGGGATAAGATGATAGAAGGCATCAAAACCGTCTCAATCATCTCCGAGAGCACGAAAATCGTATTTGCGCCTCAAACCATAAGTTTTGAAAGTATAGTCGAAGATAACTCTGAGGCTAAAACAACGATAGAATTTGTAACCGGACTAGAAGAAGAAATCTACGTCGGCGTGAAAAATAGATATTTGCTTGATTTCTTACAAAGCATCGAAGAGGAACATTTCGAATTTGGATTTAACGACTCGAATTTAGCCTTTACGGTGAGCTCAAACGAGCTAAAAACGGTAATCATGCCGATAAATTTATAAAAATAAAAAGGTAAATAATGCAGCAAAATTACGGCGCGGAAAATATTAAAGTTTTAAAAGGGCTCGAAGCGGTTAGAAAACGCCCCGGCATGTACATCGGCGACACTAACATAAGCGGACTACATCACATGATCTACGAGGTCGTCGATAACTCCATAGACGAAGCGATGGCGGGCTACTGCGATACGATAGACGTAGAACTAACGCGCGAAGGCTCTGCTATAATCACCGATAACGGACGCGGTATACCTGTCGATATGCACCCTACGGAGAAAATTTCAGCCGCTACTGTCGTTTTAACGGTACTTCACGCAGGCGGCAAATTTGACAAGGACACTTATAAAGTCTCAGGCGGCCTGCACGGCGTTGGCGTTAGCGTCGTAAATGCTCTTTCTAAAAAACTGGTCGTAAATATCAAACGCGACGGTAAACTACATAGACAAGAGTTTTCAAAAGGCATCCCTCAAAGCGATCTTGAGGTCATCAAAAACACAAATAGAACCGGTACTCAAGTGGAGTTTTGGCCTGATGATAGCATTTTCGAGGTTACGGAATTTGACGATGAAATTTTAACCAAACGCTTTAGAGAGTTAGCCTATCTAAATCCGAAAATTACGATAAATTTTAAAGATCAAAGAAACGGTAGAAGCGAGAGTTTTCACTACGAGGGCGGACTTGAGAGCTTCGTAACAGATTTAAATAAAAACGAAGCCGTAAGCAAAGCCGTATCGTTTAGCGGGGGTGAAGAGGACGTTTTGGTCGATTTTGCGCTGATGTACAACGACACTTATAGCGAAAATTTACTAAGTTTCGTAAATAACATCAAAACTCCTGACGGCGGTACGCACGAGGCAGGATTTCGCGCGGGTTTAACTCGCGTGATAACAAACTATATCGCAGCAAACGCTGCAGCACGCGAAAAAGACACGAAAATCACCGGCGAAGATATCCGCGAGGGCCTTATCGCAGTTATAAGTGTAAAGGTACCCGAGCCGCAGTTTGAAGGCCAAACGAAAGGAAAACTAGGCTCAAGCTACGTAAAACCGATCGTTCAAAAGATGGTTTTTGAGGTACTTAGCAAGTATTTTGAAGAAAACCCGATTGAAGCTCGCGCGATAATGGAAAAAGCGCTGATGGCTGCGCGCGGACGCGAAGCTGCCAAAAAAGCTCGCGATCTAACGCGTAAAAAAGAGGGTCTAAGCATAGGAACGCTGCCCGGTAAACTAGCAGACTGCCAAAGCAAAGATCCTACCATCAGCGAGCTTTATCTAGTGGAGGGCGACTCAGCGGGCGGCTCGGCCAAACAAGGACGCGATAGAGTATTTCAGGCGATTTTGCCGTTAAAAGGTAAAATTTTAAACGTCGAAAAATCGCGCTTAGATAAAATTTTAAAATCAGACGAAATAAAAAATATGATAACCGCGCTAGGTTGCGGCATCGGCGACGAATTTGACGCCGAGAGGCTTCGCTACCACAAAATCATCATCATGACCGATGCCGACGTCGACGGTAGCCATATTCAGACGTTGCTTTTAACGTTTTTCTTTAGATTTTTACATAAAGTCGTGGAAAACGGTCACATCTATCTAGCTCAGCCGCCGCTTTACCGCTATAAAAAGGGTAAAAAAGAAATTTATCTAAAAGACGAAAGAGCGCTGAATGAATTTCTAATCGAAACCGGCATCGAAGGGGTTGAGTTTGAAGGTATAGGAAACGCTGATCTCATAGACTTTTTAAAGATAATCGCGGCTTACAGAAGCGTGTTAAAAGAGCTTGAAAAGCGTTTTAGCGTGATTTCTGCGGTTAGATTTATGATTGAAAATCCAGATATCGTTTCAAAAAGTTACGACGAAATTTATGAAATTTTGAAAAATTATTTAGAGGCGCAGGGACACAATATCCTAAACTCATACGTCAGCGAAGAAGAAGCGCGAATTTACGTACAAACCGAAAGCGGCCTAGAAGAGCTTTTAGTAAATGAAAATTTATTTACAAATCCGCTTTACGAAGAAGCGCTTTATATCAGTCAAAAGATAAAAGAGCGCGGCATCGAGCTAAAAGGCGACGTGATAGACGTGCTAGACGAGATCGAAAAAAATGCTAAAAAAGGTGCCTACATACAGCGCTATAAAGGCCTTGGCGAGATGAATCCGGAACAGCTGTGGGAGACGACGATGAACCCTGAAAACCGTCGTTTGCTAAAAATAAACATAAATGACGCCATAAGTGCCTCAGATACATTCAATCTCTTCATGGGCGACGAGGTCGAACCGCGAAGGAACTATATACAAGAGCACGCAAAAGACGTGAAACATTTGGATGTATAAATGCTAAAATCAGAACTAAAAGAACGATCAAATAGGTTTAAAACCGCGCTCGAGGTATCCTCGATATTTATTTTTAGCGTTGTCATTTTGGTCTATATTTTTGTTAAAAAAGACGATATAAAATTTGACGCTGATGATATTATTCTGATTGCGATTTTGGTTTTGTGTCAGGTTTATTTTACAGCCTACAAAATTTATCAAAGCTTTCAAACGAGCGTACTCGATCAAGTAACAAAAGCCTATAATAGAGACGAAATTTTAAGACTTTTATCAAAGCAAGCTTCTAAATTTAAAGGCAAAAGCGGCGGCAATATGCTAATGCTAAAGATAGAAAATTTAAACGATATAAACGAGCGTTACAGCTTTGTTAGCACCGATATTTTGCTCAAACGACTAGTCGAGCGGCTAGAGAAATTTTTAAACGAAAAAGTGTCTAAAAACACGCTCATCGGTAGATATTCAAACGAGTATTTTCTAATATTTTGTGAGAGTAAAAGTACCGAGCTCATCCACCTTTTAAACGTTTTTGAAAAGAGTATTTTAAGCGACGGAATCTACAATATCGAGCTAAAGATCAAATTTGACGCTATCGATATAAATCACTCAGCAAGCCTCAAAAATTCGGTCTCATATCTCATCCAAAAGCTAAACGAGAGCGATAACGAGGATAAAGTAGATATCACCGACGATCTTGAAAAAGACGTCTGTAACTGCATCGATATGCAAAGATTTATCTTTCAAACTCAGCTCGTTAAAAGCCTTCGTTTCGGGCAAAATTTAAAAAATATCATAGTAAAAGTCTATACCGATAAACAAGGGCTCGTCTCAAAAGCAAAGGTGCAAAATATCGCGAACAAAAATGGCTATGAGGTGCTTTTTGACATAAACGTTATCAAAAAGCTATCCGAGCTTAAATTTAAAGACGAAGATCCGATCGTGATCGAAATTTCGTCGGTTTCGATTAGAAATTTAAAATTTACGAATTTTATAAAAGAGTTCGTACAGCTGGGTAAAATCGATCCAAATCGCGTTATTTTCGAGTTTAGCGAGAAACTAGTATATGACGAGATAAATAGATTTAGAGAGATTTTAACAGAGTATAAAAACCTAGGTTTTCGTTTTGCGCTTAATAAATTCGGCGGCAACAACGCGGGTTTTGAATATTTTAAATATTTGCCGATAGATTTTGTTATTTACGACATCGAATTTAACAAAAATATCAAAAACGACAAATTTAAAACGCTGTTTGAAAATCTAAATTTGACCGCAAAAAGAGTAGGCGTAAAATCCATCGTGAGATTTGTGGAGGACGACGAGTTTTACAACATCGCGGAGCGCTATCAGACCGACTTCGCGCAGGGCTTTTTCATAGAAAAGCCAAAAGAAATTTAAAGGAAAAAAATGCAAGAAAATGAGGTCGTAGAACCAAAATACGGCGAGAAAATAATAAGCGAATTTGACGTAGAAAAAGACCTGGAAATCTGGGAAAATAAGCATGAACGCGACTATAAGATCAAGATCACGCTACCGGAGTTTTGCTGCCTATGTCCGCGCTCAGGGTATCCAGATTTCGCGACGATATATCTTGAGTACGTACCGGCTAAATTCGTCGTTGAGCTAAAAGCGATCAAACTCTATATCAACAGTTTTATGACGCGTAACATCAGCCACGAAGATAGCATAAACGAAATTTATGACGTTTTAGAGCGAAAACTGGCGCCAAAATGGATGAAGATCACGGGCGACTTTAACCCGCGCGGCAACGTCCATACCGTGATCGAAATTTGCTCGGACGAGATAATCAAAAAAACGCAAGAACAAAGCTTTGAAGCGCCGAAATTTGAGAAATTTACGCGAGATAGCGAGCGAAGCTTCGATAGAGGCAGTTACGGCGGACGCGAATCTAAATTTAGCAAAGACGGCTCTCGCGGTAAGAGTTTCGGAGCCGATAGAAGAGATACAAAAACCGGCGATAGAAAACCTCGCGCGAGTAAAGATAAATTTGACGATAAACCGCGAAGAGCTGGTAGTAAAGAGGGTTTTAAAAAGCCTGAATTTGCCGGCGAAAAGCGCGCTAGAGTCGTGAAAAAATCATCGGAAGATAAATGATAAGCGCGCAGCTCATCGAGCACATATTTAAGGCCGCGTCCATCTCGCGCTGGAACGACTATCCGAAGATGACGAATTTAGTCGAGCTTGATAAGCAAGCGCATAAATTTATCATCGCGTATTTCATCGCAAAGCTCGAGCATAATGCCGATATGAACTACATCATTGAGGCGGGTATTTTTGAGTTTCTCGCGCGCGTCGTGGTCACGGATATACGCCCGGATGTGTTTCATCAGATGCAAAAAACCAAAAACGAGCAGATAAACGCCTGGGTGCTAACAATCCTAGAAGGGCTCGTAAAAGATGTCGAGGGCGGTAAATTTTTAGAACGGATGCGCCGCTATCTCACGCACAAAGACAAGGCTCACGCCAAAGAGCGCCTGATCCTAAAGGCCGCTAGCTACCTAGCGACGCGCTGGGAGTTTTCGATCGTTTATCAAACGAGCAAATTTTTAAGCGACATAGACGAGCTAAAAGCGCGCGTGGAGGAGGAGCTGGAGGATTACTACGAGCTAATAGGCGTGCGCAAAATCGTGATGAATCAAAAGCTAGCCAAGCTAGTAGATCTAGCCGGCAGACTGCGCTTTCAAAAGCGCTGGGCGCAGACGCCTCGCATCCCTGAAACGGCAGTTTTAGGACACATGCTAGTCGTGGCGATTTTGAGTTATTTTTATTCGCTTGAGGTTAAGGCCTGCAAATCAAGGCTAGAAAATAACTTCTTTTGTGCGCTCTTTCACGATCTGCCAGAATCTCTAACGCGCGATATAATCAGCCCTGTAAAATATGGTATCGAAGGACTAAACGAGATAATCAGCGAATACGAAATGCGCCTGATAGACGAGAAAATTTTACCTTTCGTGCCTGAAAATTTTAGAGACGAGTTTAGCTATATCTTGGGCATCCGTATGGAAGGCGGCAAATTTATCAAAAACGAATTTGAAAATAGAATTTGCGAGAAAAAGCCTCTACATCACGAGGGTACGATGGAGAACGTAAACGAGGATAAATTTAACGCCATCGACGGTAAAGCGCTTAAATTTTGCGATAAGCTCGCAGCTTTTTTTGAGGCGGGGATTTCGATCAGCTACGGCGTAAAGTCAAACGAACTAACCGAGGGCTTTAATAATATGGATAAATTTTTTCAGAAAAATCAGAGCTTAGACGGAGTGAATTTTTTAAAAGTTTGCGATGATTTTAAGGAGCATTTTTCGCTTTTGCAGGTTTAAAACCCTCTCTCAGATGACTGCGGCACACGCCTAGCCTAAGTGCTCTGCTGTGTTCCCACCCTGAAGCGGTGCCTAGAAGAGACATTGCACAGGTCTAAGAAAGGGCAAGAGCGATTTTACTCAAATTTTACTTAAATATATTTTAGGCGGCAACATGGGATTTGATATAAAATGTAAATTTTTGTCGTTGTTTAGGGAATTTTTGGTCTATCATCACCGCTCGCTCGAGTTTCGCGCGAAGATCTTTGCGGCTATCATCTCGGCCAAACTCAATCCCGAAGAGGACGATTTTGCAAATTTATACGATATCTCGAGCGAAATTTACGGCGGCGACGAGAACCGTAAACGCGTACTTATCGAAACCACCAGAGAGTATGTCTCCCGTATCAAACGCAAAGACCCGATGACGCTTGATAGCTTGCTCTTAGCGATTGATCAGGCTATCAGAGCGAACAAAAACTACGCGCTAAAGATCGACTTCGAGCACCTACGCAGGCTCATCGACGCCGACGAATACGAAGGCCTCGTGCAGCAGCGCGTGTATGATTTCTTGCTATACGAGGTAAAAACCTACGCACCAAACAGATAAGACATCAAATTTGAATTAAATTTTCCTTATTTTTGCTGCTTTTTAGTGGTGTTTTTTATTATGGATCTGATTTTTTAGGCGACGATGCGCTTTATGACGGCATTTATAAAGAAGTCGATATGCCTGAGGCCGGTAGCGCTACCGATATAAATTTCAGCGTCAAAAAGGCCGGTATCTACGAGTAAAATCTACTACAAAAGCAAAAAAGTAAAGTTCAGCAGAGGAGGCCTTCCCGGGATACGGCAGCGACAAGTTTACGAAGTGGTTTTGCCAGAAGTCTACAGCCGCTAAGCTAGCCGGCTACTACGGTTATACGACGCAAGGCGTCCTTGAGCCAATTGGCACGAGTGGAGAGGAAAAAGCGGCCTGTACGGGCGAAAAAATATTGCTAAAAGTTATGCTCAAATCTCTACAAAACCGCAAAATAAACTACGTAAAAGGCGGTGAGGTAAACGATCTAAAACAAAATTCGAGCGCCCTAACCGAGACCTTTGATCTGTCAAAATACGGCGCGACTTCATGGTACAGTGCTCCAAACGAAGGCTTTGCGCACGATAAAGTTTTGCTCCGAGCAGAGCTTAAAAAAGGCGAATATAGCGTAAAAGTACAGGCTCTAAGCGACGCACCTGAGCTAAAAAAGATCGTGACGTTTATTAAAATCAGCAAATATCACAACTGGAAATAAAAATTTACCGTTTTTGCAAGTCAAATTTGACTAAATTTACTAAAAATTCCTAAGTCCTATTTCTAAATTTGAATGTATCAAATTTGGATTAAATTTAACCTTCGCCTGCGCTAAATTTCCAAAATTTTCGCCGGTATCTAGGAAATTTTGCAGATAGTAAACGCCTCTGTATCCGTGCTCGTACAAAATCTCGCTCATAGCAGAGATATCGGCCTCGTCTAGCAAGTCCGCGTGCACCGTCGTTCTAACCTCGAATCTAAAGCCGGTTTGCAACAAAAACTCAAGCGTTTGCAAGAAATTTTTATACAAATTCGAGCCGGCAACCTTTAGAAATTTTTCTTTCGTCGCTTTAAAATCAAGCGCGATGTAGTCGATCAAATTTAGCGAGATAGCTTGCCCAATCGCGGTCAAATTTGAGCCGTTGGTATCGACTTTGAGCGAAAAACCGCGCGACTTTACTTCGCGAGCTAGCGGCAAAAACGCCGGGCTAAGCGTACATTCGCCGCCGCTAAAAACCACGCCGCTAAGCTTGCCTTTGCGCTTGTCTAAAAATTTGATAAACTCTGCACGGCTGATCTGTCCGGTGCCCGTGACGATAGGGACGTTATAACAGTAGGCGCAGTGCATGTTGCAGCCTGCAAACCATGCTATACAGGCCGTTTTGTCGGGGTAGTCGAGGGTCGTAAATGGAGTGAGCGAGTAAAGCGGAAAATCAGCGTCTTTCACGTTTTACTCGCGGGTGTTTAGCGGGATTTTGGCTCGCAAAATTTGACGCGCTCTTTATGCTCGCCTTTTTTGCCGAGATTAAAGCTCTCTACAGGGCGGTGGTAGCCCATTACGCGGGTGTAGACGACGCATTTCGTGCGCTTTGCCTCAAGCGAAGCTAGGATTTCTTTGTCGCTCATTTGTCACTCCTTGATAATTGATGTCAAATAGTATAGCACTTTATAGATAACTGCCGTCTTAAATTTTACGTGATTTTTTGTTTTTCAGCCGTTGTTAAAAGTATGGTAATATCTGCGTTACGATTAAATTTAAAACAAAGGAAAAACATGACAAAAGTCAAATTTCACGGCGCAGACGTCGCGCTAAAAGGCGAAGAGGTATTCGTAGGCTCGTATGCGCCAGAAGTTGCGCTCGTCGGACAAGATCTAGGCGAGTTTAAAGTAGGCGGTAACAACGGCATCGAGATACTAGTCGCCGTTCCGTCGCTAGATACGGGCGTTTGTGCTACGGAGACGCGTAAATTTAACGAAAAAATGGCCGCGAAACAGGCGATCAAACTAAGCGTGATCTCGATGGATCTGCCGTTTGCGATGGGGAGATTTTGCTCTACGGAGGGCATCAAAAATTTAAAAGTCGGTAGCGACTTTAGAGCTAGAGAGTTTGGCGAAAAATACGGCGTAATCATCGGAGAAGGACCGCTTGCTGGGCTTTTAGCCAGAGCAGTTTTTGTCATCAAAGACGGCGTTATCATCCACAAACAAATCGTCCCTGAGATCACGGAGGAACCGAACTACGATGCGGTATTTGACGCGATAAAATCAAGTGGAGGCTGCGGCTGCGGATGCATGTGAGCCGCTAAATTTAAAGACCGCAAGAGCGGTCTTTTTACTGAAATTATAAAAAATACAAGGTTAACAACCTATTATCTTAGTTTTCACTATCCAGTTTATTTTTGATCTTTTTAATAAAGTCAAAATATTCTTTTTTTATATTTTCTTTTTTAGCATTAATTGCTAGTGCATTTTTTATCTCTTGCCTTTTTTCTTTATCTTGACTTACGGCTTTATCTATATTGTCAATGCTAGATTTCTTTTTATCGTATTCATAGCTTTCATTGTACTGTTTGATTTTATCTAACAAATAATCTACTTTATAAAAATCTTCAAGTGTTTTTATTTTATTGGATTTATCGCAAATTTCATCATATTCAAGCCAATTGGTTTTAAATTCCGGAAATCTTTCCTCAAAGTCTTTTTTCTTATTTTTTGAAGTTTCATCACTATCGGATATTATAAGAAATTTCTTACCAGTTAGCATCATCATCGTAGTTATCATATCAACGTCTTTTATGCCGCCCATATAAACTATCCCGCAATTTTTAAAATCATTTATGTTACAAAACATTTTAAAAATTTTATAGTCCATATAGCCTTCAAAAATAATATTTTTTGACTGTATACTTTCAAATATATGACTTCCAATTGCTCTTTTTAAAAGTTCGTCTTCTTGAAATGGTGATTTACCTTGTGGGACTATTTCTGAAATATCATCCTTTCTTTCTATAACCAGATGTCTCTCTATGCACTCGTTATCTATCATAAAAGGAGAGTGCGTAGAGTAAATTACAACAGCTTTTTCTGAAATTTTTAGTAACTCTTCTTTTAAAAATCTCGCACTGGTTGGATATAAAAAAGCATCTGGTTCATCAAATAAGATTAATCTACTATAGTCTTTTTGTGTTCTATATTCAATTGATAATATAAGCAATATTGCTATAAACCTCTTAAAGCCATCGCTTCTATCTTCATTAGAATAAAACTCTTTTTCCTGTATTCGTATATCAAACTCTTCACCATCTTTTCTTATAACAAACTTTATATTTTTTAAGTCAGGCCATATTTCTCTAAATTCTTTTGTTGCTTTATTAGATATATTGTCTAAAAAGCTATGTAGTCCTTTATCTTTCTTGGCTGCATTTTCAATATCTTGTTGGATATCTTTTATATTGCTTAAATAAAAAATATTTTTTAAAGGCATACATATGTCTGGGTTATTTTTAAAGTTTTCTATATTTACGTTAGATGGCAATAAATGACTATCACTATACTCCCAAAACATAACTCGCTTATAAATATTCTCCATGGGTATTATATTTTTTATTATTTCAAACACAATTGTCTTCATGTGATCATACGTCAAAGGCTCAAGCAAAGGACTATTACTTTCGCCTTCTAATTTTGTAATTTGCCGATTATCTGTACTATAGTAGAATAAGTTAGATATTTTATATTTATCATTTAATTCTTCATATTCCCGGTAGATTAAGCTCGGTGTATCATTATCTTTTATACTCAATGTTAATATCATTTCACCAAAAGCTTCTTGAATAAAGCTTTCAATACTTAAATTATTTTCAAAAATATCTAGACTTTCTATATGATATTCTTCGATTAATTTTTCTTTAATATCACTAATGTCTTTTTGTGTAAGCTTAAAGATAGCATAAATATAATATTCATCATTATCCGAAGCTGTTTTTCTTTGATCTTTTATGCCAACCTTATATCCATTAAATACTGCAGATATAGCTTTTAATATATTACTTTTTCCAGCCTCATTTTTGCCTACTAATATTATACATTTTTTACCATTCCTCTCTTCAATATTTATCGTCATGTCTTTTATTGAACGAAAATTTTTTATTTCAAATCTATCTAGTTTCATATATTAACCCTTTTGCCTTTTACTGACACCCCTCGCATTCGATCGAGCGATCGGCGACGTTATTTAGCTTTTCGCTATTAGGGCTTTCGGAGCGTAGATAGTAGGTCGATTTTAGTCCCAGCTCCCACGCAAGAGTGTAAATTTCGCTCAGATATCCGCCGCTGGCTTTGTCTAGGCTCATGAAAATATTTAGACTCTGGCCTTGGTCGATCCACTTTTGTCGGATGGCGCCGGCACGCACGAGTACGCGCTGATCTAGCTCATAGGCAGGCGTGTAGAACTGCCACGTCTCAGGGCTGAGATTTGGCACGACGTTTGGTATCATGCCGCTTAGGTTGTGCTCGAACCATTTGCGCTTATACACGGGCTCGATCGTCTGCGTGGTGCCTACGAGTATGCTGATGCTCGACGTCGGCGCGATCGCCATCAGATAGCCGTTTCGCATACCGTCTTTTTTGACCTTTTCGCGCAGTTTGCTCCAGTCGCAGGCGTTTTCGTCAAATAGCCCGCCTCTATCGTTTAAAAGCGCTTTGGCGTTTGCGTTTGCCGTGTCAATAGGCATCACTCCCCTGCTCCACTTTGAGCCCGAAAAAAGCGGATAAACGCCCTTTTCTACCGCCAAATTTGAGCTGGCGTAGATGGCGTTGTAGCTTATGTTTTCCATCACGCTATCGATCAGCGCTAGGTGCTCGTAGCTGCCCCATTTCACGCCGCGTTCGGCTAGCATCTGTGCCTCGCCCATGACGCCAAGGCCGATCGAGCGAGAGGCTAGGTTGGTGTGTTTTACCTTTTTGTGCGGGTAGAAATTTAGATCGATGACGTTATCTAGCATACGTACGGCGATCGGCACGACGCGCTCGATGTCCTCTTTTTTGTTGATTTTACTTAAATTTATGCTCGCGAGGTTGCACACGGCGGTTTTGCCCTCGACGCTTTCTTTTTCGACGATGAAAATTTGTTCGCCGTCGATGCTATCGAGTGCGCTTAGCTTTTTGGCTTTTTTGGTTATGCCGCTATCAACCGTGATGTCTTCTTCCTCGTCAAATAACCGCTCGGAGCCGTTATCAAACGTGATCTTGATCTTATAATAGTTTGGCTGCGTATTTTGGAAAATTTCGGTGCATAAATTTGAGCTCCTGATGATGCCGTCGTGGTCGTTTGGATTGGCTTTGTTGGCATTATCTTTAAAGCACAAAAACGGCATGCCTGATTCAAAATAGCTAGTTAAAATTTTCTTCCACAGCTCTTTTGCCATGACGACGTTTTTTTGGATCTTTTCGTCATTTTCGTATGCTAGATAGCGCGCCTCGAAATCATCGCCGTATAGATCGCACAGATCGGCGACTTCTGCCGGGTCAAAGAGGCTCCAGCGCGCGTTTTCTTTGACGCGTTTCATAAAAAGGTCGTTTATCCAAAGCGCCGGGAAAAGCTCGTGCGCTCTGCGGCGCTCTTCGCCAGAGTTTTTGCGAAGATCCAGGAAGTCGCTCACATCCATGTGCCACGGCTCGACGTAGACGGCTATCGCGCCCTTTCTCGTGCCTAGCTGATCGACGGCGACGGCGATGTCGTTCGTGACTTTTAGAAACGGGATGATGCCGCCTGCCGCTTTTTTATGTCCGTCGATACTGCCGCCCATAGCGCGCACCTTGCACCAGTCCCAGCCGATACCGCCGCCAAATTTGCTAAGTAGCGCCATCTCTTTATAGCTATCAAAAATCCCCTCGATATTATCAGGCGTACTTCCCACGTAGCAAGAGCTTAACTGATGGCGCGTCGTGCGGGCGTTTGAGAGCGTCGGAGTGGCGAGCATGACTTCAAATTTAGATATAAGGTCGTAAAATTTCTTCGCCCAGCCTTGGCAGTCTAATTCGTTTTGCGCGAGGAACATCGCGATCGCCATAAACATCTGCTGCGGTAGCTCGATCGGAGCGCCGCTGCGGTCTTTGATGAGGTAGCGGTCGTATAGCGTCTTGATGCCAAGATACGCAAACTGCAAGTCGCGCTCGGGCCTTATGTAGTCGTTTAGATCGTCCAGGTCGTATTTTTCTTTTAGCCCAGGGATTATACGGCCTGCTTTTTCGCCCTTTTGCAGATAGTCGCGTAGGTGGTTGTATCCGCTAAAGCCAGTGACCTTGTGATAAAGGTCGTATAAAAATAGCCTCGCCGCGACGAAGGTCCAGTTTGGGCGGTCAATGTCGATCTTTTCGACGGCCGTTTTGATGAGGGTTTGTTGGATCTCCTCGGTCGTTATCATATCGCGAAATTGAATTTTAGCGTCCACCTCAAGCTCGCTTAGGCTCACGTTTGCTAGCCCCGCGACCGCCTCGCTCGTGTATTTTTTGATCTTGCTTACGTCAAGCTCTTCCGTGCGTCCGTTTCGTTTGATTACTTTCATGTTGGTCTTTTTCTATTTTTTTATGCAATTTAAAACGGTTTTGCATCTATTTTCAAAACCGCCGCCGCCGTATTCTTTTGTATATCTTTCTAGTTTTTCCAAATCATCGCTATCATAAGTCAAAATCTGGTCATTAAGCTGATTTAATAACTTTTTCATAAGTGTTTGGAAACCTCCACTATCACCTGCAGATTTTTTAATCGCCCCTATGGCTTTATCGTCTAGAATAGTTTTCATTAGTCTCTCCTTGTATATTTTTTATTAAAGTTTTAAAATACTTATTTATGTTTTTATTATCCTCTATATTTAAAAATTCATCCGAAATTTTTAAAAATTCGTCGTTATCTATAAAAACATCCAAATTGCCGAAATAGTAAGGTAAATTTGAAGCAAATTTTTTAAAGTGATGAATATAGCAGTAATATTTTAAATTTTCATTAAAAACTTTCACTGAATTTGAATTTGGCGTTTTCATAAACGTTTGATTACGCTTGAGGGCATTTATATCTCGCAAAGTATGAAAATACGCTATCGGCTCGCGTTTATCATAATGATTTGGATATTTTTGCACATACGAGCCTATAAAATCAAAATCATTTAAGCGAAATGAATTTCCCTCGTAAGTTTTAAATTTATAATCTTTTATAAAATCGTAATTCATTCCGAAGCAATTTTTTTCGTATAATGCGATTACAATCGGGAAAAATGTGCTGGAATTTGGTGTAAATATTTCCGAACTAATTATTAATCCGTCTATTAGACGGTAATTATTTTTAAATTTAGCAAGAGAACTAAAATTTGTACGTTTTATCAGATACGATAAAGGATGCAAAACGCAGACGAACTTCGGATCAAGCTCTGCAAATGAGCGCAAAAAGGAAATCCCTAAATCCCTATGTTTGAGATTTGCATCAATATCAAAAATTTCTCTTTTTACATTATTCCTGATTATAGAGGTTTTATCGTTGTATGGTGGATTGCCAATAATTATAAGCGGTTCGTTTTGTGAGATATCAAATTTTTCTCTACTTAAATTTAATAGCGAATTAGTATGAATTTTTTTGACATTTTGCGGAACGGATTTTAGAGCTATATCGTCTATATCGGCCCCGATATAACGTAAATTTTTCATGAAAAAATCGCCATACCCGCAAGAGCTATCAAGTAACGTAAAATCGTTCAAATTTATGTGATTTTCCATTATCTTATAAGCGATTTCAACTATAAATTTGGGAGTATAAAAACTACCTAAATTTATAGTATCGGTTTTGCTTAAATGTTTTTGTATCGGCATTATTTTCCAAACACTCTTTTAAAAATCCCATCCACGTGCCTGGCGTAATACGCATAATCAAAGCACTCTTTTATCTCGGCCTCGCCTAGGCTTGCGCGTAGTTCCTCGTCGGCGAGCAAATTTTGTAAAAATAGGCTCTCGCCGTTTTCGTTTATCGCCTTTTTGCCCTCCTGCAGATCCGCCCAGACCTTCATCGCGTTGCGCTGTACGATCTTATACGCGTCCTCGCGCGAAATTCCGCGCTGTGGAAGCTGCAGAAGCACGCGCTGAGAAAAGACGAGCCCGCCCGTTAAATTTAGATTTTTCATCATATTTTCCGGATAAACTACCAAATTTGCGATCAAATTCGTAATGCGCGCGAGCATGAAATCGGCCGTGATGAAGGCATCGGGCAGGATAAAACGCTCGACCGAGCTGTGGCTGATATCGCGTTCATGCCAGAGCGCGACGTTTTCGAGCGCAGGCGTCACGTATGAGCGCAACATCCTGCAAAGGCCGGTGATGTTTTCGCTAAGCACCGGATTGCGCTTGTGCGGCATCGCGCTGGAGCCCTTTTGACCCGGGCTGAAGTACTCCTCAGCCTCGTAAACTTCCGTCCTTTGAAAGTGGCGGACGGCGACGGCGATCTTTTCGCAGGTGGCGGCTAGGACGGCGATCGCGCTGATGACGTGGGCGTAGCGGTCGCGCTGGATGACCTGATTCGACGCGGGAGCGGGTTTTAGGCCGAGCTGCTCGCAGGTTAGCTCCTCAAACTCGAGCGGTGCGTGAGCGAAATTTCCCATCGCGCCGCTTAATTTGCCGTAGGCGGCGACCTCTTTGGCGTCTTGTAGCAGCTTTAGCGCGCGTGCGACCTCGTCGTACCACACCGCAAGCACGAGCCCGAAGGTGATTGGCTCGCCGTGGATACCGTGGCTGCGGCCGACCATCATCGTATTTTTGTGCTCCTGCGCTCTGGTTTTGATCGCGCTCATCAGGCCCTTTACGTCCTCGATAATGAGTTCCATGCTGCTTTTGATCTGAAGCGCGACGGCGGTATCGATGCAATCTGAGCTAGTCATGCCGTAGTGCACGAAGCGGCTCTCATCGCCCAGACTCTCGCTCACGCTCGTTAGAAATGCGATCACGTCGTGCTTGGTCGTCTTTTCGATCTCGTCGATGCGCGCTACGTCAAATTTTGCGTTTTTGCAAATTTTCTCGCAGTCCGCATCGCTGATGAAGCCCAGCTTATTCCATGCCTTGACCGCAGCCTTTTCGACCTCCAGCCACGCACCGTATTTTGCCTGCATATCCCACTTCTGCGCCATCTGCTCGCGCGAATATCTCTCTACCATCTCTTTAGCCTTTTTTATGCGAATTTTTGTATAATTTTTTAAGGAAAGATTATATAAAAACTGGGCTGAAAAGGCGGTTAGTATCCGCTAAATTTGCCCTTAAATTTTAGATTTAAAGAGTGAAAATTGCCTTATATTCATAAATTTATCGCGCGTGCCGAAGGGCAAAAAGCGTATGAAATTTTGCTGCAAAACGGTTATAAAATGCGTGAAGCCCAGCGCCTAATCGACAAAGGCCGACTTATCTGCGACGGCGTAGTCGTTAGCGAGAAAAACACTTTGCTAAGCGGCGAAATTTGCTTGATAGAGTATGAGACGAATCCACGCGGGCTAAAGCCGATTTTTGAGTGCGATAAATTTGCGGTTTTCGATAAACCCAGCGGCGTGCTCAGTCACCCAAACGGCAGGCACTGCGAGTACTCGCTAAATGACGAAATTTGGTCACTATACGGCCGTGAGGCGTCGGTCGCACATCGCTTAGACTGCGAAACTAGCGGACTCATCGTCGTGGGTAAAGATAAAAACACGGTCGTAAATTTGAAAAAACTTTTTGAAAATAGGCAAGTTTATAAAAGTTACGTCGCACTCGTGCACGGAAAAATAAGCGAAAATTTGCGTATCGAAGCGAGTATGGATCTAGCAAACGACTATGACGATGTAAAAATGCGAATGCGAATTTGCGAGGACGGCAAAAGCGCGGTTACGGAGATTTTGCCGATAGAGTATTTTGTCGATATCGATGCGACACTGGTTCGAGCCGTACCGCTCACGGGTAGACAGCATCAAATTCGTTTGCATTTGTTCCACGTGGAACATAAGATTTTAGGCGAACCGCTCTACGGCCTAGCGCGACCGCAAATCGAGAAAATTTTAGATAAAGAGATGAGCGAAGCCGAGCGAATTTTAATAACCGGCGCGCCGAGGTTGCTGCTACATTCGGATGAAATTTGCTTTAAATTTGACGGCGTAGAGTATGAAATAAAATCCAAATTTGACGCTAGAAACGAGTTTTACAACCTTGTAAAATCAAAGTAAAAGACAAGCAATGAAGTTAGATATCGAGCAGTTAAAATCAGAATTTGAAAGCGGACTAAATACGCAAAATTGGTTTAAAAGCGTTGGCAAGCACTCGCTAGATGCCGAAAAATTTTCGTTCCGTTTCGCGTTAAATTTGCAAAATTTGAGCAGCTGCCAAAGCTTTTAAAATCAAACGAATGGAACGATATCGACCTTGATATATTTGCCGAAATTTGTCATTTTAGCGATCAAATTTTACGGCAATACTCGCTGATGGATGAGCTCGCAGGTGCGGCTAGGGAGATTTTATCGGTTAAAAAAGATCGTTTTATTCAGGATATCCGGACGAACGGCTTGCCGGCTGAAACTTATGATTATTCGGTGTTTCCGATTGTTCTGTGTGCGTTTCAAGAGTACGGCATACGTAAAATTTGCCCGAATTTCCGCATTGACTTCAATGCAAATTTGCTAAAAATATTAAATTTAGGCTATCTTCCTTGCGGCTGGAAGCATAATGCGCCAAAGCTCCGGCAGACTTATAATCCGATCACCTTTGTGGGCGATAGCGTAAAGCGGCAGGATAAACTTAGCTACGGCGACGGAGCGTTGTATGTTTATTAAAAAATAAAATTTAATCGCAACTAATAAAATCTAGGGTTTTACTTTAGCGCTATTGTGTTATAAATTTTCTACTGATTTGCCTTACAGTTTGAAAATAATCGCCGAATTTTTCCTCGACCTTTTTGAAGTTTTTTATCTTATACACATCCTTTTTGTCGCGATGACAGAGCATCAGATAGGTCGTAAAGTGTAAAATATCTAAAATTTCGGCTCGCAAATTTTTATCTTCTATCTCGGTTTCTAGGCATATTTTTAGAATTTTCTTAAAAATTTTCTTATCAAAACAGCAAAAATCATAGAGCAAAACGAAAAAAGAGTCGTCGTTATTTCTGTCTATTTGCTCTCTTAAAAATGCTATATCATCGGTTTCGTTCATCATAAAAAGCCGTCTTTATGATTAGACCGAGCCCCGCAAAAACCACAACGCAGACGAAAACTATCTGGGATATATCAAGTAGCGTCATTTTGCCGTCTTGGCTAGCGTTTTGCCGCTTGTTTGGTTGTCGCGCTCTTTTAGCTGACCGCACGCCGCGCTGATGTCAAGACCCTTGCTTTGTCTGATAGTGCAGGTCACGCCGTGATCGCGTAAGTACGTTTGAAATGCCTCCATATCGGCCGTGTTCGGGCGTCCGTATTCGCTGCCTTCGTGCGGATTAAAGTAGATCAAATTCACCTTCGCCTTGATGCCGTGCAGTAGTGAAACGAGCTTTTTGGCATCTTTTATGCCGTCGTTCATGTCTTTTATGACGAGGTACTCAAACATCACTCGCTTACGCATATCGATCGGAAAGTCCCTCACTGCCTCCATAACGGACTCGATTTTGTAGGCGTTATTTATCGGCATCAGTTTACTGCGGAGCTCGTTAGTAACGGCGTGCAAAGATATCGCTAACAGCACGCCCAGATCCATCTCGCCCAGCTTTTTTATCTGGCTACCTAATCCGCTCGTGCTAACGGTCTGGCGACGCGGCGCGATAGCTAAGCCGTCATTTTCTTTTAAAATTTTTATAGCTTTACTAACGTTTTCTAGGTTATCTAGCGGTTCGCCCATGCCCATATATACGACGTTTACGCGGCGTTCGTAGGGGATTTTATTTTCTCTTTTTATCCACAAAATTTGCCCTACGATCTCGCCCGGCGTTAGGTTTCTTGTTAGTCCGCTCTTGCCTGTTAGGCAAAACGAACAGCCCATGCGGCAGCCTACCTGTGAACTAACGCAGATCGTATAACGAGCGTGACGCGCCACCTCGCCGTTTTCATCGCTGATCTCTTCTTTCATCGGCAGTAGCACACTTTCGATCCGCAGCCCGTCTTTGAGCTCGAAAAGATACTTTATAGAGCCGTCGGCGCTCTGCTCGAATTTGACGCATTTTAGCGGATCAAGGTAAAACTCCTGCGCCAAATTTGCACGCAAATCCTTCGGCAAATTTAGCATTTCATCAAAACTAGTTGCGTTTTTCTTATATAGCCACTCGAAAATTTGCTTAGCGCGAAACGGCGGCGAGAGCTGCTCTTTTAGCTCGTCTAATGTAAAGTCAAGCAAATTTTTCAAATGATTTCCTTTTGTTTTAAGTATTTTTCGAGCTCTTTTTTTGCTTGCTCATGATTTTTGATAAAGTCCGCATGTGCGTTTTTATCGCAAAAATTCGTCGCAACGAATATGCCGTAAGCGGGGATTTGAAATTTTTGCGCGACTTTTAGGACGGCGAAAAATTCCATGTTTTCTAAAAAATATCCGCGCGAAAAAAGCTCGTGAGCTAAATTTTGATCGGTCGTGATAAAATTTGAGGAGTTTATCTTGCATGTTCCACGTGGAACAACAGAAGTGATCTCACTCTCTATCGGCGAATAGCTTTTGTTTTCCAGGCTTGAAATTTCGGTATTTGCCGCGACTGAGCTCTCGTAAATTTCAAAAACTTCGCCGTCTTTGTAAAGTCCTGCCGAGCCTATAAAAATGATTTCTCTCGGTAGCGTATTTAAAATTTTATCCGGATTTTGTGAAGTTTTCGCGCTTTGCAAAATAGGTGAATTTATCAAATTTAGCCTTTCGTCAAGCTGTCCATTAGCCGCCAAATTTTGCTCGTATCTGTCGCAGCTATCAACCATAGTTCGCTTTTGCAAAAGCGCCGTCAAATTTATGCTCATATCCACTAGCCCCATGCCCATAGGTAGAGCAAATGCAAATACTTCGTTTCGTCCCGCTGAAATAATCACGCCACGCCCTTTTGCACACTAAATTTGAGCTCAAATTTCACAGCCTAACCTCGATGCCTTGCTCCCGCAAATATGTCTTAAGCGCCTTTATCTCAATCTCTCTAAAGTGAAAGATAGAGGCCGCTAGGCATGCGTCCGCGCCCACTAAAAACGCGTCCTTAAAGTGCTCCATTTTACCCGCGCCGCCGCTTGCGATGACGGGGATGTCAAGCGCGCTGAAAATCCGCGTCAAATTTAACTCAAAGCCGTTTTTAACGCCGTCGCAGTCCATCGACGTGAGTAAAATTTCGCCTGCACCGCGTTCCTGTGCCTCTTTAGCCCAAGCGAGCGCATCCTTGCCCGTATCTAGCCTGCCACCGTTTATAAAAACGCTATAGCCGCAAAGCTCGCTATTTTCGGCTAAAATTTCATCCTGAGGAGCGCTCGGAATTTCACTAGAATTTCGTTTTGCGTCGATCGCGACTACGACGCACTGCGAGCCGAATTTATTTGCGGCTTCGTCTATCAAATTCGGATTTTTTATCGCGGCCGAGTTGAGGCTGATTTTGTCGCATCCGACGTTTAGTAGGCGCGAGATATCGTCGATCGTACGGATACCGCCGCCTACTGTTAGCGGGATAAAAAGCTCGCGCGCGACCCGCTCCACGACATCCACTATCGTATCGCGCTCAAGGTGCGACGCCGTGATATCGAGGAAGCATAGCTCGTCCGCACCCTCCTCGTTGTAACGTTTGGCTATCTCGACCGGATCGCCCGCATCCACTAGACCTACGAAATTTACGCCCTTTACCACTCGTCCGTCTTTGACGTCTAGGCACGGGATTATGCGTTTTGCAAAATGATTCATCGCTCTTCTTTAGCTAAAATTTGGCTTTATTTTAGCTAAATTTGACTTATCTAATCATTACATAAGATATTTTTGGGTAAAATCGGCGAAATTTAGGAAAAAAATGGAAAATATTAAGGCAAAAAAATGCTTCGGACAAAATTTTTTACACGACGAAGCGACGCTAAACAAAATCATCCAAGCGATTCCCAAAGATACGCAAAATATCGTTGAGATTGGGCCTGGCTTAGGTGATTTGACATTTAGAATTTTGCGGATTTGCGGCGTAACTAGCTATGAGATAGATACCGAGCTTTTTGCGCTGCTGCAGAAAAAATTCGCAAACGAAATTCAAAACGGACGATTGAAACTTTTTTGCAAAGACGCGCTGGATCAATGGAGCGAAGACGGCCTAAGCGATGAGCCGTATTTTTTAGCGGCAAACCTGCCCTACTACGTCGCTACTAAGATGATCCTAAATGCGATCGAAGACGAGAAATGTCGCGGCCTGGTCGTGATGATACAAAAGGAAGTCGCGCTCAAATTTAGCGCAAAAAGCGGCGATAGAGATTTTAGCTCTTTGGCGATTTTAGCCTCGCTTCAAGGCGGCTGCGAGCTACTTTTTGACGTGGATGCGAGCTGCTTTAACCCGCCGCCGAAGGTGACTTCTTCGGTTATAAAACTGCAAAAAAGTAAAAATTTAATAGGCGAAACCGGAGTATTTAAGAGTAAATTTGAATACGAAAAATTTAAAACTTACCTCAAAATCGCCTTCAGCGCGCCTAGAAAAACGCTAATGAAAAATTTGAGTTCAAGCTATAAAAAGCTTGAAATCGGGCAAATTTTTAGTATGCTAAATTTGAGCGCAAATATCCGTCCGCACGAGCTAAATGTCGATCTTTATCTAGAAGTATTTAAAAATTTAAAGGAAGATAATGAACGACAAGAACGAAGAAAAAGCGGTGGTCTCTCAGGGTAAGAGCAATAAAAAGCGTAGATTTCGCCCGAGAAATAAAAATAAACAAGAAAATTTAGATCAAAGCGCGCAAAACGGCGAGCAAAAAGCCAGTCAAAGCGTGATAGATAATTTCTTTTTAGAGCCTTTTGACGGCGGCGAACAGCACGCGCTAAACGGCGAACATACTAACGCTAACAAACAAAACGGCAGAAAAAATCGCGGTAAAAATAGCAAGCAAAACTCCCAAAACGGCGCGCAAAGTGAAAATAAAAACGCTAACAAGCAAGCCGCTAACGCTGATAATCAAACAGCGGAAGCTAAGCCTAAAAAACAGCGAAAGCCGAAGAAAAATTTACCCGCTAAGCTAAGCGGAAACGAGCAGTGGCAGCAAGATATAGCTAGCGCGATGGAGGCAAACAAGGCCGTTCACGAACTGCGCCTTGAGCCGATGAAATACCTAAACTCGACCGATCACAGGATCCGCGTCACGCCTCTTGGCGGACTAGGCGAGATCGGCGGAAATATGACGATATTTGAGACCGACACGAGCGCGATCATTGTGGATATCGGCATGAGCTTTCCTAGCGAGAGTATGCACGGCGTGGATATCCTGATCCCCGACTTTGACTACGTGCGCAAGATAAAAGACAAGATAAAAGGCGTCGTCATCACGCACGCACACGAGGATCATATCGGCGCGGTGCCCTACTTTTATAAAGAGTTTAAATTTCCGATTTATGCTACGCCGCTACCGCTCGGCATGATAAATAACAAATTTGAAGAGCACGGGCTAAAGCAGGAGCGTTCGCTTTTCCGCTCGGTCGAAAAGTGCAAGCCGTATCTGATAGGAGATTTTGAGGTCGAGTGGATACATATCACGCACTCCATCATCGATGCTAGCGCGCTTGCCATCACGACAAAGGCTGGCACCATCATCCACACGGGCGACTTTAAGATCGACCACACGCCGATAGATGGCTACCCTACCGATCTGGGTCGCCTAGCCTACTACGGCGAGCGCGGCGTACTGTGCCTGATGAGCGACAGCACGAACAGCTACAGAGAGGGCTTTACTAAAAGCGAAAGTAGCGTGGGCAAGACCTTTGATGCGATTTTCTCAAAAGCCAAAGGCCGCGTGATAATGAGCACGTTTAGCTCCAACATCCACCGCGTCTATCAGGCGATCGACTGGGGACTAAAATATAACCGCAAGGTCTGCGTCATCGGTCGTAGCATGGAGCGCAACCTCTATACGGCGATGGAGCTTGGCTATATCAAGCTCGATAAGAAAATTTTTATCGACGCCAACGAAGTCGGTAAATTTAAAGATAACGAAGTGCTGATCGTCACCACCGGCTCTCAGGGCGAGACAATGAGTGCGCTATACCGAATGGCTACCGACGAGCACAAATATATAAAAATAAAGCCGACCGATCAGATCATCATCAGCTCAAAGGCGATCCCTGGTAACGAAAGCAGCGTTTCTACAGTGCTAAATTTTCTCATCAAATCAGGCGCTAGCGTCGCGTATCAGGACTTTAGCGAGATACACGTGAGCGGTCACGCGGCGCAAGAGGAGCAAAAGCTGATGCTGCGCCTAATAAAACCTAAATTTTTCCTCCCGGTCCACGGCGAGTACAACCATATCGCAAAGCATAAAGAAACGGCCGTAGCCTGCGGCGTGGACGAGCGAAACATCTATCTGATGAGCGACGGCGATCAGATGGAAATTTGCCAAAAATACATGAAGCGCGCCAAGACGGTAAAAACGGGCAAGGTATTTATCGATAACCAAATCAACAAACAAATTTCAGACGACGTTGTGATCGACAGGCAAAATTTGGCCGAAGCGGGCGTCGTTATGATCATCGCGCAAATCTCTCGCCACGGCGCTAAGCTCATCAACAAGCCTCGTGTTATCAGCTACGGTCTGGTTGGCGATAAGCAAGACGGCGAGTTTAGAAAAGAGATGGAGGGCGTGCTGGAGCAGTATCTAAGCAACGTCAAAGAGGAGCTTTTAAAAGACGGTAGGATGCTCGAGGGGCAGGTGCGCCAGGTCATCCGAAAACATATCTTTAGAAAAGTCAAAAAATACCCGACCATCGTGCCGATCATATACTTGATGTAGGGACGAAAAATGAGCGATACAATCAAAATAGCCGCTAACGTGCTAAAAACGGAAGCTAACGAGCTAACGAGAAATGCCGAAATTTTAGACGGCGAATTTGAAAAAGCGGTCGAGATTTTATACCAAACCAAAGGCAAAGTCGTAGTCACTGGCGTAGGCAAGAGCGGGCACGTGGGCGCAAAGATCGCCGCGACGCTTGCTAGCACGGGCACGCCTAGCTTTTTTATGCATCCGACCGAGGCGATGCACGGCGATCTGGGTATGATCGGCAAGGATGATACGCTACTAGCTATCAGCTTTAGCGGCGAGAGCGAGGAACTAACTAAAATCCTACCTCACGTGCAGCGTTTTGGCGTGCCGATAGTTGCGATGGCGAGGGATAAATTTAGCACGCTAGCCAAATTTAGCGACGCCTTTGTGAAGCTTGACGTTAGCAAAGAAGCCTGCCCGCTAGATGCCGCGCCAACTAGCTCGACGACGCTAACGTTAGCCCTAGGCGATGCGTTAGCCGTTTGTTTGATGGAAAAGCGAGGCTTTAAAAAAGAGGATTTTGCAAATTTTCATCCAGGCGGAAGTCTTGGCAAGAGACTATTTCTAAAGGTAAAAGACGTAATGAGAAGCGAAAATTTACCGATAGTACGCTGGAATGCGAGCCTAAAGCAGGCGATCGACACGATGACGCACGGCAAACTCGGTACAGTTTTGATCGTCGATAAAGACGGCATTTTGGACGCTATTTTAAGCGACGGAGACCTTAGGCGCGCGCTGATGAGAGAGGACTTTGATCTAAACGACGCTGCGATCAAATATGCGACGCTAAAGCCAAAAGAGCTAAATGATAAAGAGATGTTAGCGATAGATGCGTTAGCGCTCATCGAGCGGCACAAGATACAGCTACTAGCCGTCGTAGAAAACGGCGTTCCGGTCGGCGTTTTACACATACACGACCTTGCAAATTTAGGACTATAAAATGCAAAAAAGCAGACTAAACAAATTTATATCGCATAACACGAGTTATTCGCGTAGAGAGGCCGATGAGCTCATAAAACAGGGCAAAGTTAGCGTAAACGGCCGCGTCGTTAGCGAGCTAGCCACTAGCGTTAGCAATGAGGATAAAGTAAAGATAAATGGCCGAGTAGTGAGGCTAAAAAAAGAATTTACCGTGATCGTTTATCACAAACAAAAAGGCGAGCTGGTTAGTAAAAAAGACGACCGCGGACGCAAAACGATCTATGATAGTTTGGACCGACAGTTTGCTAAATTTGTTAGTATCGGGCGGCTTGACTACGCTAGCGAGGGACTACTTTTACTAACGGACGCCCCGGCGATCGCTACTGCGCTGATGAACAGCGACGTAGAGCGCGAATACTATCTGAAAGTAAAGGGCGATATAACACCTGAAGTGATAACGGCGATGAACGAGGGCTTTTTCGCCGCGGACGCCACCAAGGGTGCGCATGCTAAAACCGCGATAAAATCGATGGAATTTAAGCCGTTTTTGGACTATAAAATTTTTGGCTCAAGCGGCGGCTTCACGAAGCTAAAAGTCGTGATAAACGAGGGACAAAACCGCGAACTACGCCGCTTTTTCGGATATTTCGACCTTGAGGTGATGGATCTAAAACGCGTTAGTTTCGGACGAGTTGACCTTGGTATGCTAAAACCGGGCAAATGGCGATACTTTGAAAACGGCGAATATGAAGCGCTGAGGGATTTTCTAAAAGTTAATAACGTTAGATACTAACCTTTTGTAAGGCGGTTTTACCGTTAGTTATATAACACAGCTAAAATTAGCCGTGTTATATTCTGTAGTGCCATAAAATTACTTGTTCATGAACATCGTTTCTTGAAAAATAACGTTAGCGATATATGAAAACATCTGAAACGCTTTAAAATTATTTATAAAAATTGGCGATATGTGCAAAATTTAGCTAGCAAATATAAAATTGTAATCTTCGCCATAACCAGCCATCTTTCTTATAGCGGTAAAATATTCGTCAAATTTCATACAATAGATTGATTGTTAAGTATTTGCGGCGCGTAGCAACTGCCCCCCCCCAACATAGTTAAAGCCGCAAGCGCCAAATAGTGCTCAAATTTAGCCGTTTTTACTTTGGAGGGGACTATTTGCTTCTCGGAGAATCAAATAGCCAAATGGGCTCTAAAAGCTAAATTTTATTCTCCGAAAGCAAGATAAAAATGAGCGGATTTATCAGTGTTTCGCCGCGTGCGGCGTAGAGCATGACGTCCTCGAAATAGTTATCGTTGATGCCGTAAACGTGGTATTCGTACGCGCCGATGCCGTATCCCATCGGAGTGATGTCTACGCGCGAGTACCAGGCATTTTTAGCTAGGATGTAGCGGCTGGTATCTTGCGAATACACCCACAGCACGACGTCGTCTTTATTTTTTTGCCGCATGAGCCACGTAAACGAGTTTGAGATGTCGTAGAAAAAGTATGTGTCGCCGTTTGGCATCACCGCCTGAGCCGTGTTGTTTAGGTCGCTGATCAGCACCTTGCTCTCAAAGCAAAGATATTTGCCAAGCTCGATTTCTAGCGGCTTTTTTTCTACGTTGCCGTGGCGAACGACGATTTTACCCTCGCTAGTATCCACTGAAAACGCGAGCAGCGCCACCACGCCGGTGAGTAGCACGGCGGCGAAAATTTGCCTTATCATAATAAAACTCCTCGCAAAAGGTAGTATTTAGCGACGAAAAAGCTACAAACAAGAGCATTTACGATCAGCCAAAAAGATGAAATTTTGAGCAAATGCTCGTAAGGTTTTTTTACGATCAGTTCGACCAAAAACGCCGATATGCCGTAGAAAATACCCAAAAACAGCGATCCCCAGATGAGGTAACCGACGTAAAAATACTCGCCTTTTAGCATGCAGTACGGGCATTTGTGATTTGGTTGTTCGTAGACGTAAAGCCCGAAAAAATAGGTAATCGCGTAGTATGCGATAAATAAAAACAGCAGGTTGCAAACAAAGCTCGCCATCGTCTGTTTGAGTAAATTTAGCGTCAAAATAACCGCAAAAACGGCGTAGTAAAAGACGACCAAATTTAACTTCGTGTAGCCAAACGGTAGCTTTGGCGCCTGAAATACGACCGAGCAGCAAAATACGGGTACTTTTAGCGGTACGTTGCTAAAAAACAAAATCTCAGCGGCAAATTCGATCAAAACGCCGATAAAAAGCGCGGTGAAGATGACGTATTTTCGCTTTAAATACGGGAAATTCGTCGCCTTTAAATCAAGCGAATTTATAATGAGCCACAGCCCGAAGCCAAAAATGAGTAGCAGTTTTAGCAGTAGCAAAATGCCGCCAAATTGATTTGAACCGATGACGCCGGCAGAGCACATGGCGCCGGGTACCACGTCTGCTAGCTCGTTTAGAGATAGCGCAAAAAATACGAATAAAACGATCTTGCAAACTACGGCGAAAAACAAAATCGTATTTACGAGGTAGTTGCGCTTTTCTAGGTCGTATTGCAAATTTGACGTCGAGTTAAAGTCCCACAGGCGCATGATACGCACGACGAAATACTGCGAAATACCCATTAAAACAATGATTATAAGCTCGATCAGCAAAAACGCTATGACTTCGTCCGATAAAAATACGCTCACAGCATCTCTCCGTCCTGCATCCTCACGTAGCCGTCCACGAAGTCCAGATCGTCAAACAAAATGTCGTGCGTGGCGACCACGACGGTCTTTTTTAGCTCCTTAAATTTTTTCAGCATTTCGATAAAAATAAGCGAGTTTTGCTTGTCCAAATTTGCCGTCGGCTCGTCTGCTAGTATGACGCTAGGATCCATCGCTAGAGCCCTTGCTATCGCGCATCTTTGCTTCTCGCCGCCGCTTAGCTTTGAGATGATTTGATCCTTTTTGTGCGCGATGTTGGCGAGATTTAGCGCGCGATCGATTTGCGAATTTAGCTCGGCTTTTTTAAGACTTGTTAGGCTTAGCGGCGCTAGTACGTTTTGATAGACGCTAAGGCCCTCGATCAGGTTAAACGACTGAAATATAAACCCAACCTCGCTATGTCTAAAATTTGAGCTCATGATGTCGGGTAGTTTTGAGACGTTGCGACCGTTGATTAGCGCTTCTCCGCTGCTTGGTTTGCTAAGCGCACCTAGAATGCCTAGCAGCGTGCTTTTGCCGCTACCGCTGACGCCTTTTAGGATGACTAGATCGCCGCTTTTTACCGTCAAATTTATATTTTTCAGCGCGTGAAATTCGTTGGGTTTGTTTTGATTGTAAATTTTACAGAGATTTTTTACTTCTATCGCATTCATTTTACCGCCTCGCTCATGTCGCTAACGGCTATGCGCCACGACGGGATGATGACGAATGCCAAAAACGGAATCACGCTAAAAACAAAGATCAAAAATAGCATATTAAAGTCTATTATCGGCGTGAAATCCGTAAAATTTGCCACCTCGCTACCTAAAAATATATCACGTAAAAACGGCGCGCCGAATAAAAACACGTAGAGATACGCTCCCGCGACGCCTAGCAAATAGGCGCTAAAAGAAACGACGATGTTTTGGATAAATTTAAGCGCGATGATATTTCTCACGCTAAAGCCGATACTGCGCAATATCGCGATCTCCTTTTTCTTCTCGCCGTAAGCGAGCGAAATTTGATTTTTCAGCAGGATAAAAAACGAAACCATCGCCACGACGTAAAGCACCATGAAAATGCCGCCTTTGTAGTAGTAAAGGTGCCTTATTTTGGCTACTCCGTCCTCGATGCTCGTAACCTCGGTGTTTGGATAGACGTTTTGGATCTTTAGCGCTACTTCGCTGATCTCGTTGACGTTTGGCACTTCGACGTAGAGTCTTGTGTATTCGCCCTCTTTTAGGCTTAGCACCTCGCGCGCGGTGGCGGGATTCATATAGATAACGTCGTTTGAGACGATGCCTGTTTCATGCGGCGCGGTTTTGTTGATCTTTATCGGTATCATTTTTTCTTCGGTTAAAAAGTTAAAAACATCCTCGTAATAAAGCTCCGCCATCTCTTTTTTCACGCCTTCGCCAACGATCATCTCGTTCTCGTCCAAATTTTCATCGCCGACGATGTGAAACCAGACTCTTTTTTGCGCGAAATAATACTCTCCCTCGACTGCGCCCTCTACGCTAGCTACGCCCGCGATCTTTGAGACGTCGTAGATGTAGCCGTCGTGCATCAAGTCGCGTTTGCCCGCGCGCAGAGCTTCGACGACGACTTCCGGTTTTGAGCGGATCAAATTTGTAAGGTCGCTTTGGATAGAGCTTGAGACGAAAAGAACCGCGCTTAAGATAAACACGATAAAAGCGAAGATAAAAAAGCTAAAAGCGTGATCGGCACGGTCTTTATAGAGCAGCGTAACTGCGTAATCGATAAAATTTTTACTCGGCATAGACAAACTTCCCGTACTCTTTTGAAATAAAATTCGTCGAAATTTGCGCGTCTTTGACGGATTTTTGGATCAAATTTAGCTGAGCTTCCTTGCCGGCTCTATCGTAACCTAGATAATGCGCCCCGATACAAAGGTAAAGAATCGCAAAAAAGCCCGCTAAAACGCAGATGAGTCTCACATCAGCCTCTCTACTAAAAGGGTCGTGATCTCGTCAAATTTGACGATCTGTTTGCCGCCGTGATCCTTAGCGAAGGTCTTAGCGTCCTCTTCGCTGGCAAACGGTATGAGCTCGTTGCCCATAGGTCCGAGTACGTTTGAGCCGGTTACGTAGTAGGCGGTTCTGGCGTCGATTTTGTTTAGCTTGTAGTAGTCGCTAACGTAAATTTGATCGTCTTTTTTGCCTTTTTCGAAATAATACTTCATCATGTCCTTGACGCCGTCAAAGTAAAGCTCCTCTTTGCTTGTTTTCATCATCGTCGCCCACTGCGGGTTTTTGCCGATTAGCATACCGCAAACCGGGCAGCGAGCGCCTTTTGGCACGACGATTCTCTCGGCTTTTTGCGCTTTTTGTTTAGATTTTGAGGCTTGATCGCTCGCGCCTAAATTTGCCGGAGCGTCCCATAGATATAGAGCTGCTGCTTGCAGGTGCTTGTCGTACTCAGGAGCTTTGCCGGCACCCTTTGCGTCGCATGTTTTTTTGAGGTGGGCTTTTAGCTCGGAGATGGCTTTAAAGCTTTTTGGATCGACTTTCTCGCAGTTTGCTTCGTAAAATTCCTTGCCGTGCGCGTAAACGCCGCCCTCGCGTTTAGCTTTGATCATCTTGTTGTCGCCCTCAAAGTCCTGTCCAGCGATCTCGTATACTTTGGCAAAGTCCATTATCTCGCCGCCGTTTTCGGCTTGGAACTCTTTCGCGTCGGCCTCGGTTGAAAAGGCGTATTTGCTATTTCTAGTCATCGTACCGCCTATTTTGCTACCGACGACGTAAAAGGCTTTATTTGCATCGATCAAATTTAGATTTTTCGTATCTACGACCTGCGCGTCGCTTGGGATTTTTCCCTCCGTTAGTTCGTATAGGCAGTGCAGGGATGCTACTTGTTTGCCGTTATAGACGTGGTTTGTTTTATAAAATTTAACCAAATTCATCCCGCAAACGGCGCAGTACTCTTTATCCTCGCCGCTTCCTACGAGCGTAGCTTTGCTTGGATCCACGCTTTGAAACATCGGCTTCATCTTGCCGGCTTGCTCGTTTGCTTCGGCGCCGAAAAGTAGTGCCGCTAGTAGCGCCGAACCCAAAATAGAACGTAAAATCATATTATCTCCTTAAATTATTTAGTTTTATTTGTTTCCGGTTTTAAAAACTCTGCATTCTCGCACGCGACTTTTAGGCCTTTTGCGCAGCTTTTGTCAAAGAGCTCTTTGGCCTTAGCAGTGTCGGCCGCGACGCCTTTGCCCTCGGCGTACATTATGGCTAGGTTGTTGCAGCCTTTGTCGTAGTTTAGGTTGCAGGATTTTTCGTAAAATTCTTTAGCTTTAGCGTAGTCTTGCTCCGTACCTTGGCCAAATGCATACAAAAAGCCGAGATTATCGCAGCCGATACCGACGCCGCCATCGCAGGCCTTTTCGTAAAAGGCTTTTGCTTTGACGTAGTCTTTTTCTACGCCCATACCTTCAAGGTGTAGGTAGCCTAGGTTATTGCACCCCATCATATCGCCGTAGTCGCATGCTTTGGTATAGAGCGAGATGGCTTTTTTGATATCGGTTTTGACGCCAGCGCCGTTTGCATAAAGGAGTCCTAGCGCGGTGCAGCCTTCGTCATCTTGGCAGGCTTTTTCGTAGTATGCGGCTGCTTTAGCAAAATCCTGAGTCGCGCCGTTGCCGCTTTCGTAGATGTAGCCTAGATTGTTGCAGGCAAGCGCAAATTTGGCGTTGCAAGCTTTTTGGTATAAATTTATCGCCTTTTCGTAATTTTTCTCCACGCCGCCCGTGCCTTCGAAATACACCACGGCAAGATTATAGCAGCCAGAGGCCTTATTTTCCTCGTGGCAGGCTTTTTCGTAGATTTCTATCAGCTTTTTATGGTCGCCGCTTTGCTGGGCTTGCATGCCCTCCTGGATAAAGCCCGCGTTTGCGCTAGCGCATAAAACCGCCGCCGCTAGTAGTTTTTTATACATTTTTTCTCCTTTTAAATCGTTTTTACGTCGCGCCCTCTAAAGGCTAGCGCGGTTATCAAAAGCATGCAGCCAAGCGCGATATAGACGCTAATGTGTACCGGCGGCAAATCTCCGCTGGCATAAGAGTGCATGCCCGTTAGGTAAAAATTTACGCCAAAATAAGTCATCGCGATCGAGGCGTAAGAAAATACCGATGCGATCAAAAATACGTAGAGCGAATTTAGCTTCGGTATAAAGCGCAGATGCAGCGCGATCGCGTAAACTAGGATCGAGACGTACGACCACGTTTCCTTACTATCCCAGCCCCAGTAGCGCCCCCAGCTCTCGTTCGCCCAGATTCCGCCGAAAAAATTTCCAAGCGTCAGTAGGCAAATGCCGATAATCAGACTTGCTTCATCGATCGCCGCGATATACCTAATCTGCTCGTTTAGTCTAGCCTCGTTGGCTTTGTTTTTAAACGCCATGAGTCCTAGCGCGATAAGACCTAGCACGAAGCCAAGGCCTAAAAATCCATAGCTAGCAGTGATAACCGATACGTGGATACTGAGCCAATATGACTTTAGCACCGGGACTAAATTCGTTATCTGCGGATTTACGAAGCTCATGTGAGCCACCAGCATCACGATGCCCGCTAGCAGCGCAGCCGCCGCAAGCGCAAGCAGCGAACTCCTAAAAAATATCATCCCCGCTAGCGCTCCCGACCAGCCAATATAGATCATTGATTCGTAGCTATCGCTCCAAGGCGCATGCCCCGAGACGTACCAGCGTAGCGCCAAAGCTGCCGTATGCACCGCAAATCCAAGCGCAAACGCCGCTAAAATCGCTCGCTCAAGCGGTAAAATTCGCCTCGATAAAAACACTGAAGCAAGCCCAAGCAAAAGCGCGGCAAAGCCCAAAATCCAGTAGAAATAAACCAGTTTTTTAAACACCGAAGCACGATTGTAAAAGACTTCGGCATCGACTCTGCTAACGCTAGGTAAAATTTCCGCCGAAGCCGTTCGCTGATAGTTTCTTAGTGCGGCTAGTGCGGAGTCGGCCTTGCCCCAGTTATTATCCGAGATGCCTTCTTGCAGGCCAGTTATATAGTCGTTTAGCATGCTTTTTGCATTGGTATCGACTCGCTCGTCGCCAAATGCGTCGTTTGGCGAGAGCCAGGCATTTTGCGGGTCGTTTGCTACCGGGATAAATTTAAAAAACGTGCCCTTAAACGTTAGATACGCGATGTTTAGTCGCTCGTCAAATTTGATGAGGTCGTTATCGAGCGTGCCTCGTTTTGATAGAGGTTTTTCGTTCGCGGCTTCGACCTGTGTGGCCAGTTTATACTCGCCGTTTGCGTCAAACGCATCTCTAAAACTCGCGTAATCTCCGCTCAAATTTAGCATCTTTTTTATCTCGCCGTTTTTTATCTTGACGATTTTTATCTCTTGCCACAGCGCGGGATTTAGATTCATACCAAGCACGATTTGTTCGGCGCTTAGGCCGTAAAGCGAGTCCGTGCCCGAGATTTTATTTACGATTTCGCCCGCTTCGGTGCTAAGCGGCTTTATCCTGCCCGCGTAGTCTTGCACGAGAAGCTTTGCAAATTCGCCGTTAGCGTGAGCGGCGGTGTTTGCGGCGAAAGTTTTTAAAATCTCGCTCCCGTTTTGCTCGGCCGCGTTTGCATTAAAATTTAAAAAACCAAGCGCGATAAAGGCCGCGACGAGCGAAAATCTGCTGTTTTTGATGAAATTTATGAGCTTTAAAAAGCGGCTATTTTTAGTAAAAAAGTTGCCGATAACGCCAGCGCAAAGCAAGAAATATCCGATATAGGTCGGGATTTTGCCCGGGTCGCGGTTGACCTCTAGCACCGTGCCTTGCTCGTCCGCGTCGTAGGATGATTGAAAGAGTTTAAAGCCTTGCAAATTTAGCGGATGATTCATGTAAATTTTATATCTCGTTAAAACCTCGCCCGCGTCTGAAAGCGCCTCTACGTCGCTAGAGTATGAGGACGGGCTTTGAGAGCCTGGGTAGCGTTCAAGCTCAAATTTAATAAGCTTTATCGAAAACGGCAAGCTAACTAGCCTTGAGCCCCAGGTTAGCATTATCTCCTCGCCGTCAAAATTTAGCATACTAGGCTCGCCCAGCCAGCCTACGCCGCCGTGGATTTTGGCTGTTTGTTCGCGCTGCCCTTCAAAGCCCGATTTTACTACGAGAGTACCGCGCTCGCCTTTTGGCGCGGGCTTATATGAGTCAAATTTGACGGTGAAATTTTTTGAGTTTATGGTTTGCGTGAAGCTAAAATTATTATCGCCGATTTGGGTTAAATTTAGCGGATACTCGAAAAATGCGTCTTTGGTGCGTATTTGCAAAAACGGTTTTACGCTCACCATCTCGTTTCCGCTCTCGCCGGCCCTTACGTGTAGTACGCCCTCAGCGCCCAGATAACGCGTCAAAGCCGCACCGATAAAGATAATGATAAATGCCGCGTGAAGCACGAAGGAGCCGAATCGGCGCCACATTTTGGTTTTGATGATTATAGCGAGCAAGCAAAGCGCGAGTGCGCTCATAACGCACTCGTACCAGCGCGCCTCGTAGACTAAAATTTTAGCCGTTTGCGTGTCGTAGATGCTCTCTAAAAAGGTTGCGACGCCGGCGCCTGCGGCTAGGATAAAGAGAAGGCAGAGCGCAAATTTGTAAGAAGTTAAAAATCTAAAAAAATTTACGCCCAAAATCGCCTCTCCGAGTTTTTTACATTATTATATCGTAAGTTTGACCTGCGTATAGTATAAACATTCTAAGAAGTAATACTCCGACCACGCTGGCAAGCGCGCTAACGTAGAACGCAAACGCGGTGTGAGCGATCTTTTTGCCCAGTGCGAAATTTAAAACTAGCGGTACGCAAAATCCTACGCCCACGACGCCTAGCCAAAATAGCTGAGCGTAAATTCCCTCGCTAAAGGCAACGCTTGCAGCTTTTTGTACGTCGCTGCCAGTGATTAGCGAGACGAAAATCATGCCGATTAGTAAAATTTCCATCGCTAAAACCGGCCACTCGACCGCGTGCAAGGTTTTTAGATCGCCGCCATGCTGGTCTGCTTTAAAGAAAAGCGCGGCTATCAGGCTTGAGCCCGCGATACCCGCAGATAGTCCAGACGCCACGAAAAGCGCAGGTAAAACGGCGGTATTAAGGATAGGAAATCTAACTAAAACCGAGATCAAAAAGCCCGTATAGGCGCAGATAGCGACCGCAAAAACAAGCGTAAGCGCAAGAAGTAGCGGACGAAGCGCGTTTAAAATTTTCATCACAAGCTCGAAAAGGCCTTTTAAAAAGCTAAGATTGCGCGTCAAAAACTCTCTAAGGCAATCTTCAAACGCATAAAGGCAAGCTACGAAGCTAAGCGGAATATAGACGCAAAGCGCCGCCACGCCCACGGACATAACCGAGGTAAAGTTATAATTAATCAAAATTTTCCAGAAAAGTAGCGGCCTCTCAAGGTCGGCTACTAGGCAGACCATGCCGAGTAAAATCGTAACTAAAGATAGCAGCGACGCGGCCTTAAACAGCGGCGTGCTTTCGGTCTGTTTTTTATAAAATTTGACGAGGATCGCGACGATCAAAGCGCCGCCGCTCATGCCCGCTAGCAAAAGATAAACCGCGATCGGCCAGCCCCACTCCACGCCGTGCGAGAAGGTCGCAGTGAAATTTATAGCTCCGTTCATATCACACCCCCAATTTAACCGCAGGAATATAGCGCAGGCTCGGCTTCGTGCCGCATTCAGGATGCATGCGTAGGCTGTCTTTTACGCGAAGTAGCTGGCTGATGTGCGAGTTTTCGTCGTTTAGATCGCCAAATACGATCGCCTCGTATCTGCACGCCTCGATGCAGGCAGGCTCGTGGCCGTCTTTTAAATTCGTATCCAAGCAGAAGTTGCAACTCTCTGCGGCTCTTGTTTCGTGGTTTATGAAGCGCACGTCGTAAGGACAGGCTACGATGCAGTATTTACAGGTGATACAGTCGTCGGTGTTCATCGTCGTGATGCCGGTTTTTTCGTCCTTGTGGCAGGCTTTTGTCGGGCAAACGGTCACGCACGGCGCGTCCTCGCACTGCTGGCAGGAAACCCTGACATAGCGCTTTTCTTTCAAATTTAGCGGATCGGTTTTATCCTGGATAAAAAGCCTCATTTGGCCTTTTGGGACCAAATTTACCTTTTGGCAGGCGACCTCGCAGTCGGTACAGCCGACGCATTTGTTCTGATCAAAGATCATGCCGTAGTGCGGCTTTTTGCCGTTTTCCGTAGGGGCGTCTAAATTTATACTCTTGCCCAGTACGCTAGTCGCTCCCGCAACCGCCGCGCCCGAAGCAAGGAATTTAAAAAACGTCCTTCTTGTATTTTGCTCTTTCATATTCTTCTCCATCCGTATGGATTAAATATCCTAAATTTATCTACCAACGCTACTTCCGTGGCTATGCGCGCCATGGAAATTACGCGGCTGAGTTTCGCTTAGTTTTTTGGCTGCGCCGGCTAGCTCGCCAGGTTTTAGCGCCTTTACTAGCTCGACTTCAAAAATCAGCGTCGAGCCGCCCGGTATCTCGTCTGCGCCCTCGTCTCCGTAGGCTAGGTGAGACGGGATGACGAATTTATATTTTGAGTTACCGTTCATCATCATGAGGCCCTCTTGTAGGCCGTCTATTAAATTTACCATAGAAAGGATCGTAGGC
Organism: uncultured Campylobacter sp.; assembly: GCA_963519915.1. Classification (GTDB taxonomy): domain Bacteria; phylum Campylobacterota; class Campylobacteria; order Campylobacterales; family Campylobacteraceae; genus Campylobacter_A. The sequence goes on along the minus strand of CAUQPE010000002.1, from coordinate 5,265 downwards.
TCGTTTCTAGAGTACGTGTCGTCAAAAACTTTGCCGTTTATGAGGTAGGCTTTATAGTTTAGCGCGACTACGCTCTCAGGCCTTGGCTTGTCGCCGTCGCCGACGGCTATGACTTCGTACTGAAGCCCTGATTTAGTCGTTTTGACCTTTTTGTTTTTGGCGTTTTTCGCCATAAATTCTTCGCCCTCTTTTAAATTTTTTTCAAGCGCTTTTTTTAGCGCGTCCTGGGTTAGCTTATTTAGTTTTTCGTCTCTTTGGTTTAGTAGAGAGATGATCTCTTCGTCTGTTAGTTTTTGTTCTTTTTTAAAGGCGTCGGCAAAGCCGTCTAAAATAGCCTTGCTGTCAAATTTAACGCCTAGGCTTTCTTGTTTTTTTAATTGTGCGGAGATATAGGTTCCGGTTGAAATTCCGATGCTGTATGATTCTTTTTGCTCTTGCGTCATCGTCTCTTTATCCGCCGCGCTAGCGCACAAGACGCAACCGGCCGTTAGGCAAAGAGCTAAAATCGGATTTTTGCTAAGTTTAAAACGCATAAATTTTACCTTATTAAATTTGGACGCCGTAAAATTGCGGCGTCCGTAATCGTATCATAAATTGTTGTTTATGATTCTTTGGGCTTCTTTGATGTACTCTTTAGAAGCGTCGAGTCTTTGTTTTGTATATTTAAAGCCGTGCATACCCCATGAGCCGTCTTTTTGTAGCAAGTCAACTGTGTCTTGCGCTTTTTCGATTAGCTCATAAACTCTCGTCTTATCGCTAGGACTTAGTTTCTTAGTTTCTAAGATAGCATAAAGTCCTTCGATACCGATTTTGACTTGAGAGAAGTCGTTTTTAACAGGAGTTTGCCATCCCATTACTTCGTCATAAACCTGTTTTTGGTTCTTGAAGTGTAGGGTAGGTTTTAGCTCAGATAGTACTGGGCTGTGGCAGCCTTTAGTATCTTGCATATCTTTATCGGCCCAAGACGTTCTAGCGCACGCCCACATTAGGTCAACGAAGTTATGTCCGTTTTTATCTCTTTGGAAGTGCCAATCTTTAGCATCTCTTGGTCCTTTAGCAGCGTCGCCCGCAACTAGAGATTTTCTAGTTGGATCTACGTCGATCTTCCAGATGTGAGATCTTCTTTGAGTATCAAATCCAGCGTTGTCTTGGAACTGGATAGCGTAGAAGTTCTCGCAGCTCATCATGAACGGCATGTGGCAAGATGCGCAAGTGTTATCTTTGTGCGTATCGGCTCTAGAAGCGATATATGCTTGCTCTTTGTGGCAATCTTGACAATCTTTTCTGATTTTTGGTTTAGTGTAAAGCGCACTTAGGTAACCTTGCTCTGAGTTATAGTTTACGCCTTTGATGGTCTTGTCGCCTACGACCAGACCCGTATTATCGTGAGGATCGTGGCAAGTGGTGCAACGCATACCTTTATCGTAGTGAGCGGTAAAGTATGATTGTGAACCCTCAGATCCGCATCCTGGTCCCATTGATTTAAATTTAGAGCTTAGAGATAGGTCAAGCTTGCCTTGGTTTAGAGGATTGGCTCTAGCTAGGTCTGGGCTATAGTTAAATCTTTGGTGGCAGCGTTCGCAGTTTGATGTTCTAAAGTTTGTAGCTCCGTCAAGGTGACCGCCGGCTCCGTGACACTCCTCACAGCTTACGCCTTTAGAGATAGTGTGTTTTTGAAGCTCTTTAGCATTACCTAGAGCCGCATAGAACTCTTTCTTGGTTTTAAAGTCAAATTTGAACGGGTGGCAAACTTCGCAGTAAGAAGCGTTTGCTTGGAAGAACATTGACTTTTTGTATTTAGCGGCGTATGAGGCTAGACCTCTGACGTATCCGCCGTTATCGCCGTAATCAGCTAGAGTTTCCGGAAAATCAGGAACGAAATCTTTGATTTTCTTAACTGTTTCAGGAGTTAAATTTAACGCCCAAGTTCTTTGGAATTGGTTGCCGCCGGCTACGACTTGACCGGTGCCATCTCGTAGTAAGCCGCCCTCTACGTGATAGGTTCCGCGTAGAAGCCATGCATCTACGTAGCCGAATTCGGTTCTTAGGTGTCCTACTGTTGCGTAAATAACGTCCGGAGTAATACCTTGAGGCAAGATGGACGCGGTATCTGGGCTAAATACCGGATCAGTTAGGTTGTTGTTAACCTCAGGGTGCTCGCCAGGGAAGCGTATAGTAGTGGCGTGGCGCGATCTGCTCCATACTTCGTACTGTGCAGGGTGGCACTCGCCGCACTTTTCGGATCCTATGAATTTGTTAGGAAACTGCAAAGACGAACCAGCAGGTATCCTATACATCATAGAGCTGTAGCCTTTACCGCCGTCTCTTTTACTAGCTTTTGACATGTCAAAGCCGTGACCTTCGGCAAGCCACTCAAGTCCACGGTCGTGAACATCTAGTTTACCGACTGTTTTACCGCCGTATTTTGTGAAAATCGGGTGGTTTTTAAACAGCCACTCATACATCTCTTGCTCTTCTACGATGTAGTCTTGCAAGGATATTACGCCTCTACTTTGAAGCGTACCTTTTGGGTTTGCTATGACGTCTCGCGCTTGTTGAGACATCTGCATGTTGTGTTCTTCGCAACAGGCTTGCGATGCGAAGACGCTAACGCCCATAAGCAAACCTAATAAGGTTTTACTTAAATTCCTCATTGCGCCCTCCTTATAAATTTTGGATCTAAAATCAAAAAGATTTCATACTGATAATGCTATCGTAAAAAGGGGGCGAAAAAAGGGGAAATTTAATAAATTATGAATTTTTAAATTTAATAGTAAATACTACGCCATTATTTATATTTTGTGCGTAAATTCGGGCGTTATTTTTTTCGGCTATTACCTTGCTCATATATAGTCCAAGCCCGCTGCCTGACTTTTTCGTAGTAAAATGCGGCTTGAAAATTTTATTTATCGCGGCTTTATCTATACTGCCGGCGTTATTTTCGAGCGTTATCGCTCGCTCGCCGTTTTGCAAAAGGGCTGTTATTAAAATTTGCATTCGGTTTGCCTGCGCTCGCTCTTGCGGTAGATTTAAAAATGCTTCTTTGGCGTTATTTATAATGTTAATTAAAATTTGAATAAGCTCGTTTATGTTGCCGTAAAGCGTAAAATTTTCTTTTATCTCTACTTTTACGTCGATGACGTGCTTTTTGAGCGTCGCGTTTAAAATTTTACAAGCCTGCTCTATGGCCTGCTTTGCGTCAAATTCGCTCTTTGGCATATTTGGATTAAAGAAATTTTTAAAATCCTCGATGGTGTCAGACATAAATTTGACCTGCTCGTTTGCCTCCTCGATAGCCTCTTTTAGTCTCTGTTCGCTTAGTTTGCCTCGCTCGGAGTAAAGCTCCAAATTTACCAGAGTCGAGCTGATCTGGGCTAGAGGCTGACGCCACTGGTGCGAGATGTTGCCGATCATTTCGCCCATCGAGGCCAGGCGGCTTTGATTTATCATCAAAAGCTCGTTTTGCAGTTTGGTTTTTTCGTTGCCTTTGTGGATTTTATAAACAAAAAATAAAAACGCCGCAAAGATCGCCGTGATCGCCACGCCGCTAACGATAAATTCTTGTTTATGATAGAGCAGGATGCTTTTTACCGGGATTTTAAAGCTCACCATCGCTATCGTGTCGCCGACTTTGCCCTCGAAATTATTTAAATTTCCGTATTGTTCGAGCATTTTTTTAGGCGCGCTGTTTATGTTGTGACACTCGACGCAGGATGGGTGGGAGTTTTTGATCGGAAGGCCGACGAAAAAGTACGAGGCGTTTTGGTCTTTGATTACGTCAGAGTAGACCTCGTATTTGCCTTCTTTAAACCCTTCTAAAATTTCATTTTCAAATTCCGTGCCTTCGTGTTCGGGGTTTAGCGGGTTTGTTGCCGTTAGCCTGTAGTCGTAGTTTATGTTTTTTTTAGCGAGCTGGATTTTGTAAATTTGACGCGTGATGTAGGATGAGGACATGAGTCTGGGGTCAAAAAGGTCTTTGTCTATAGCGCCGTGATCTTTTAACTCATCTATGAGCGGGCGCTGGACGGTAGAGATGTAGTCGCGTATGCCGTTCATCGCATCTAGCACGTAAACTGCCTCCTGCTTGGCGTCTTTTAACGCAAGATCGCGGTAAAAGTTAAAAACCAAAACGGTAATGGCGCCGTACAAAACGACGAGCAGCAGGATGATAAATTTAAATTTGGACTTCACATAGATATCCTACGCCGTACAAATTTCTGATCGTGTCCTTGCCGATCTTGCGGCGCAGCTCTTTTACGATGGTTTTGATGGCTTCTTTGGTCGGCTGTTCAAATTCCCACATGTAGTCAAACAGCTGTTCGTAAGTGATGGTTTGGTTTTTGTTGTTTAAAAAATACTCCAAAAGCTTGCTTTCGCTTTTGGAGAGGCGACAGGCCTCTTCCTTTTATATATATGATTTTTTTACTAAAGTCGTATTTGAGGTCGTCGTTGATACTAAACATTGGCGTATGGTCGATGAGCTCCATTGCGACATCTTCTAGCGCCTTTATAAACGTATCTTTATCGTAGGGCTTTGAGAGATATCTCGTGATCTTTAGCTCCACTGCGCGCCACAAATACTCCTGCTCGGTGTGGCTTGAGATGATTACGATCGGGATTTTGCGGTTTGCGCAGCGGATCTTTTTGGCTACCTCTAGTCCGTCCATGTGCGGTACGCTGACGTCAAGGACGAGCGCGTCGTATGAGCCGCTCATAGCCTCGTCTAGCGCTTCTATGCCGTCGCTTACGCCTTTTACTTCGGCAAAAAACAGCTCGAGGGAGTCGATCATATTTTTTAATATATAAGGCTCATCCTCTAAACAAAGGAATTTTTTGTTAGATAAAACATCTAAAATAGAGTAATCTTGCATCTTTTTCCCGTACTAAATTTTGCCGATACTAACACAAGCAAGCTTAAAATACTATTTTCATAGGTTACGATATTAATCGTCAATTATAAATTAATCAAAAACTTTCTGGTGGCTTGGATGTAAAATTTGGGGAATAAATTTAAAGATGGTGGAGTTAAGCGGGATCGAACCGCCGACCTCTTGAATGCCATTCAAGCGCTCTCCCAGCTGAGCTATAACCCCAATCGTCGAAAAGATTTTGAAATTATATCATTTTTATCTTACGAAATTTTGAAATTTGATGAAATAAAATAAAATTTTAAGCAAAAATCAGCTAGAATCTCATTTTTCAAACAAAAATGCGGGAATAGCTCAGGGGTAGAGCACAACCTTGCCAAGGTTGGGGTCGCGAGTT
>CAUQPE010000001.1:0-65574 GCA_963519915.1 uncultured Campylobacter sp. | reverse complement strand
CGCCGTAAATTTTAAAAACTCGGCGAAATTTTCCTTTTTCTCTTTTAGCTCAAAAGGTATCTTATGCTCTTTTTCGCCTATTATTACGGCGTCCTCTTTTACTTCGATTTGTGCGCCTCCGATCTCGTCCCACGAGCTAAAAACTTGCTCTTCCATCAGCTCGCGGCTAATAAGTCCGCGCTCGTCTAATATCACGCCGTAAGGCTTACCCAAAAGCGAGCGATCAAGGCTGTGAAGCATCGGTGAGACGGGCTTAAAGACGCTAAGCGATTTTGATAGCAGCTTCGTCTCGTCAAGCGGCGTTTTTAGCGCTTCGCCCAGCTCAAGCTCCAAAATTTTATCCGCGATCGTACGCTCCTCGGCCTTAACGCCCTCCTCTAAAACTGCCTGCAAGATCGCTTCCAGCGCAGTTTTCATCGCCGCTTTCATCTCGTCCTCGATTTCAAATTCGCATTTTTCCAGCTCTTGCCACGCGAGATTTTCCAGCTCGTTTTGCAAATACTTATCGAGCCTAAACGCCGCCGCTACCTCGTCTACGTTTACGGCCGACGCGTCAAATTTAACCAAAAGATGTCTTTCCGTGAGTAAAAATCCTATGCTTTTTCGCCCGATCATCTGCGCATGCACGCCGATAAACGCGAGCGGCCGGGCACCATAAAATTTAGGAGTTTTGCTATAATCCACGCCCTTTTGCAACCCTAGGCTTTTATCTAAAATTTGCCTCGTAGCTAGCGCGAAAACCTCGTTCGCATCGTCCCAAACGGGGTGTTTTGCGCATCCTAAAACCAAAACCTTTTGCGCGCTCTCGTCTAGCGACGCTAAAATTTGCTCTAAATTTCGCATATTTCTCCTAAATTTTATTTAAAAACCATCATCCGCCGCGCGTCAAATTTAGACGCCAAAATCCGCCTCGCAAGCAAACATTATCGCGTTGCTAAGGGAAATTTGAACGATATAGGGCTCACTCGCGAGACGGCTCGCATTTTTCGTAAAACCACTCGAGCGTCTCGTTTAGCTTAAACTCATCGCCGTCTAAAAAATACTGCATGCTGCTTTTGATCGCATTTTCGCCCGCGGCTACGTAGTCGCCAATGAATCCACGATCCATGACGTCGCGTGCTAAAATTTCTGGCTCAAATACGTTTACCGTTTTTTGCGTTTCGCGCCATTTGCCGCTCTCATCTGGCTCGCGAAGCGCTGAGGATACGTTATTTCCCGCTTCGTCGTAGACGTAGACGTACTCGCGCCGTTCGCCGTCTGACGTCTCGCGATTTTTTATCAAGTTACCGCGCGCGTCGTAGCTAAGTTCGTTTTCAAACACTATCTCACAGCGTTGCGACTCCTCCTGCCGAAACGACGATGCGGAGTATTTTAGCCGACCTTGTTCAGTCTCCTCGCGCACGTTTTTGTAGCAGCCGTTCCACTCGCTCTTTGCGGCGTCCCAGCGGCATCTAAGATCGGTAAAACGCCTAAACTCGGGCTCTATTTTTTGCACCGTCCTCTCCTGCGGTCGCCACGCGTCCTCGCCCCACGTGAAATTTATCTCGGTGCGCGCTCCGTCCGCAGCCGTAAAGGCCGCGTGCTTCGTCTGCGGCACCCATTTGCCGCGCCATTTATAGCCCTCGGAGCTAGCGTAAACGTCACCCTTGTAGCGGTATATCGATTTTTCGTACGGAATCCATTTTTTAGCTTTGGTATTCCACTCAAAGGTCGTTATGAGCGTGGTTTTGTGGTTTTCGTCATAAAGTCTTTTGATTAGATACGTCGGCGTCCATTTGCCGTTTTTTAGAGTGAAATTTTGAGAGATTTCCGTCGCGCCCGTTCGCTTTTCGACGGTTTTTTGACCTTGGCTTAGTTTGCCGTTTTGACCGCGAGTATCGATATAAACAAACGCGCCGTCCTTTGTCCTCTCTGTTTTTGAGAACCCTGCTTTGCGCCATTTTTCGGCGCTAAAGTCCCACTCGTACTCGGTACTGCCGATTTCGCGCTCGCCTCTTTCGTCAAATTTAACAATGCTTTTCGTCCTGCGCCTGCCCTCATCGCTGATTTCGTCGTAGATTTTTTCTAGCGCTCTAGCCTTCGCGTCGTAAGCTTGGCTCGTTTCGTATTTGTAGCGCGGCACGGCGTCGCCCTGCGTTTTATAGATAGTCTTTTTTAGGCAAATTTCGCCCGATGCAGCTAGCGGCAAGGCCCAAATCGCCGCCATCGCCGCCGCTTTCCAAAAAAATCTCACATTCGCTCCTTTTTAAATTTAGCCGCCCAAACGGCGTCAAATTTGATGTGAAAGCAAAATTCAACGAGCCAAATTGACGCTCGGGCGCTCGTTAAATTTGACCGAATCCAAAGCGTCAAATTTACCGCAGTTAGGCCGCTAGCAAAAGATCATTTGACCCTTTTATATTTCCACGTCTGCTCTGAGGCGAGCTTAAATTTACCGTCCGCCGCGACAAACTGCTTAAAGCTAGTCACCGCGTATCTGCTAGGCATCTCAAAGGACATCAGCGAGCCGCCGTGTCCGACGTCGTCGGCTAATATGCGCGGATCAAAGGTCGTCTCCAGGCGCTTATTTTGCACCCATCTTTTGCCGTTTTCGTCGCTAACTAGCTCGTAGATATCCACGCTCACGTTATCGCCGCGCTCGTTGTATCCGTAGACGAACTTCTCGCTGCCGTCCATCGTGTCGTATCGCTGCGTTAGCAGACGCTCGCCGCTCTTGTCGTAGATGCTGCGGTTGGAGTACTCCTGCTTCCACTCTTTGCGTTCTTTATCCCACAAAAACGCCGCCGTCTCAAAGTCCGCGCCCTCTACGATCGAGACGCTTTTGCTGTTGTTCTCCCACGCATTTTGCTCGGCGTTCCAGATGAGATTTATCGTCACGTCTTTGCCGCTAGAGGCGTCGTAGTCGTGCTTTGACATCTCGTCATAGCGCCACGCGCCGCCTTCAAATAAGCTTCTTACCTGCTCGTATTTGCCCTTCACATCGCCCGCAACAGTGCTTCTTTCACGGCTTTGCCATGCGCCGTTTTCGTAGTCCCAGCTCTCGTAGCCGCGCGTCTGTCCGTCCGCACCGTAGAGCAGCTGAGTTTTTGACTTAGGCTGCCATCTTTTGCCGTCCCAGACGCTAAGCACGATGAGCTCGTTCTCGCCGTATGCGTTCTCGACGGTTTTGGTTAGCGCGGCTTTTTGCCATTTGCCCTTTACTAGCTCGTATCTGATCTCCTCGCTAGCGTTTTTTAGGTACTTTGTGACGATTTTGCTAGCATTTTCCGGCACACCTCTGATAAACGAACTAGACTCCTGCGTGAGGACGCCTTTTTTATAGTCGGCTTTGTATTCGGTTACTTTGATCCATTTTTTCGCGGCAAAATCATAGCTATAGGCTTCAAATTTCGTCATCTCGCCGGCTTTGTTGTAGTAGCTGACCTCTTTGTGTTTGCCCTTTAGGCCGTCTGCGAGCTCGGAGCTGCTCACCAGCTCTAGGCGGCGAGCCTTGGCGTCGTAGCTTTGCTTGGTTTCGTAGCTAGAAGTCGGTTCCTCAAAAGTCTTTTGCGCAGTGCTAGCTAGCATGTAGTCGTACTCTTTGGCAAATGCAGCCGCACACAAAAGCGCAAGCGATAAGGCTATTTTTTTCATTATCTCTCCTTTTGATAAATTTAAAAGATTATAGCATAAAAAGGACACCGAATTTTGCCGAATTTACGGCAGGATCGGCACGGTTTAGAACGTCGTTTATTTATACCGAGCGGATAGAGTTTTGTAGTTATAGATAAAATTTGCGAAATTTGACGGCAAATTTGACGGCTCAAATTTAACCGACTCAAACGCAAATTTAAGCTAAATTTACCGCAAATGCTTGTCGATGAGGCCCGTCACGATAGCGCGGATACCAGCATGCACGCCGCCTAGCTCGCACTCTATCTTTGCGATGAGCTCGTTTTTAGCCTGCACCGCGCCCTCCACGCCAAGAAGGTTGGTAAAGGAGTTTTTCGCGCCATCGTTATGCGTCGGCTTGCCCGCCGTTTCGGCGCTTTGCGTCGCGTCGATGATGTCGTCTGCGATCTGAAACGCCAGCCCCAGATCAAGCCCGATGTCGTATATGCGCGCAGCCTCCGCCTCGTCTAGCCCCGCTACGACGCAGCCTGCTTGCAAGCTTGCTGCGATGAGGCGCGCGGTCTTGTGGACGTGCAGAAATTTTAGCTCTTCAAGCCCTAGCTTTTGATTTTCGAAATAACAATCCACAGCCTGCCCTAGCGCCATGCCGTAGATACCGGCGTTGCGGCTTAGGATCTCGACGCATTTTATGCGCGCGTCCGCGTCCAGCGGGGCTTTTGCTATCTGATAAAAGGCATGAGTGTTTAGCGCGTCGCCCGCTAGGATCGCCGTAACTTCGTCAAATTTGACGTGCAGGCTAGGCTGTCCGCGGCGCAGATCCGAGTCGTCCATCGCGGGCAGATCGTCGTGGATGAGCGAGTAGCTGTGCATAGTTTCAAATGCCAGCGCGACGTGAAACGCCGCCTCTTTGCGCTCGGGACGCACCGCCGCTACGACGCCAGCGACCAGCATCGCGCGAAAGTGCTTGCCACCCGATTTTAGCGTGTATGAGAGCGCCTCGTCAAAACACGGATGAAAGCTAGGCGAGCTTGGCAAATGCGCGCTCAAAAACGCCTTAAACTCGGCCAAAAGCGCTTCCTGATCGGCGGTGTCAAGAGCAGTTTGGTTTGCATGCGGCTGTAAATTTGCGCCCGAGGTAAAACATGAGCCTTTTGCTGCGTTTAGCGAGATCAAATTTGATCGGTTTTTCAGGCTTTGAGTCAGATTTTCGGAGCTAGTTTTGGCTTTGGTCGAGTTTAAAATTTGAGAGCGATTTTGGTACGAGCTCGCGCGCGAACTGCGAGCTAAAATTTGACCCCTCAGCAGCGCCTGCGACTCGCTCAAATTTGACGATTTCGCCGCGCTTTGAAGGCAAATTTGATCATTGCCGCTAAATTTTGATTTTACCGCTAAATTTTGATTTTGCATCTATTCTCCGTTTTATTTTTGCCGACTGGTCGGGTGCAGGCTAAATTTCTCAAATTTAGCCTGCAAAAGCGTCAAATTTGCCGCCTGCGACTACCGTGCGTTGTAAAAAAAGTCAAAGCCGTTGCGTCTAAATAGCAAATTTTGACCGCCGCCCTTAGCGAGCAGGCCGAGCGCTTCTTTGCGGCTTGAGACCGCCTTTTGCCCCACCTGTATCAGCTTGTCGCCGACTCTGACGCCAAATTTGGCCGCGCCCGAGTTTGCGTCGACGCTTTTTACCGTTAGCTTCTCGTCAAAGGTTATTCCGTAGAGCTTTTGCACGCTCGCGGCATCGCTGCTTTGAGGTATGGACTGGGGTTTTGCGTCGCTAGAGACGGCCTTTTTATCCGCTTTCGTCGGAGCTTTTTGCTCTTTTTTGGCCGCGTCATCAGAGACCGCCACGCCAAATTTCAAAACCTCGTCGCCGCGCTTGATATCAAATTTGAGCCGCTCGCCCTTTTTGGCGAACAAAATCCTCTCGTTTAGCTCGCGCAAACTCTCAAATTTCTCGCCGTTTACGCTCAAAATTTCATCCCCTGCCATCAGTGTCGCGCCGCGTCCGAGCGGATCGACGCTCTTTACGTAGAGTTTGCCGTCTCGCTCCTCGAAAACCGCTCCGACGTCGCCGTAGTAAACGTCTTTATACGCCGCAAAGTGCCTTAGATAGCGGCTCGGGACGAATTTGTCCCCACCCACGGCGATACCGCGTAGCTTGCAGCACGGACTTAGCACGGCACCCGTGCCGTTTACGTCAAACGTGAGCACGTCCAGCTCGCCTAGCGCCTGTGCCTGCGCCTTTACGTGGCCGTAGACGGTCGCGTTTAGATCGCGCGTGACGCTGACCCAGTCGCTTTTTTTCGTCGCGTTATCGTCGGCCATCTTCACAGGCTCGAGTTTGGCGTCCGAGGAGACCAGATAGAGGCCCAGATACGGGTCAAATTTGACGTAGTTTTTCACGGGGATTTCGCCTTTAGGCACGGCGATTAAATTTGGCGTGATCGCGATACCGCCGTTACCCGCGACGTTTACCATAGCGGGCAGGTTTTTCTCAAAGCAGGCGTTAAAATCATCCTGCGTCGGGCGCGGCTCGGCTCTAAGCGACGCAGCAAATGCGCAAATCACAAAAACCGCAAAAAGTGGAGAGTAAATTTTGCGGGCTAAATTTGAGTTCAAATTTACAGCCGCACCGTCCAAAGCGCCGCCAAAATTTAACCGCGCGAGCCCCAAAACCGCGTCCAAACGGCGCGAGAAAGCTGCGCGTTTCATTGCCCTAGTCCCATGCCGGCAAACCCGCCCAGCATCCTTGACGCGGCGTTTTTGCGGTCGTCCTCGATCATCTTTAGCACGTCGTTTACGGCGCTGATGAGCAAGATCTGCAAGCTCTCCTTGTCCTCTAGCAAGCTGTCGTCGATGCTGATATCGAGCACCTCGCCCTTGCCGTTTGCCCTGACGCTGATGAGTCCGCCGCCGCTTTTTACGCTAAACTCGCGCTTTTGGCTCTCCTGCTCGATTTCTTGCGCCTTTTTTTGCGCCTCCTCGAGCATCTGTCCCATTTTTGAAAAATCTATCCCCTCAAACATAAACATCCTTTCAAATTTCGCGTTATTTTAGCCAATTTAAGCTAAATTTACTTTATTTAAAGCCTGCAATGCAAGTTTCGTTCCCGCCTTTAAAACTCGCCGCGGATACGAGCGCGGACGGGTAAATTTGAGCCTGAAAAGCCGTCAAATTTGACGATGAAATTTTGCTTTAAGTGAACTGCGCGAGTTTTGATCTGTTTTGGCTCCCGCAAGAATGCCTGCGTAGTTTTCTAGCGTGGACTTTTTGTAAATTTGAGAAATATAATAGTCGAAGCAAGACGGTAAATCACGGAACCAAAAGAGCATTTAAGATAGCGCGGACCTGGCGGGCGCTAAATTTTGATCATTTCGGCAAATTTAAAAGCTGCGCAAAGCGCGACAAAATAAACTATCGCGGAGCTGAGACCCATGCGAACGAACGCACGTCAGATATCTTTAAACTCAGCCGCGACCGATTTTTCCAGATTTACCGCCTTGCCGAGGATCGTTATCGCTTTTTGCCTGCATTTGTTTACGCATCTGTAGCAAAGCGTGCAGCGCTCGCCGAATCTCGCCTTACAGTGCGCGATTTTTATATTTTGCATCGGGCAGGATCTCGCGCATTCGCCGCACCCGTTGCAGCGCGCCGCATCGAGAGTCGGTTTGTGCCTAGCAAACGGCGTTTTGTCCCAAATCTTCATCCATAGCCGCTGCCCCAAAAGCCCCGCGATACGGCATAGCACGCCTAGCCCCTCTTGCGGCGGATTACCCGCGGCAAATGCCTCCGAGGCGCGCTGCAGCTTGGCATTTGCCTCCTTGATCAGGTGCTCGTTTTTCTGCGCCGAATAGTTAAAAATCGCCACGTCGAGGATAAACGCGGGCATTCTAACGTGTGCGCCGCCCGTTATCTTCGCGCCCGCTCGCCTTAGGATCCTAGCCGCGCAGCCCGCTCCGTCGCCGCTGAAAATCTCCATCGTAGCTATAATAAAGACGTTTTTGCCGCGGAAATTCGCGCTGTTTTCGCAAATAAATTCGCGCACGATCTGCGGCAGGTCGCTAAAGTAAACGGGATAGGCGAGGATCACGTCATTGTGGTGCTTTAGTAGTTCGCCGCAGCCCTCGTCCTCGATCGAAACCGCGAGAATATCGCCGCCCAGACACTCTATAAATTTCTCCACGCAATGCTTTGTGTTGCCCGTGGAGCTGAAATAAATCGCTATCATTTTGCGAATCCTTTTAAATTCAGGCGCTAAATTTGGTCAAATTTCGCCAAAATTTACCGACCGCGTCAAATTTAACGCCAAACGGCGACAAATTTAAACAAATTGATATTTGGCGCATTCGCCTTTCGTCTGTTTGCAAATAACCGTCGCGTTCGCACTAGCCTAAATTTTGTCACAAATTTGGCTCATCGACATAAAAAGTAAATTTAAACGCCCCGCCGCAGAGACGGCAAATTTGGGCGTATATTATTTTACGATATCGTTTTGCTCATTTACCTGCACGATTTTTGGTTCGAAATCTCTTGCTTTTTTGGCGCTAAGAAGCGCGTAAGCCACAATGATGACGACGTCGCCGACGCAGACTTTGCGCGCGGCCGCGCCGTTTAGGCAGATCTCGCCCTTTTTCTCGCCGCGAATCACGTATGTAGCGAAGCGCTCGCCGTTATTGACGTTTAGGATCTCTACTTTTTGGTATTCGCAAAGCCCAGCAGCCTCGATGAGCTCGGGTCCGATCGTGACCGAGCCCACGTAGTTTAGATTGGCGTCCGTCACGCGCGCGCGGTGGATTTTGCTTGATAAAATTTCGATTTTCATCGGTCGTCCTTTGTGTTTTTGGGAAAATTATACTATAAATTTAGCCGCGAAAAGCAACTTTATATAGCCGCAGCGATTCGTTTTTGCTTGCTTGACGCGATAAAATTAGGAGTTAAATTTGTGATCAAATTTGATTTTAGAGGCATTTGCGCGAGCGATGAAAACTGCGATAAATTTGACGCCGTTTGGTGGTAAAAATAGAAATTTAGACGCAAACAAAGGTAAATTTTACTCGAATTTACCCTTATTTCGTCGCCGTTTTGTCCGTAAATTTAGGCGCGTCCGTCCAAAAGGTCGCGTACGACCTCTTTGTCGCTAAACGGATATTTTACGCCCTTGATCTCCTGATAGGTTTCGTCGCCCTTGCCTAAAATCACCAAAATTTCATCCTGCGAGAGGCTTTCAAGCGCGTATTTTATCGCCTCTTTGCGGTTTGCGATACATTTTACGCGCTCGTTCATCTCTAGGCCGCCGCAGATCTCGGCGATAATGCTTTCCGGCTCTTCGCTGCGGGGGTTGTCGCTGGTAACGACGAGTCTGTGCGCGTATTTTTGCGCAGTTGCGCCCATTTTTGGGCGTTTGGTGCGGTCTCTATCGCCGCCTGCGCCAAAAACTGCGACGATTTTGCGGTGGCGAAGCGCGTTTAGCACCTTTTCGATGCCGTCTGGAGTGTGTGCGAAATCCACGATCACGAGCGGTTCGCGACTCACGACCTCCATGCGCCCCTCTACGCCCTCAAATTCTGCCGCGGCGCGCGCGATCTCATCTAGCGGCCGATCCGTCAGCGTCGCGACGCAAGAGGCGGCTGCGATGAGGTTGTAGAGGTTAAATTCGCCGTGCAAATTTGAGCTTAGCGCCATTTGCCCGCGCGGGGTTTTTAGCATCGCGCGTATGCCGCCTTCTAGCGAATACTCGACGGGCGCGAAGTCCGCGTCCGCGTGGAGCGCGCTAAGTGAATATGTTTGGGCGTTTGCGGGGTTAAATTTGATCCCGCCGCGGTCGTCTATGTTTATGAGTTTTGGCGCATCGTCTGCGAAAAACTCGCTCTTTACGCGTGCGTACTCTTCAAGCGTACCGTGGTAGTCGAGGTGGTCTTGGGTCAAATTCGTAAAAATTTTCATCGCAAAGGATAGGCTCTCGATGCGTTTTTGAGCGATGGCGTGCGAGCTGGCCTCCATCACGAAGTACTCGCAACCGCGCTCGCTAGCGGCTTTGAGATAGCTAAGCGTGCGTAAAATTTCGCTCGTCGTTAGCGCCTTGTCGTCGATGCGTTCATTGTTTATAAAAGCGCCGCGAGTGCCGCATAGACCGCATCCGTAGCCTAAATTTAAGAGCGTAGCGCAGATAATCGCCGCGGTCGTGGTCTTACCGTTCGTGCCCGTGATGCCAATGGTTTTGATGTTCTCGTCGATGCCTAGCAGCCGCTTGCACTCGGCCAAATTTATGATTTTTGCACCCTTTGCTTCGGCGGCGGCTTCAAATTTGGCGTTCGTCGCCGTTTTAACGAAATAGCAACCCGCTTCGCAAACGCTAGAGTTATCGGTAACAAAGCCTTCTTTAACGTAAATTTTCACTTTCGGCCTTTTCGTTGATTTCGCGAGCCAGGGCGCTTAGTCGCTCGTCGCCGGCAAACATCACGGCTGCGGTCTCGATGTAGTTTAGTCCCATTTCGATGAAGTCGTTTTTGATAAGATTTTGCAAAAACTCGAGAAAATCGTCGCGGTTGTCGATCATCACGCGCGTGGAAAACATGATGTCCTCAAAGGTGCTTTTAAACCCGCCGCGCCTAACCGCATCCATGAAGTCGGCGTAGCTAATGGCGTTTTGCTCCTCGTGATCCTCGTCTTCGTAGATTTTTGCCTCAAGCGCGCCCAAAATTTCGTCCAAATCCGCAGGACTCATGCCTAATTTATCTTTTAGCTTAAATATCTCAAAAAGCGTCATCGCCTCGTCGCGGCGGGTTTTAGCAAGTGAGCAAAGCGTGATGAGAAAGAGTAGTTTTTCGTCCGGCTTTTTTTCGTAAGCGAGCGAAAAATAGCTCGCGGCGGCGTTAAATTCGCCCTTATTAAATGCTTTTAGGCCCATCTTTTTATAATCAATCAAATTTAACTTCCTCGCCGATAGGGATGTTTACGACCTCTAGCTCGGGGTGGATATCCATGCGGAGCTGGCGCTCGATGCCGTATTTTAGCGTGGTCGAGCTAGCTGCGCAACCGTGGCAGTGGCCGGTTAGACGGACGTAAATTTTGCCGTTTTTGATGCCTAATAGCTCCATGCCTCCGCCGTCGTTTTCAAGCATAGGCAAAACCTTTTGCAGGCTGGCTTTTACGGGCTTTAAAAGCTCTTCATCGGTAAATGGGATCATTTTTAACCTTTTAAATTTTTGAGATATTATAGCAGATAAAATTTTAAATACGCTATGAGTTTGGCGTTTTGGCCGCTATTTTTGACTTGGATAAATTTGGAATTTTAAGCGATTCTATATGTTGATAAGTCAAATATAAAAGATACTAGCAGCTCTTTAAGGATGAAAACGTGCGGTGGTAGCAAGGGCGTAATCCGTAATTCAAAACTCGAAATACCTGTGCTTAATATTCCAAATGTTGTTTGCAGAGATGCATAAATTTGATATGGCAAGCCGTCTATCGTACAAGCAAATCTTTTGAAAGCAAATTTGCACTTCAAACTACGACAGAAACCAGGGTAAAACTAGCTACAAATTTTGTTACTTTCTAACTAAATACAAAATTGCAAACAATGCAATAGATGAACAAATAAATTTAATTGATGTGAACACTAAAGGGAGTTTGAGGTAACTAAAATATGTCAATTTAAAAAGAAAAGAGAGCCGAAGCTCTCTAAAAATTATTCTTTGATTAGCTCGATATAAGCCATCTCAGCAGCATCGCCTCGGCGAACGCGAGTCTTAACGATACGCGTATATCCGCCGTTTTTACCTACGAATTTTGGAGCAAGCTCAGCTACTAGCTTATTCGTAGTTTCTTTATCCTGCAAGCTAGCGAAAACCGCTCTGTGAGCGTTGCTGTCGCCTTTTCTTGCTCTAGTGATTAGCTTTTCGATATAGCTTCTTAACTCTTTTGCCTTAGGCAAGGTCGTCTCTATCTTTTCGCTTTTGATGATAGCGATAGCTAAGTTTTTAAGTAGAGCCGAGCGGTGAGCCGACGTCCTACCTAGTTTTCTGTATCCGTGACCGTGTCTCATTTATGTTCCTTTTACTCTTTTGCACTCATTTGTGATTTTAGGTCGGCGATTTTTTTCTTGAGTTGATCTTTGCCGCCACCTAGGTCGTCGCCGACCGGATATCCGATCTCTTGCATAACGGCCTTAATCTCTTCTAGAGATTTTTTACCTAAATTTTTAAGCTCTTTTAGCTCGTTTTCATCCATCAAAGCAAGCTCGCCGATAAATCTAATCTCGGCTTTATCAAGGCAGTTAAAGCTTCTGGCGCTCAAATTTAACTCTTCTACACTTTGAAGCAACTTCGCATGCTCGCTGCCAGAAGTTTGAGCGTTTAGACCTGCCGAAACGTCGATATTTAAAACGCCTTTAAACACCGACATCTGCTGATACATCGCCTCAATCGCATGTTTAAACGCCTCGATCGCGCCCACTTGTCCGTCCGTCGTAACCGTGAAAATAATCTTCTCATAGTCGGGATTGTCCTCGACTAGAACATTTACTAGCTCGTAAACTGCTTTTTTAACAGGCGTAAAGAACGCGTCAAGAGCTATATAACCCTCTTCGGTGTTATCTCTTATCTCTTCACTTGGGACGTATCCGATACCTTTTTGGATGATTACGGAAAATTTAAGCTCCGCGTCCTCGTTTATGGTTGCAAGATAAGCGTCTGGATTTACGACATCTACGACATCGCTTTTTAGATCGCCGGCTTTTATCTCTTTTGGACCCTTAAACGAATACTCAACCACCTCGCGCTCAGACTCGTTTTTTAGCTTAAAGCGGATATTTTTTAAATTTATAATAAACTGCGCTACGTCCTCGAGCATACCTCTCATCGAATCAAATTCGTGAGATACGCCCTCTATCTTGACGCCCGTAGCCGCAAATCCAACCGTGCTGCTATATAAAAGTCGTCTTAGCGGATGAGCCAAAGTAACAGCATAACCCGTCTCAAACGGATACGCGGTTATTCTGGCGACATTCTCGCTTATACTCTCTACTGAAATTTCGGTAGGCATATAAGCTGATGTGGTAATTTTTCTCATCGTTATACCCCTTATTATTTCGAATAAAGCTCTACTATGAATCTTTCCTCGACAGGAATGACGACTTCTTCCCTTTCCGGAGTTCTTGTGAAAATTCCGAATTTTTTATCTTTTTCGACGTCAACCCAAGCTACGATGCCGGTTTGTGCCGTAAGGTCGATCGCGCGAACGATTTGTGGATTGTTTTTAGATTTTTCGATAACCTCTACTTTAGCACCCGCTTGGACTCTATAAGAAGGAATATCCACTCTCTTACCGTTTACTAAAATATGTCCGTGAGTAACTAGCTGGCGAGCAAAGCGGCGAGTCGTCGCAAAGCCCATTCTGTAAACTACGTTATCTAATCTTTGCTCTAAAAGCTGCACCAAAAGCGCACCGGTATTTCCCTCGCGGCGAGCGGCCTCTTGGAATAAGCGGCGGAATTGCTTTTCGCTAATGCCGTACATAAATTTAGCTTTTTGTTTTTCGCGAAGCTGCAAGCCGTATTCGCTTATCTTGCTTCTTCTTTGTCCGTGTTGTCCCGGAGCGTAAGGTCTTTTGTCAAGCGCGCTCTTACCTGCCAAGCGACGCTCGCCTTTTAGCGCCAAACTAACGCCGAGTCTTCTTTCTAATTTTTCAACGGGTCCTCTATATCTAGCCATAATAATTCTCCTAAATTTCTAATTATACGCGGCGGCGTTTCGGCGGTCTGCAACCATTATGCGGAAGCGGAGTTATATCTTTTAAAAATGTTACTTTTATACCCTCTACCGCGCCTACGCTCTTGACTGCGGTCTCTCTACCGCTGCCAGGACCTTGTACTTTGATGCCTACTTCTTTTATACCGTGCTCTTTTGCTTTGGTTAGAGCGTCTTCTACTGCTTGTTGCGCTGCGTAAGGAGTTGATTTTTTACTTCCTTTAAAGCCTAGTCCGCCAGCACTGCTCCAAGCGATAGCATTTCCCATCTCATCGGTAACCGTTACCATAGTGTTGTTAAAAGTCGCGCTTATATAAACGATACCTTTAGCGATACTTTTTCTTACAATTTTCTTTTTAACTACTTTTCTTTTTGCCATCGCTTATCCTTATTTAGTCGCAGCGCCGACTGTTTTGCGCTTGCCTTTTCTAGTTCTAGCGTTTGTTTTAGTCTTTTGACCGCGCACCGGAAGACCTTTTCTGTGTCTTAACCCACGGTAGCTTCCTAAGTCCATAAGAGCCTTGATGTCCATAGCGACGCTTTTTCTAAGGTCACCTTCCACTACGTGATGCTCTTGGATCTCTTTGCGGATAGCCGCGGCTTCGTCTTCGGTTAGATCGTTTACTCTTTTGTCATAAGAAATTTTGGTAGCATCCAAAATTTGACGAGATTTGTGAAGACCTATACCGTAAATATAGGTCAAACCGTATTCGATTCTCTTTTTCTTTGGTAAATCCACACCTGCGATACGTGCCATGCTTTATCCTTGTCTTTGTTTATGTTTTGGATTTTCGCAGATTATGCGAACTACGCCTTGGCGCTTGACAATTTTGCACTTGTCACACATCTTCTTTACAGAAGGACGAACTTTCATTCTAGTCTCCTAAAAAATTATTCCACTTTTAGGCTGCATCAGGTTTAATGAAATTTTAAACCAACTATTTTCAAAACAAGTGGTGGGCTTTGAAAACAATTCTTCATACAGCAATTTGTCGCAAAGGGCTGAGTATAGCCAAATTTAGCTTTTAATTTACTTATGTCGGTAAATTATCCTACCCTTATCCAGACTGTAAGGCGTTAGTTCCACCTTTACGCGGTCTCCAGGCATTATTTTTATATAATGCATCCTCATCTTGCCCGCAATATGACACAAAATCACGTGTTTGTTGTCGAGCTCGACCTTAAACGTCGCATTTGGCAGCGCCTCGATGACGTTGCCGTCGATCTCTATGACGTCGTCTTTTGCCACTTAACTCCTTTTTGTTAAATTTACTTTCGCCGCTGGGCGGAAATTTGGATTTAAAATTTTAACTCACCACAAATTAAAATTTTAAAATTTACAAGTCGCGCAAACGATTTGTAAATTTTAAAATTTTACGCTAGACTTAAGATCTCCGCACGTCCGTTTACGACTGCCATGCAGTGCTCGTAGTGGCTGGTTCTTAGCCCGTCTTTGCTAGTTACTTTCCATTTGTCGTGACCGATCACCGGAGTGCCATCTTTTTGGCAGATCATCGGCTCCACGCAAAATACCATTCCGTTTTTAATTTTAGGTCCTGATTTTGGGCTACCGCCCTCTAAATAATTTAAAATTTGCGGATCTTCGTGTGGGCGTCTACCGATGCCGTGACCGCAAAATCCCGTTAACGGAACGAATCCGCGAGCTCTTATAAATTTCTCGATTTCAAAACTAAGCTCTTTAAAGTGCATTCCTGCTTTTACGGTATCTATCGCAAAATATAACGCATCTTTGGCGCAAGCGATCAGCTTTTCGTCTTCGCGCGAAATTTGACCCACGCCCCAAGTTCTAGCCGAATCGCCGAAGTATCCGTTCAAATTTGAGCCGATATCGACGCTTACGATGTCGCCTTCTTGTAGTTTGTATTCGTTCGGGATTCCGTGGATGACTACTTCGTTTACGCTGATACAAGCGGCGTTTGGAAAGCCGTAAAGCCCCTTAAATGCCGGCTTTGCGCCTGCGGACCTTATCATATCCTCGCAAATTTTATCTATTTCGAGCAGTGAGATGCCGGGCTTGATCACGCTTTCTACGTAGTCGAGGGTTTGAGCGACGATTTTATTCGCCGCTCGCATCTTCTCTATGTCGTTTGGCTGCATGATGGTTATAGCCATTACAAGCCTACCGCACTTAGAGTTTGATATTTATTCATATAAATTTGAGCTTCTATCCTTCGCATCGTATCAAGCGCGACAGAAACTACGATCAGTACCGACGTACCGCCGAAATAAAACGGAACGCCCATAAATTTAACGAGCACCCAAGGCAGAGTCGAGATAAGTCCAAGATAAATCGCTCCGCTAAAAGTTAGCCTCGATGCGACTTCGTTTAGATAGCCTGCAGTGCCCTCGCCCGGTCTAATACCCGGGATAAATCCGCCCTGTCTTTTTAAATTTTCGCTGATATCTTTTGCGTTAAACGCGATCGAAGCGTAAAAATATGCAAAAAATACAACCAGCAAGAATGTTAAAAAGTTGAAAAAATAGCTATTTGGATTTAAAAAATCGTGAATAGCTTGGATGTAAGGATTTGTACTGGCCTGCAAAATGGTGCTTGGGAACATCAAAATCGCACTGGCGAAAATCGGAGGAATAACGCCGCTTAAATTTACCTTAATAGGTATATAGTTCATGATGCGTTTGTTTTGATTTTCCATCACTACCTTACGCGAATAGCTCACCGGTACGCGTCTCTCGCCCATCTCGACGTAGATAACTATGCCTACCGTGACCAAGATAACAAGCAAAATTCCGATAACCACGAGGAAGTTCATCTCGCCCGTATTTACCAAATTTACCGTTCCGCCGATGGCTGAAGGTATGCCGCTAACGATACCAGCGAAGATAATAAGGCTGATGCCGTTGCCGATACCTCGCTGAGTGATCTGCTCGCCTATCCACATCAAAAGCATAGTTCCTGTTAGCATCGAAGCTGCCGCAATCGCGATAAATAAATTCATATCTATCATTATTGCGTCCTCTCCGCCTCTACCGTGAAGACTCTGAAGCCCCATACTAACACCAACTGCTTGAACAAGCGTGATACCGATAGTGGCATAACGGATAATCTGCATATATTTTTGCATGCCGTCGCGGTCTTTTTTCATCTTGCCCAAATTTGGGAAAGTAGCCGCTAAAAGCTCCATAATAATCGATGCTGTGATGTATGGCATAATGCCTAGAGAGATGATGCTGAGGCGCTCTGCCGCCTTACCGCTGAACATATTAAATAGTCCAAGCGCGTTTGCGGAATTCGAATCGAAAAACTCTTTAATAACATTGACGTTTACGCCAGGAACCGGCACGTATGCCAGTATCCTGTAAGCAAATAAAAATGCCAACGTGATTAAAATCTTGTTGGTCAATGTCTTATTCATTACGCACGTCCGCTAACGGTTACGTTCTCGTCTTTGATTTTCGAAGCCAAATCTTTCGCGCTCACTCCGATCAATTTGATTTTCTTGACGCTGCTTGAAATTTTATGTACGGTAGCGATAGTAGCGATAGTGATCTCGCTTAGCTCTTTTACCGCAACGATTTTTTCTACGTTGATTACGTAAGGTTTTTCAAATTTAGAAGCGAAGCCTACTTTCGGAAGGCGTCTTTGAAGCGGCTGCTGACCGCCCTCGAAGCCTCTTTTCTCGTTGTAGCCTTTTCTAGCTCTTTGACCTTTGTGTCCTTTGCCCGCGGTTTTACCTTGACCGCTACCTTGACCGCGACCTAGTCTTTTGATTTGTCTAGTCGAGCCCTCGGCAGGTTTTAAATTTTCTAGTCCCATATCTTCTCCTTAGCCTTTAAGCATGCTTAGCGCTTTTAAAGTAGCGCGAACGACGTTTGCCGAGTTGTTTGAGCCAAGCGATTTTGTTAGGATGTCCTTGATGCCCGCAAGCTCTAGAATAGGACGAGCGCTACCGCCCGCGATCACGCCCGTACCTTCGCTAGCAGGGCGAAGTAAAACGCGGCTAGCGTTAAATTTAACCTCTACGTCGTGAGGTATAGTCGAGCCTTTTCTTTTTACCTCGATGATGTTTTTAAACGCGTCGTCGACGGCTTTTCTCATAGCGTCCGGAACCTCTTTTGCTTTACCGAAGCCAAAGCCTACTAGGCCGTTTCTGTTTCCTACTACGACAAGAGCCGTAAATCTAAATCTACGACCGCCTTTTACGACCTTTGTAACGCGGCCGATATCAACCATTACTTCTTCGAATTCTTCTCTGTTATATTTTTCCATAGCGATTTTCCTTATAGTTTGATACCGTTTTCACGTAATGCGTCCGCAAAAGCCGCTATAACACCGTGATACAAATAGCCGTTTCTGTCGAATAATGCCGTTTCTATTTTTTTAGCTTTTAGAGTTTTTGCAAATTCTTTAGCCAAAGTTACGGCGCCTTCTTTGTTTGCTTTTACGCCTAGTTTTCTACCGTCTACCGCCGCTAGAGTTACGGCTGCTACGTCGTCGATAGCTTGGACGTAAAGAGTTCTGTTTGATTTGAAGATAGAAATTCTAGGCAATACCGCAGTGCCAGAAATTTTGGCTCTGATTCTTCTTTTTCTCTTGATTCTAAGAGCGAGTTTTCTTTTTAATACATTTGCTGTCATTATCTATCCCTTACTTCTTAGATGTCTTACCGGCTTTGCGGATGATGCGCTCTTCTACGTATTTAACGCCTTTACCCTTATACGGTTCAGGCGGTCTATACGCCCTGACTTGAGCTGCGATCTGGCCTACCACTTGCTTATCGTCGCCTTTGATAGTTATGATGTTTTTCTCTACGCTGATTTCGACGCCTTTTGGCACTTCGTGATTTATCGGATGAGAAAATCCTAAAGTAAGCTCAAGTACTTGGCCTTTAGCAGCGGCTTTGTAACCGACGCCGTTTATCTCAAGCTGGCGAACAAAACCTTTTGTGATGCCGATGACGATATTGTTTGCAAGCGCTCTATAAGTGCCCCAGTAGGCTCTATCTTGTCTCTCGTCGCTCTTTGGAGAAAATACTATGTGAGCATCTTCGACTTTAACGTCTACGTGCCCTTTTGTGTCAAGCTCTTTTAAATGAGCGCCTTTTTTAAATTTAAGGACGTTACCTTCTACGCTGACCTCTACTCCGCCTGGAATAGCTATCGGCTGTTTTCCTATACGTGACATTTTTTTCCTTTTTTACTTGTCTAGGGTATGTCTACTTTTACGAATGGATACCGCAATACCATAAAAATAGAAATGAATCGAAGCGATAAAAACCGCCTCAAACACTTTAATTTTCTCGTCAAATTCGACTTGTTTTTTGGAGTTACTTTCCAAAAATTTAACATCAAATTTGACATCGTTGTTTTTAAATTTAGCTTTGCCAAATTTGGGTAAATTTACAAGCCGAGCTAAATTTAGGAAACTTTTTAAATTTGAACTTCCGTTTTTAAATTTTATAAATTTGACGGCGAAAATTTTTCGTAAATTTTATAAACTACAAAAAGATGCCTAGTCAAATTTCATTTCAAAGTAATCTAAAACGCTACCACGTAGCGTTTTAGACAATTACCACACAGAGCAGAGGATTTCCCCGCCTACGCCAGCTTTGTGAGCGTCTTCGTTGCTTAAAACGCCCTTGCTGGTGCTAACGATGATCGTTCCGTAGCCGTTTTTAAATCTCTTGATCTCGTCTTTTCCCTTATAAACGCGGCGGCCCGGGCTTGATACGCGCTTAAGCTCGTTAATCACGCTTCTGCCGTGCTCGTCGTATTTTAGAACTACGTTTATAAATTTCTTTTTATCTTCTTCTACGACGTTGTAGCTCTCAATATAGCCTTTAGCCGCAAGGATAGATAAAGTAGCCTCGACGACGTTTGAATGAAGAAGCTTTGTAGTTTCAAGTCTTCTCATTGCGGCGTTTCTAATGCGAGTTAGTCCGTCTGAAATTAAGTCGTTTAACATTTCTCTTCCTTACCAGCTTGCTTTTTTTAGACCCGGGATTAGTCCCTCGTTAGCCATTTTTCTTAGGCATACGCGGCAAATTCCAAAATCTTTATAAACCGAATGCGGACGTCCGCAAATTTGGCATCTCGTATAGCCGCGAACCGTAAATTTAGGCTTTCTGGCAGCCTTTGCTATCATTGATTTTTTCGCCATATTACTTTCCTTTCGCAAACGGCAAACCAAATAGCTCAAGCAATTTGAATGCCTCTTTGTCGCTGTTTGTCGTCGTGACTATAACTATATTCATACCATGAGTGCGTAAAATCTTATCGTACTCGACCTCTGGGAACATTAGCTGCTCGTCAAGGCCGAAGTTGTAGTTTCCGCGTCCGTCAAAGCCGTCTTTTGGAAGACCTCTAAAGTCTTTAACTCTCGGTAGAGCAATAGAGATTAGTTTGTCTAAAAACGCAAACATATTCTCTTTTCTAAGCGTTACTTTTACGCCGACAGGAAATCCCTCGCGCACTTTAAAGCCCGCGACCGATTTTTTAGCATCGGTAACTACGGCTTTTTGTCCTGCGATTAGCGAAATAGTATCGGCGATGTTTTGAAGTTGCTTTTGATCTTTAGCCGATTCGCCAGCGCCTACGCTTATCACGATCTTTTCGATCGCAGGGATTAGCATAGGATTTTTGATGTCGAATTCTTTAGCCAAAGCAGGCTTTACGACCTCATTGTATTTAGCTTTTAATCTATTCATTTTCAGCCCTCAACTTTTGCAACATTTGAGATATCAATAGGCATCTCTTTATTGATAAAGCCGCCGTTTGGGGTCTTTTCGCTAGGTTTTATAGCTTTTTTAGCTACCTTGCAGCCCTCGACGATGACTTGTCCTTTTTTGGCTAGGACGGATAAAATTTTACCTGTTTTACCTTTGTCGTCGCCTGCGATGATCTTAACGGTATCGCCTTTTTTTACTTTAAATTTAACGTTAGCCATTATAACACCTCCGGAGCAAGCGAAACGATTTTCATAAAGTTAGCATATCTAACCTCACGGCCGACCGGTCCAAAGATACGAGTACCGATAGGCTCGCGTTTGTTATCTAGGATGACGGCTGCGTTTTCGTCGAAGCGGATTAGCGAGCCGTTGTCTCTTTGAACCTCTTTTTTAGTTCTAACGACGACCGCTTTTACCACTTGACCTTTTTTTATCTTACCGTTTGGAAGCGCCTTTTTGACCGAGCAGATGATAACGTCGCCAAGCGTCGCGTATCTTCTCTTGCTGCCGCCCAAAACTTTAATACACATTAGCTCTTTCGCGCCGCTATTATCGGCGACCGTAAGCCTCGTAAAAGATTGTATCATTACTCAACCCCCGTCGCTAAAATAGTCTTTAAGCGGAAAGATTTTCTCGCGCTTAGCGGTCTGCATTCGATAGCTACGACCGTATCGCCCGCTTTAGTTTCGTTCTTTTCGTCGTGAATCATATATTTTTTAAAGCGTTTTACGAATTTGTGGTATCTTGGGTGCATAACGCGTCTCTCAACCAAAATCGTAGCCGTCTTATCGCCGGCCTTTTGTAAAACGACACCTTGAATTTCTCTTTTTAATGCCATTTCTCACCCCTTACTTTGAAGCGCTAATTGCAGTGTTGATTTGCGCTATTTCCTTGCGGACGGCGCTAATCTCGTTAGGGTTGCTTAGCTGCATAGTTTTTAGCTTTTGTCTTAAAGTAAATAAAAGCACCTTTTTCTCTTTCAATAACGCGTTAAGTTCTGCAACGCTTTTGTCTTTAATATCAGTATATTTCATTTTCACTCTCTCGCGTTACGATTTTAGTCTTAAACGGAAGTTTGTGGATCGCTAGAGTTAGAGCTTCACGCGCCAATTCCTCATCTACGCCCGCCATTTCGACTATTATACGACCTGGTTTTATGTTCATAACCCACTCTTCGACTCCGGCTTTACCTTTACCCATACGAGTTTGTAGAGGTTTTTTGGTTAGCGGCTTATCTGGGAAAACTCTGATCCAAGTTTTAGCCTGGCGTTTTACGTGGCGAGTTAGAGCCACACGAGCCGCTTCGATCTGGCGCGAATTTACGCGGCCTGCTTCTACGGCTTTTATTCCGATCTCGCCCATAGCAAGATCAGCGCCGCGAGTAGCTTTACCGCGGTTTCTGCCTTTCATCTGTTTGCGAAATTTAGTTCGTTTTGGCATCAACATGATTATTTACCTCTTCTTGCTCTGCGCGGTTTTTTATCGGCTTTTTCTTCTTCGTTCTTTTCAGGTTGAACGCCTTTTTGAAGAACCTCGCCTTTAAATATCCACACTTTTATACCTATGTTTCCATAAGTCGTATGCGCTTCAGCAACGCCGTAATCGATCTTAGCTCTTAGAGTATGAAGCGGAACGCGACCCTCTAAGTACCACTCTGTTCTAGCGATTTCCGCACCGCCAAGACGTCCAGCAACTGAAATTTTGATACCTTTAGCGCCTGATTTTTGAGCGCCTTGGATAACTTTTTTCATTGCGCGTCTAAATGCAACGCGTTTTTCAAGCTGCATAGCTACGTTTTCCGCAGCTAGCTGAGCCGAAGCTTGAGCTTTTCTTTCTTCTTTGATATTTACGTTTACTTCTTTATTGATCAGCTTTTGGATATCCTCTTTAAGCTTCTCTACGTCAGAGCCCTTTTTGCCGATGATAATACCGGGGCGAGCTGCTACGACGGTTACGCGGATTTTCTTAGCGGTTCTCTCGATCAAAATTTGAGAAACGCCCGCGTAGTAAAGTTTCTTTTTCAAGAAAGCGCGAATTTTGTAGTCTTCGCCGATATTTTCAGCCAAAGTTCCTTTAGCAGGAAACCATCTTGACTCCCAGTTGCGGTTTATTCCTAGTCTTAGACCTATCGGATTTACTTTCTGACCCATATTACGCTTCCTTCTTTTCAGGTTTAGATACTTCTACTAAGATATGAGAAGTCGGTTTGCGGATTCTGCTTGCGCTTCCTCTCGCTCGCGGTCTAAATCTTTTTAATACTGGGCCCGCATCCACACGGCAGCTTGTTACGATAACCTCTTCAGGCTCGAATCCGCCGTTAGCTACCGCAGAGCTGATAGCCGTAGCGATAAATTTGGCGCCGCGGTTTGGCATAAAGCTAAGGCTGGCTAGCGCAAACTCTGCGTTCATACCTTGTACTTCTCTTGCGATTAGTCTGGCTTTAGTCGGAGATAATCTTACGAATTTAATAATTGATTTGCTCATCTTATCCCCTTACTTACCGATTTTCTTTTGCACTGAGCCTTTGTGACCCTTAAATGTGCGCGTAGGAGCAAATTCGCCTAGTTTATATCCGATGTGGTTTTCAGTAACGTATACTGGAATGAAGCTCTTGCCGTTATGAACGTTAAACGTTAGGCCTATCATTTCAGGCACTATCGTGCTGCGTCTAGACCATGTTTTTATCGGCTTGTTGTCGTTAGCTTTTTTAGCGGCAACGACTTTTTTCATTACATGCTCATCGACAAAAGGTCCTTTTTTGAGTGATCTTGCCATCTCTATTTTCCTTTCCTTCTTGAAATTATAAGCTTATCGCTAGCCTTCTTGCGGCGAGTCTTAGCACCTTTAGTCGGTTTACCCCATGGAGTAACAGGATGACGGCCTGAGTTTTTCTTGCCCTCACCACCGCCGTGCGGGTGATCTACCGGGTTCATCGCAGAACCGCGAGTTTGAGGACGGATACCTCTGTGGCGATTACGTCCGGCTTTACCGATAGTTACGTTCGCCCAATCTTCGTTACCTACTACGCCGATACTAGCCATGCACTCTGCAAGTACTTGTCTCATCTCGCCGCTTGGTAAGCGAAGCATTACGTATTTTTCCTCTTTACCCATTAGCTGAGCATAACCGCCGGCTGAACGAGCCATCTGAGCACCCTTGCCTGGTTTTAGCTCCACGTTGTGTACGATGGTACCAACCGGGATGTTTCTTAGTTTCATCGCGTTACCGGGTTTTATGTCTAGGCCTGCCTCTGCTGCTGCTACGACATCGCCAACGTTTAGTCCGTTTGGTCTGATGATATAGCGTTTCTCGCCGTCTTTATAAGCGATAAGCGCGATGCGGCAGTTTCTGTTTGGATCGTACTCGATAGCTTCAACTTTACCTTCGATACCGAATTTGCGGCGCTTAAAGTCGATGATTCTATAAAGCTTCTTCGCTCCGCCTTCTTTATGTCTAGAAGTTATTCTTCCGTTGCTATTTCTACCGCCGCTTACAGGGATCTTTACAAGCAGGCTTCTCACGCTAGGTTTAGCAGTGATATCCTCGCTCGATAAGCCCGTCATAAATCTGCGGCTAGGTGTATAAGGTTTATAGGTTTTTATCGCCATCTTACGCCTCCGTGTTTTCTAGGCTTGAGCCTTCAGGCAACTGAACGTAAAATTTCTTTATCTCGTTGCGTTGTCCTTCTCTTCCTTTGAAACGCTTAACTTTTCCGTCGATTCTAAGCGAATTTACGCGAAGTGGCGTTACCCCAAAATATTCTTTCAAAATTTCTTTCAGCCTATTTTTAGTCATCTTAGGCGAAGTTTGTATAACGACCACGCCTTGCTCTTGAAGACCGAGAGTTTTTTCCGTATATAAAATCGTTTTGATATCAGTTATATCTGCCATTTCAGCCCTCTTTTATTATAGTTTCAAGTGCGGCCTTCTCGATAACGACGGCACCGTAAGTCGCCACTAAGTAAGCGTTTATCTCGCTCGCATCGATTAGATAGCAGTTTGATAGATTTCTAAACGCCAATAGCGTGTTGTCGTCAAGCAGATCTTTTACGACCAAGGCGTCTCTCAAATTTAACGCGCTGATTATTTTAGCCGCGTCTTTAGTCTTGCCGCTTGCGATCTCTATGCTATCTACCGCGAAAATTTTACCCGCGTTAGCTTTTTCGTTTAGCGCGAACTCAAGCGCCAATCTTTTTTGCTTTTTATTGACCTTTTGGAAGTAGTTTCGCTCGTTGCTCGGACCAAACGCCACCGCGCCGCCTACCCAGACGTTAGTTCTGGTTGAGCCCGCTCTAGCGCCGCCGCGACCTTTTTGTCTCCACGGTTTTTTACCGCCGCCGCTTACGAAGGCTCTGGTTTTGGTGTGAGCCGAATTTGAACGCATGCCAGACAAATAAGACTTAACGTAAAGATATAGGTTGTGCGGGTTGATCTCAGCGTAATTAGCCGGTAGATCAAGCTCGCTAGCTTTTTCAAATTTTTCGTTTAATACGCAAACTTTACTCATTTTACTATCCTTATTCTGCCCATTGCGCCGTTATAGCCAGCGACGCTGCCTTTTAAAACCAAAATTCCGTTTTCGGCGTCAAAGCTTACGATCTCGTTTTTAACGGTAACTTTTTCGTTTCCGGTGTGTCCGGCCATCTTCATACCAGGCTGAACGCGTCCCGGCCACTCGCGGTTACCGATAGAGCCGTGTCTTTTGTGGAAGCGAGAACCGTGACTTTTCGGACCGCCGCCAAAGCCGTGTCTTTTCACGACGCCTTGATAGCCTTTACCTTTTGAGCTGAAGCTAACTTTTAAAATTTTAGCCGAGCTAAGCGGACTAAAATCAAGATCGCCGGCCTCTTTATTGGCGACTTGTAGGGTTGCGAATTTATTAAATTCCGCCGTTAGGCTATATTTTTTTTGCTGACCCTCTATGGCTTTATTTTTTGCTTTACCTTTAGCATAAGCTACTATCGCACTGCCGCATTCGCTCACTTCGCAAACTTTAGCGTTTACGACCTTTAGAAGCGTAACGGGGATGCTTGGGTTGTTTACCGTTCTGCTCATGCCTATTTTTTCTACGATATATTCCATCTTTCACCTCGCCTTTATTTGCCCATCGCGCGGACTTCGACGTTAACCTCAGGGGCTAAGTCAAGCTTTGTTAGCGAGTCGACGGTATCGGGCGTAGCCGCTACGATATCTAGCATTCTAGCGTGAATTCTCATTTCAAACTGCTCTCGTGAGTCTTTGTTGATGTGTGGTGATTTTAAGACCGTGTAGCGTTTGATCTTCGTAGGCATCGGCACCGGACCTCTGACGTCGGCGCCCGTTCGTTTGACAGCTTCTACTATGGCTGCAACTGTGCGGTCGAGAACTCTATGGTCATAAGCTTTAAGCTTAAGCCTGATTCTTTCCATTTTCTTTCCTTTGAATAGAACTTGTCGCAAACATACGACACTTCTTACTTGTGTAAGAGACTCGGATTTTATCCAAATGGCTTTTTAATGTCAATATTTTGAGCAAATTTGGTGAAATTTAATAAAATTATTTCCTTTTTATAAGGAAGTTTTTGTAAATTTGGCTGAAAATTTGAAGAGAAATATTTAAATTTAATTTGGGATAAATTTGGACAGTTTAAAGTCATGTCCAAATTTTAAAATCACCTTGAGCCTTGCTTTAAAAGTTCGTACATTGCGCAGGTTAGTTGCCAAAGCTTAACGCCTTCTTCAAAAGATTGAACAACATTATCGGTAGCCCCGGCAGTACATGCTCTTTGATAATATTTCATTGCGTCGTTTTTCTCATTTAATTCTAAGTATATATCGCCCAAAAGCTGCAAGCAGTAAAATCCGGCGTGATGTCGCAGCTTTTTTTAACACGCCCAAATCCTTCCAAAAACGCTTGCTTCTCATTTATACCTGAAACATGCTTATTGATATACAAAAATCCAAGATTTCTACAACCGAGCGCGTCGTTTCCGACATCACAAGATTTAGCATATAACTCAAACGCTTTTTTGTAGTCCCGCTTTACGCCTTTTTCATTTTCGTACATAAAGCCTAGATTATTGCACGACCTGTAGTTTCCATTATCGCAGCCCTTTTTATAAAATTTCATCGCCTTGCCGTAGTCTTGCTTTACCCCGTACACCTCAAAGGCAAAATCATAAACTCCGCCCGCTACGCCGCACGCCATCTCGTCTCCGGCATTACACTTGTTTTCATAGTCCTTTAGTATATCTGCCATCGGATTGTCTATCGCCAAAGCGCTTATTGACATCAGACCAAAAACCATAATTTTTTTCATAATATCCGCCTTTCAAATAAAAATTTAACGCATTCTATCCCCCCCCTTTTTTTTTAAAAAAAATCGTTAAATTTACCCTTGTTTTTTGGCGTCAAATTTTAATTAGCTTCCTCTTTATAAGGAAACTTTGCTATAATTTTCCAAATTTAAAAGGCTAAAAATGCAAACTCTAAACGCTCTCTACCAAAGCCCGCCGAAAAACGTCAAATTTATAAATAGAAAATTTGAAATCACAGCGCCAAAAACGCTGATAAAGGGCGGTATAGGAAGCGGCAAAACCTCGCTGATCGCGGGTTTTTTATCGGCATTTGAGAGCAAAGAGTATTTGTACGTAAATTTAGGCGACCTTCGCATAGACGCAGATGAAATTTTATCAAATTTATCCGAGTTTTTACGCCAAAATCCTCAGATAAAAATTCTAGCGATCGATGATTTCGAGAAGAGATTTTGGGATAAATTTGAGCCGATTTTGGAGCTAAATTTATCAAATTTTATTGTCGCCTCGCGGTTTAAAGATACAAATTTAAACGGCTTTAACGAGCTAAATTTGGATTTTTTAGACTACGAGGAATTTATCGCCTTTTTTTCAAAAAAGATCGATCCCGAGACGCTTTTTAGCCACTTTTTGCTCCACGGCAGGAGTCCTGCGTCGGCCTTTTGCGACCCCGAAAACGTCGCGGCAAATCTACAGACCGCGCTAAAATCCTCACTCTCCGCCACGCAGTTAGCAGTACTAAAAGAGTGCGCGAAGGCTCAGGCGCAAAACGTGAGCGTTTTTGAGATTTTTAGCACGCTAAAATCTACGCGCAAAATCTCAAAAGATAGCGTTTATGGCGCGCTTAGCGAGCTAGAAAACATGAGCGCGGTTAGCCTGGTAGAAAAATTTAACGAGCCAAACGCCACAAAGAGACTTTATTTTAACGACTTTGCGTTTAAAAGCGCGCTAAGCCTAAAAAAGGACTTCGCTAAAAATTTCAACAACACGGTTTTTTGCGAATTGGCCAAATTTAATGAGCAGATTTTTTATACAAAAGAGCTTGATTTTTTCCTGCCGAAAAGGAAACTTGCTATCATTTGCTCGCCGTTTAACGATGCGGATTTGGTCTTTTTAAAATTTAAAAAACTACACGCAAATTTAAAAAATTTAGGTATAAATAGGCTACAAGCAATCAGCGTGGCGAACTCCGGCGAGACGAGCGTAGAGGGCATAAAATGCGAGGTCGCGCCGTTTTCTCGCTGGGCGCTGGGCATATAAAAGGAGCGGTTATGAGAGCGATTGCGGCGATATTTTTGGCCTGCGTTTTGGCGCTAGGCTACGAGATCAGGCACGAAAACGAGGGTAAAATTTATAAATTTGCAGGCGAGGCGGACGGGAGTAAATTTGAGCTCTACATCAGCGAGCTCGAGGCCGAGTTTGAAAATTTTAGCGACAAGGGCGCCATTTTGCCGCCCAAATTTCAAGGGCACGCATTTTTTGAGGGTGCCAGATACGACTTCAGTAAAGGCAACATCGAAAGATCGGGCGCCGATATAACGGCCGTAAACGCAGTCACCGAGTGGCTAAATCTAAGCGTAAAAGCGGATAACGGCGAACTAACGGGCAAACTAGCGATCAGAGGCAAGGCGCGAAAGGCCGTGCTAAAACAGGTTGCAAGCTATGATTTTACCACGCTTGGGCTGCAAGAGATCGGACGAAACGGGGCGCGATTTGAAGCCGTCGCGAGCGACTTTTATGCACCAAAATTTGCGCAAAATAACAAAAAATCCCTCGCCGCAAAACTTGAAAATTTTAAAACGACATGGCTCAAAGACCCCTCAAAAAACGCCGCAAACGCGCTAAATAACCTCGAGTATCAAAACGGCAAAATAAGAAGCGTATGTGAAGTCAGCGCCGGCGGGAAAATCTGCAAAACCGTCTGGCTAAAAAATCTAAAAAAGATAAATTTTGGCGACGTTTTTAAGGATTTAAACGACGCAAATTTGACTGCGATTTTCGCAAAAGAAAAGATAACTCCGAGCGAAAATTTTACGCTCTCGCCAAGCGGGATTACGTTTTTTGACGGTGCAGTCGGCAGCAAAAATAGCGAAGTTTCGCTACCGCTTGAGCCTATCAAAGAGAAT
Organism: uncultured Campylobacter sp.; assembly: GCA_963519915.1. GTDB lineage: Bacteria > Campylobacterota > Campylobacteria > Campylobacterales > Campylobacteraceae > Campylobacter_A. The sequence goes on along the minus strand of CAUQPE010000001.1, from coordinate 37,095 downwards.
TTAAAGCAAAATTTCGGGCTGTTTTAGCTAAATTCTACCCTCAAAAACCTTGAAAAATGGAAAGCAAAATTTGATAGCTTAAAATTTACAAAATTTATTTGAAAGCATAGTGATGAAAAACAAATCTGACACCCAACTCTGCGGTATCGACGAGGCCGGACGCGGCGCGCTGGCTGGCCCCATGGCGGTAGCTGGATGCGTACTAAAACGCGAGATAGCGGGGCTAAACGACTCTAAAAAACTAACGGCGAAGCGGCGCGAGGAGTTGTTTAAAGAGATCGCTGGAAACTCGGAATTTCTCATCGCGTATTTTTCAAACGAGCAAATCGACCAGCTAGGCCTTAGCGAGTGTCTTAGGCGCGCGCTGCGGTTGTTTAAGTCGCATTTTGCGGGCTACGAGCTGCTCTACGACGGCAACGCAAACTACGGCACGGGCGTAAAAACCATGATCGGAGCCGACGGCAAAGTGGCACAAGTAAGCGCGGCCAGCATCCTAGCCAAAGTAAGCCGCGACGCGCTGATGACGGCGTGGGACGGCGTACATACGGGCTACGGATACGCCGCACACAAAGGCTACGGTACGAAGGCGCATCTGGACGCAGTAGCAAAACTGGGCGACTCGCCGCTGCAAAGGCGCAGCTTTCGCGTGAAAAGCTTTGAACGCGGGCTGTTTGATGAGCAAATTTGACTTCGTGCAGCCTTGTTTTCGTAAAATAGATTGAACATTTGCGCGACGGCAAATTTTACGAATTTTTCATATGAACATCAAAAAACTAAAACTAGAATGTCTTTAAATTTAACTGTTTTATCGGCGACCTTATGAGTGACCTAATTTATGTAATACGGCCTAGTTGTCGAATTTGATTTTACAAGAAAACAAGAGTAAATTTGATATTTACGCATACTTCTGATCCCCAGGACAGCTCCCGTTCGACGTAGCGTAAAACTGCAAATTTGGCTTATTTTGCGGGAGATGTTTTAGAGATCTACAAAACTCCTCGTAAACGCCATAAATAGACTCGTCTGCATAAATATCGTGCCAAGGTTTAGATTTTCGTGCCTTGTAGTCTGTTTGGCAAGTATTTTTAGGATGTACTTTTTCTTGCCGTTAGGGTTAAAGAGTCTAAATTTACGCGCTCCTAGCTCCTTGCCACGCTCTGTTTTTCTATGATTTATTACATAAATTTTAGATATTTTATGGCGCCTGCGAGCAAATTTTCTAAGCCGCCGTGTGAGATATTTTTATATAAAATATGTCCGTTACGCCGTTTTTCTCGCCATTTATATAATAAATATAAATTTGCCAAACGTCTTTGCCGCGCGCAAAAATGTCCGATTTTTTTATAAATTTCGCGGCGGGATTTTACGTATTTGTGGCCGACTCGCCCAAACGCGCGTAGCGTCCGTTTTACTCAGCTTAGTTTGGGGCGCGGTTTATCTTGGAGTTAGTCGTAAATTTTCTTTAAATTTGCTAGATTTGCGCTCAAATTTAAAAGTAGCATATCGGCTGTTACTAGCCTCGCCATCGCGGTTGCTACGACGCTACCGCGCACTCCGATACACGGATCGTGCCGTCCGCGCAGCTCGCAGATGACGTCTTCGCCGCGTACGTTTTGCGTCGGCTGAGATAAAAATATCGACGGAGTCGGCTTAAAATGCGTCTTTATCACGACTTCTTGTCCGCTCGTCATGCCGCCCAGCGTTCCGCCCGCGTGATTTGAGGCGAATCCGAATTTTTCGTCCGAATTTGAGCCGCAGCAAGCCGCGCCGTCCGCCTCGCTTTTGCATTCGTCAAATTTGCTGCCGTTTAAATTTGATAGCTCACCCGAGCCGCCTAGAGCCGAGTCGGTCAAATTTACGCGCGCATACGCCGCACTCATCGAGTCGTTATTTTCGCTGCCGTGCATCTTGCTTGCGTTTACACCCTCGCCGATCTCTACGGCTTTGACGCCGTTTATGCCCATCATCGCAGCCGCGATGGCTGCATCAAATTTATAGTATAGCCCCTCGCCAAGCCCGGCCGGCGCGCCACGGATAACCGTGACGACGCTAGCTCCGACGCTGTCGTGATCACGCTTGGCTTTTAGGATTTCTTCTTTCATCGCCTCTTCGTTGCCTAGCGAAAATATCTCCGAGCGCGCCGCCAGCTCAAAATCCGGCTGCTTGCCGCACGATATCTCACCCACGCTAGCCACGCCGCTTTGTACGCTCATGCCAAATTCGCCCAGCAAAATTTGAGCTATCGCGCCGCCAGCCACGCGCACGGCCGTCTCTCTAGCCGAGCTGCGTCCGCCGCCTCTGTGGTCGCGTATGCCGTATTTGCGGTAGTAGGCGTAGTCTGCATGCCCGGGGCGAAAGAGCTCGCGTAAATTTTCATAATCGCCCGATTTTTGATTTTCGTTTCGGATGATAAAGCCGATCGGAGTGCCCGTGCTCAGGCCATCAAACACGCCGCTTAAAATCTCGACGCGGTCGCCTTCGCTCCTGGCCGTGGCAAATTTCGAGCCGCCCGGTTTTCGTTTGTCAAGCTCGCTTTGGATAAAATTTAAATCGATACGCACGCCTGCGGGAAAGCCGTCTAGCACGCCACCGATCGCCACCCCGTGACTCTCGCCAAACGTCGTTAGCGTTAGTTTGCGTCCAAAGATGTTCACTTGCCCTCTCCTAAAATCTCAAGCGCGGTTTTGGCGGCTTTTTGCTCGGCTTCTTTTTTGCTCTTGCCCGCGGCTCGCGAGATCTCGCGCTCGTTTAGCATCAGCGCGATCTCAAATTCCTTCTTGTGATCGGGGCCTTTTGAGCCCACCAGCACGTATTTTGGTATCTCGGCGAAGCGCGCTTGAGTGAGCTCTTGCAGCGCGGTTTTGTAGTCTTTTACCATGCGGTCGAAATTTATGTCGGGATAGCATCTCTCAAAGGCTTTTAGGCTAGCCGCGCGCACGGCGTCAAAGCCGCTTTCTAGGTAGATCGCGCCCATCAGCGCCTCGAAGGCGTCCGATAGGATCGAGGCTTTTGCTCGTCCGCCGTTGTGCTCCTCGGCCGGAGAGATATTGATGAGTTGGCCTAAATTTAGATATTTAGCCAGCTCGGCGAAGCTTTTTTCATTTACGAGCGCGGCTCTTAGTTTGCTTAGATCACCTTCGCTTAGGCGCGAAAATTTGTGAAAAAGATAATCCCCGATCACCAGATCCATCACCGCATCGCCCAAAAACTCGAGCCTTTCGTTGTTTGCGCCGCCTTTTACGCTTTTGTGCGTGAGCGCGGTTTTTAGCAGCTTTTCGTCTTTAAATTTATATCCTAATTTTTCTTCCAAATTTCGCATTATTCGCCTTTTAAGCTATTTTTGATCTTTACGGCTTGCTCGCGCGCCATCTCGTCGCAAAGCTCGTTTTGCAGGTGTCCGGCGTGGCCTTTGACCCAGATCGCCTCAACATCGTGCGGCTCGCTAGCGGCCAGATACTCCTGCCACAGCGGGACGTTTTTTACGTTTTTAAAGCTTTTCTTTACCCAGCCCTCTAGCCACGCATTTACGGCGTTTGCGACGTATGAGCTATCGGTGTAGAGCTTTACGCGGCAGGGCTGTTTGAGCGCCTTTAGCCCCTCGATCGCAGCGCGCAGTTCCATTTGATTATTCGTCGTGTGCGCCTCGCCGCCGCTTGCCGTTTTTTTGTGCTCGCCGTACTCTAGGATGTACGCCCAGCCGCCGGGGCCGGGGTTGTCCAGGCACGAGCCGTCGCTAAAAAGGCATACTGTTTTCATCGGATTTTTCCGTGATGTGAGGCAAAATTTGCACGCTGCCTAATTCGCTACACATCGGACAGCGGTAAAAATGCATCGGAAAGGCGTTTTTGCAGCTCTTGCAAACGTAGTTAAAGCTAAGCGCGGCCTTGTCGTAGTTTGCCGCCCTTAGCTTCTTTAAAACCTCTAACTCAAAGCCCAGCGGCGCGCCGTCCTCGTCGCTCATGCCTTTGACGAAAAATAGGCTCTTGTACTCGGGATCGGTTAAATTTACGGGCGTGTTTTGATAATAAACCAAATCCAAAACGTCTCCTAGCGGCGGGAAATCGCTAAAATATTTAAGAGCCGAGCCGCTTAAATTTAGCCTCTCCATCGCCATTCGGCGCACTAGCGCAAATTCATCTTTTAGCGCTAAAATTTCGCCGATTTTGCCAGCTTCGTCCTTGCTTTTATCAGCTAAAATTTGCAGTGCCTTGATATACGCCGTCTGCGCTCTCACGTCGCTGCCAAGCTCCTGTAAAGCATCCAAAGCCTGTAGCGCGCCCTCATAGTCTTTTAGTTTTTCGAAAATTATCGTTAGGGATTTTAGCGCGATTTGATTTCGCGGAGAGATTTTTAGCGCCTCTAAAAACACGCTCTTTGCGCGCTCTAAAAAGCCCGCCTTAAAATAAGTCTGACCCAGATCGGTGAAAATTTGCTCCTTTGCCGCGCGGTTTTTAGCCCGCTCTAAAGCTACGGCATAGACGTTGATAGCTTTTTCAAAATATCCGCTTTTTGAAAACGTCCCCGCCAAAAAGCACATCGTAGCCGTATCTGCGCCCGAGTTTATTAAAAGCTGCTTGTTTTCGTCGCTCAGGCCTTGAGATTTGCCGAATTTTTTTAAAAATCCCGCGATCTCCGCCTTTTCGTCCTTGCCCTTAAAAACGCCCCACGCATAGCTAAAAACGGCGATCACGAGCACCGCGGCGACTAGCACCACGAGACCGAAAATCGGGTCTCTAAATTCGATAAAAAATATATCCAAAATGCCGCTTTCTAAAGTCAAATTTAACGCCGATTATAGCAAAACGATTGTATAATCTCGCTTATGATCGATCCAAAATCAATAGAAAGACTAAAAGCGCAAACCGATATCGTCGATATAGTCGGGCACTATCTGCCGCTGAAAAAAAGCGGAGCGAACTTCGTGTGCGTCTGCCCGTTTCACGACGATAAAAACCCGAGCATGAGCGTAAGCCCGACGCGCGGGATATTTCACTGCTTTTCGTGCAAGGCCGGCGGTGACGCGATCAAATTCGTGATGGACTACGAAAAGCTAAGCTACCCAGAAGCCGTCGAAAAGATCGCGAGTTTGCAAAATTTCACGCTAAACTACGTACGCGGCGGCGAACCGGCGAAGGAAAACAAGCACATCCTAGAAAACGCAAACGCCTTTTACCGCTCGCTACTTTATAAAACGCCCGCGGCCGTGGAGTATCTCTACTCGCGCGGTATCACAGACGAGCTGATAGATAAATTTGAGCTGGGTTTCGCGCCTGAGAGCGCACAGACGATAAGGCTACTGCAAAACGAGCAAATAGAGCCAAAAGAAGCCCTAGAAATCGGCATCGTAAAGCAAAACGAAAACGGCATCTACGCTAGCTTTATAAACCGCATCACCTTTCCTATCTATACGCACGCGGGACGGCTCGTGGGTTTTGGCGGACGCACGATCAGCGGCAACCCGGCTAAATACGTAAATTCGCCCCAGTCCGCAGTTTTTGATAAATCGACGCTTTTTTACGGCTATCACCTGGCAAAACGCGAAATTTTCACCAAAAATCAGATCATCATCACCGAAGGCTACGTGGACGTCATCATGCTGCACAAGGCGGGCTTTAACAACGTCGTAGCCGTGCTTGGAACCGCGCTCACGACCAAGCACCTGTCGCTTTTAAAACGCGGCGAGATTAGCGTCATCTTGTGTTTTGACGGCGATGATGCGGGCATAAATGCCGCGACGAAGTCCGCCCTGCTGCTCGCGCAAAACGAAATCGACGGCAGCGTCGTCATCATAGAAGGCGGCGCAGACCCCGCAGATATGGTAGTTGCGGGAAAGATAGAGTATCTGCGGCAAATTTTTGAAAGCGGCACGGAGATAGGCGAGTTTTACATCAGGCATCTAGCTAGCGGCTTTGACCTCTCGCGCCCCGTACAAAAGCAAAAGGCGCTAGAAGCGATCCAGGCCTTTACCGCGAGCCTAAAACCCGTCGTCGCAAACTCCTACGCGCCGCTCGTGGCTAAAATTTTAAAGATAGCCGAGGGGTCGTTTTGGTTAACTAGGGGCGCAAATATGCAAGCCGCTCAGGAGCGCATGCAAGCCTACGAAATGCAAAATTTGGGCAAAAATCAGCGCGGACAAAAGGATCAGCTCGAGCTTCAAATTTTAAAAACTATGATCGAAAACGAGAATCTAAAAAGCACCGTTTTGGAAAATTTAAAGCCTGAGTATTTCGTCCGCCACAGGGATATTTTCGAATCCGTCGCGCAGGGGGTCGATGCGGACGATCCCGCCGTGCGCGAGCTGATGTTTGAAAACTACGACGCCTTTACCGACGAGGAGAAAATTTTTGAAGCCGTGAATGTTTTTAAAACGAGATTTTATAAAAATATGTACAAAAAGTACTCGGCGGCGAAAATCCCTCTAGAGGAAAAGGCGCTCATACTCAAAAAAATCGACAAAATTTTAAAGGAAATCAATAAAAAATGAAAGCGTTAGTTTTATTTAGCGGCGGGCTGGACAGCATGATCGCCATCAAGCTGCTAACGACCCAAGGCATCGACGTCACGGCGGTGCACATCGATATCGGCTTTAGCGGCGACGAGAAAAAGGCGGAAATTTTACGCCGCCGCGCAAACGAAGCCGGAGCCGAGCTTAAAATAATCGATATCAGAAACGAATACCTGCGCGACGTGCTTTTTACGCCAAAGCACGGCTACGGCAAGCACTTTAACCCCTGCATAGACTGTCACGGATATATGTTTAAAACGGCGCTTGCGATGATGCGCTCGGAGGGTGCGGACTTTATCGCGACCGGTGAAGTGATCGGCCAGCGTCCGATGAGTCAGAGACGCGACGCGATGGCGCAGGTCAAAAACGCAGCCGGCGACGAGGAGGATCTCATCCTGCGTCCGATGTCTGCGCAGCTGATGAAGCCCACAAAACCGGAGCGCGAGGGCTGGGTCGATCGCAGCAAACTGCTCGCCATCAGCGGACGCGACCGCAAAAGGCAGCTCGCGCTTGCGAAAGAGTTTGGCTTTAGTGAGTACGAGACGCCCGGTGGCGGGTGCCTACTCACGATCGAGAGCTTTGCGAATAAAATCAAAGATTTCATCAAATTTGACCCGGATATGACGAGCGCTGATATGCAGCTACTGCGCGTCGGACGCCATCTGCGCCTACCAAACGGCACCAAGATGGTCATAGGCCGCGATGAAAACGACAACGCCAAACTGCTAGCTCTAAATAATCCCAAATTTACGCAGATCAAATTTGACGGCGATATCGTGGGCGCAGTGAGCTTCGTGGACGCTAAATTTAACGAGGCTGACCTCGAGTTTGCCGTGCGGCTGGCGCTTGCCTACACTAGAGCGGATAAGGATACGGCAGTGCTCGCTAGAGTCGGCGAACGCGAAATTTGCGTGAAGCCTTTTGAGAGCAAGCAGGCTGCGCAGGAGTTTTTCGTTAGTTAAATTTACCTTAAAAAGCTCGCCGCTAAATAAATTTGACGCCGAATTTGAGATTGCTTTCATAGCAAATTTGGCGGCTAAAATTTGGAGATATATCCTTTGCCATCTCAAATTTGGATTTGCTTGCGAGCTAAATTTGGCACCAATTTCTGGCTACTTTGGGCTTAAATTTGTTTGATTTGCTAAAGTCCAAGCTTCAAATTTAGACTGACGGGCAACTAAATTTCACCCTTTTTGTACGTATAATTAGTCGGTAAATTTGCTATCTTTCGTGATTTTACCGACCCGCGTTAGCTAGACTGCCCTGCGCGATTTGGTAAAATTTGCAGTAAATACTGTCGCTTTTGTGTAGATTAATCCCAAATGTTTTATGCCAAAAATGTCGTAAAAAGCTCAAATTTTGGTTTATTGCTCAACGCGCCAAAATCAAAATGATACTGGCTTTTATTTTATTTTGAGATATTTTAAGTATAATTCTCAATTTAATATAACAATGAGAGTTTTTGCGATGGATTATCAAGGATTGTTTTTATTGGCGCAGTTTTTAAACGAGAGAAAAAAGGCAAGTCGTAAAGAGATAGCGGAGTTTTTATCGCGCGAAACGGGTGCGAGTCAAAGCAAAACCGACGCGCTTTTAAGCGCTATAGCAAATAGCCCTAAAATTCAAGCTTTGTCGCAAGAAAAAAGGATCGTTTTAAAGACTTCGCGCGGGATTTACGAGATAAGTAAAACCGGCGAAAAACTCCTAAAAAGCAAAGACGCTCGGCAAAATTTTGAAGCTTGGATCGGCGACATTTACGGCGAAACCGCGACGCAAAAACCGCAAAATTTACCAGCGCCCAAAACTAAAAAATACCTAAAAACCATCACCGCTCTCGTCGTCCACGAGATAAAGGACAAAATGATCGGCGAAGCAATCAAAAAGCCGATAGAAGCGATAAAATCGCTCGCTCTAAAGCTCATGAAAAAGCATAAATATCTAGGCAAATTTTATGCTTTTAGACACGTTTTTTTGGCACTTTTGGCTGCCAAGATCGCGTTTGACGTCGTCAAATTCTTTAAAAATCGCAAGCTAGAAAAATTTCTCGTAAACAATCAGTCGGTAGGCTATTAGCTAAGTTAACAGAAAATCATAAATTATTTATTGCAACTTTATATTTTGTCGCCCGTCTATAATCAATCGCACAGCATACTAAGCCGCAAAAATTGATTGCATCAAAACTCCAACGGAGTAAATTTTAACGCAAGCGATACAACAATTATTAACACTCTTTGTGTTTCAAACTCCAACGGAGTAAAATTTAACAGAATAAGGGCAAACAGACGAAAGGCTAAGAGATGTTGTTTCAAACTCCAACGGAGTAAAATTTAACAGCACCAAAATATACATTTTTAGGGCTATTAAAACTCAAAGTCTATATTTTTACGCCTTAAATTTGCATAAAAAGCAAAATAGTATCGATACAAAATACCCTAAATTTCGTTATTTTTAAAATCTTAGAAAAAGCTTCATCGAGATGATTTAGATTTTAAAAATGACGCATAGAAACCAAATAGCCCGCTGCGATAAGGCAACTCAACAACCCCAATCCGCCCGCAACGACAAAAGCAAATTTTATAAGTTGGGCGCATTTTGTATTTTACCACAAACATCCAAAGCAAAATCGCAAACACCATTTCGACGTAAAACAAACACCGTAGCAAGGGTGCAAAAGTCAAATTTGACTTTAAAATGACGCCCCCGCTGACAAAATATCAAATTTATCCCCACCTAAACCCCTCATAAGGCGCATCTTCGCAGATACATTTCTTGATCTGGTTAGCCTCGCGGCGGATCACCTGCCGCCATGTGAGATTTTGCCCGCCAAGCGAAACCGTTTCGCCAAGTCTGCCGATCATTTTTAGCTCTATCTTTTGCACGGCGTCGTTGCTAAATTTTATCCGTCCCGCGTCCATTTGAAAGTCCTTTGCGGTGATCTCCTTTTTATTTAGCATGCTAAAAATCAGCGTATCGCCCAAAATCGGCTTAAAAATCTCGGCAAGATCGAGGTGCAGGCTCAGCGCGCGGTAGTTTGGCTCGTGCAAAAAGCCGATGCGCGGATCAAGCTCGGTTTTGTAAATTTCGCTGAGGCAGACGTTATAAATGCGCGTATTTACGTAGCTTATGAAGCTGTTGATTTTATCGGCGGGCGGGCGCTTGGAGCGGACGGTAAATTTAAAACTTTTTTGATCCGCGATTATCTCGTTCCACTTTTCGTAGTAGAGCTTTTGAAACGCCCCTTCCACCGCCATTATCACAGGCACCTCCGCGGCGGCGTTTAGCGCCTCTATATGTGGCGAGACGTCAAATTTTACGCCGTGTCTTTTGCAGTTTGCCGCGTCATTTAGGATGTGCGCGCGAGTGATCTCGCGGGCAATGTAGACGCGCTTAATGGGGTCGTCAAAGGCGCGAACCTGATTTAGTAGCACAAAGCCGCTTTTATTGACCGAGTTTGAGGTGTTTGGATAAAAGTTGCCGCGAAAGCTCTGATATGAGCTAAAAACGTGCAAAAGGACGTTGTTGTCCGCCAGAAACGCCATAGTGTAGGTGTCGATCTGCACTTTTGCCAGCACGTAAATTTCATCGATCGCGTTTATCGGCAAAATTTTACTAGCGACGACCGCGCCCGTATCGTCAAATTTGTCAAAATAGATATTGTTATCTTGCCTACGAAGCCTGCCTGCACTCAAAATAAAATGCGTCCTGTCGCTTTTTTGCATCTTTTTTCCTTAAATTTAGCCGGGATTTCAAGCGCCGTCAAATTCGGCAAATTTACGCGAGCAAATTTAACTAAACAGCGCGCCGCTTTTGTCCTGTCCGATTACGATACGCTTGGAATACTTCAGTGAATTAAACGTGTAAATCACGATAGAATCAAGCTGCGTAACGCACTCTTTTTGCAAAATTGCGGTTAGTTTTTTAAAATCGCTCTCGCGAATTTCTCCTTCAAAAACGGAAAACTGCACGCGCGGCAAAAACTTCTCGACCGCCTTTCTGATGCGGTTTGCGTTGTTTTTCTCTTTTTGCTCGGCGCCGGCGATATCGTAAAATAAAATCACATACATTTTTCTAAATTTTAGCTCACGCAATACCCGCTATAAGCGCAGTTTGCGCAAAATTTACCCTGCGTAAATTTCGGCGGTCGCTCTAGATTTACGAGAGTCGTTATCTCGCTTAAAATTTGCTTGATTAGAGCGAAATTTTCGCTGCTATCATCCACCAAAATCACCTTTTTACCGCTGATTAGTTTGCCTTTTACCTCTTTTAAATTTAAGCCCGTTTTTAAAAGATAGATGTAAAAAAGTAGCTGCATCTTGCCCGCAAGCTCGTTTTTTAGACTCTTTTTGTATTCAGTGATGAGATAATGTCCGCGCTGCTTGGAAAGTTTGTCAAATTTCAAATTTGAAAATGCAAACTCCTGCAAATCTCTCTCTTTGATGTCCGCCAGCGCCTTGCCCATCAGCACGTTTTCATCCTCTTGATCTGCGTGGATATGGTGCGCATAAAGCCACGCCTCGCGCTTGCAGGTGACGTAATAATTCACAAGCGTACCAGTGATTTGGTCTTTGCAAAACATTAGTCAAATACCTCGTCCTCGATATCCAAATTCGTATCTTTTTTGAGCCCGTAATCCACGCTATAAAAATAAGACGAGCCAAACGGCAGATAAAACATATCTTTTAGCCCGCGTATTTGCCTTAAATTCGGTAATAATTTCTCTTTATCTTTAAACGTTACGTTTATGCTAAATTTCGACAACTTTCTGATCTGGTTTTTTAAAATATCTCGTATGGTAAATTCGTCATTCGGACTATTTTTAATTTCAAAAATTTCAGCTTCAAAATCCTTAATGAAATTTTCTTTTGCTTCGATTATTAGCGTTTGTTTGCAGTTATCATCCATAACCTTTTTGACATCCTCGTTAATGCCCTCAAACTCAAGCTTTTTTATTCTCTTTCCTATATCGCTTTCATCCGTATCTTTTTCCAGCTGAGCGCTAACTTTTTGAAAAAATGAATTTGAAATTTCTAAAATTTCGCTCTCTCGCACCTCTCTTTGCCTAAAATCCTCCAAAATAGTTCCGCTTACTTTATATAGATCGCCGTAAATTAAATTTGTAAATTTGCTTATTTCAGGAAAGACGTATAGCTCTCCGCAAATTTCTCCAAAATGCCTATTTACGCGCCCCGCGGTCTGTATGATCGAGCTAATGGGCGAGACTTCGCGAAATCCCACGTCAAAATCAAGATCCACTCCAGCCTCGATAGACTGCGTGGAAATTAGTAAAATTTTACTCGCAAGCGGATTATCTTTATTTGTATTTATTGCGCGCTTTATCGTCTCGATAGTGGCGCGTTTATGCTCGTCGTACATATATCCGTTTAGGCAAAAACAGCTAAATTTATCTCTTAGTTTTACGAATAGCTCCTGTGCTTTTTTGATCGTATTTACGACGACGAGGGTATTTTTATCCCTTGCGGTTCCGCAAATTTTCTCCAAAAGCCCCTCTTCGCCGCTTATATCAAGCCATTTTATGACGTATCTATCCTGCTTTGAAAAATAATCCAAATTTGAAATTTCTTTAAAATTTTCGCTTTTAATAACCGGCATCGTCGCCGACATAAATATAAAAATAGTGCCGAGCCGCTGCGAGATGATCTCGCAAAGCAGGATAAAATCTTTTCTAAAATTATATGGGATCGCTTGCGCCTCATCGATGATAACGACGCTATTTTTGAGCTGATTAAATTTGACGTTGTCTTTGTTTTTATTGCCAAATAGCGAGAATATCAGCTGATAAAGCGTAGTTACGTTTATCTCGCCACTAAAAGATTCCATCAAAAATTTGATCTTAGAATACCTATCCTCCTCGGTTAGATTTTCTTCATCTATCATCGTTTTGTGGTGAGCTTTGCTAACAGAAATATCGCTATTTTTATAAATTTTCGCGATAATATCGTAGATTTGATCGATTATCGAAGTGAAAGGAAGCGCATAAATTATGCGAGATTTATTAAATTTCAAGGTAAAATTTAGAGCGGTCAAGGTCTTGCCGTAGCCGGTCGGCGCAGTCAAAGTAAAAAGTTTGTAATTTTCGTCAAAGTTGTTTAAAACAAATTTTCTAAACTCATCTCGCTTTTTATTTGGTGGTAAACTTTGGATATCGCCCTCTAAAACATCTATCGGTATATTTTTAGTTTCCTGTTTTGGCATGCTAAAGATAGCCTCAAATTTATCGCTATAAACCAAATTTGAATATAGGCTTTTGAAATCTATGAAATCTTTATACGTAAAATTGCGATAGGTTAATCGGAAAGAAAAAATTTGAAGGCTTGTAGCTTTCTTTAAAAACTCGTCTTTGCTGGTGGATAATCTAGAATAAATCTCGATATTTTTTGCGGCGTCGGCCACTTCGTTCCAGTATTTTAGCTCTTTTGAATTTTCAAAATTATCACCCAAGAATTTGTTATCTTCGCGCACTAATCTATCTAAATTTAATACGTCGCCGTGGTGCGAAACGATAGCAAGAAAGCCAAATAAAGTCGGTATTTCATTAAATTTTGAGTTTAGCAAGAAAAAATATGCCGACAGGAGTGAGTGGTTTTTATCCAGCTTGTCGTTTGAGGTGTCTCTGATGTAAATTTGAAAATTATTTTTTAGTTTTGCGATGTCGTGATAGAGTTTTACCTGCTTATCTAGCTCTTCATCGCCAGCAGAGATCATATTTTTTATATGATTTTCTAAAAGTTTATTTGGATGAGACCAAAACTCGTCAAATAAAATAGACTCTTTCATCGTTTATCCGGTATATATTTCCGCGATTTTTAGATTTGATAGCTTCTTTGCCGTTTATTTCCATTACAAAGTCTTTAAAATCTTTAAAAATTCGTCCATTTTCGCAGTCGCAAGGCATTCTAGCCGTAGTTAATTTCGCATTTTCATTAATACCGTTAAAAATAAAATCGTCCATAAGCGTAAATGTATTTATAAAGCTTTCATCTTGCGATATTTTTTCACATATTTTTATATCTATCCAGCTAAAATCGGCTATGCAAAAATTTATCCCAAGATACGGTGTAAAGGCGGTTTTGTGCTCTTTTAAATTTGAAATTATCTTATCCCGGTAGCTTTGCTCTAAATTTTCTAAATTTAAAAATACGACATAAGACGGCGAGCAGATGAGCTCTCTGTAAAACTGCTTTTTCTCCTTGGCGTTTTGATAGCCTTCCTCTATATGCATATTGCTTGAGAGGGCAAATTTTATGCCGTTAAAAACAAAACTCTTTTTTAAAATTTGCCTATCTATTTTTACGCTGTATTTGATACCGGATAACCTAAAATACTCTTCTTCGCCTATAACGGCGCCTAAAAAGCCCATTATAGCGGTCTTTGGCGGTACCGGATAGGTTAAGCTAGAATAAATCGTCGCCGGATGCGAAAAATGAGCGTAATCGCCGAACAATCTAAAAGCAATAATGCTCATTTTACGCCTCTATCTTTTTCCAGCTACTATCAAAATTTGCTTTGTTTATCCCTTCAAAATCATAATCGCTCATATACTCTATTTTTTCTATATTTGCAGCATATCTTGCGAGTTTATTTTTTAAATTCGTAAAGTCGATAGCGTATTCGTTGATACTTCTTATCGCTCTATCTTCTTTTTCGCTTTTTAGGCTTATGCTATTGTTTAGATCGCCCGCAAACGTATCGTCTTTGTACGTGATAATTAGCATAAACCTCGGAGTCTGACCGATTTTGGAGCGAGTCGTTAGGTTTTTAGTGCCATGCCACAAAGCTTTTAAAATTTTAGCTTCATCGGCTTCATTAAAGCCCGTTTTTGCCGCATTATAATTATCGATAATGCCGTAAGTAGCAAAAATAGCGTATTTTAAAAATTTTTCCTCTCTAAAAGTCGCTTGATCCTTTTGTTTTTTGGGATCGTTTGGATCGTAATCGCTAGCAAAAGCACCGGTTCCTCTTACGTGCTCTATTTCGACCTTGTTTAGGGATTTGCTTAATCTAAACTGCACCGGTCCAGTAAACTGAACTCCTGCGGTTTTTATCTCTTTATCCTGCTTCATCTCGTCTTTATCCGAAATCGGCAATACGCCGCCGAATGCGCGAATATCGATAAATTTAGAGAGAATTTCTTTTTGTAGTTCGCTTTTACTTTGCTTTATATTTATGCTTTGTCTGATCGCCGTTTTAGCGTCCAACAGGGCATCCTCTACCCTATACTCCTTTATAAAAATCGACGCCTCATCTTTTTTTATAATCTCGTCTCTAATAGTTCTTTTTATGCGCACGTCCGTTACCTCGGCTATGCCGGTTTCATCATCGCATCTTGGAGCGTTATCCTTTAGCATATCGCCGTTTGGATTCCAGTTTTCTCCGTCCCATAAAAAAAGTATCTCTTTTTTCTGCATCTCATTCTCCTTGCTTATTTCGTTTTATCTTTTAGAAATTTGCGATAATCGCTTCCGCCCATAGCAAAAGCGAGCGTGGTATGCGAGCTTTTTACTATTTTTCCTTCTTTAGAAAAGACTTGCGGTAAAATTTCAATCAAGCACTCTTTTATATTTTCAACGTTAGAATTCGGTTTGCCAGAAGCCGCCTTAAGCTTTCTAATCATCTCGTCGCACTTAGTCCAAATTCGCTCCAAATTTTCCCTGCTTATTGAGCCGCAGTTATCAAGCCAGTTGCTAAACGATACGCCGCCGTTAACGGCAAACTGCCAGTTTATCAGGGCTGCGCTTAGCATACCGAGCAAATAAGCGCTAATGAGCGCGCTATCTTGATTTAAAAACTCGCTATTTTTGATTAGCTCTTTAATCATTTCCTTTTTATCGGTTAAATTTTCCAAGTCACACTCCTTTTGAAACACTAGTTTTTTATTTAAGACATCGATTTCATTAAAAAAATTTTGATATTTTGCAATATTCTCAAACGTTCTTTCTTTATAAAAATCGTTAAAATATTTGCTCCATTCTAATTTTTTTGCATAACTTTTATTGACGCTACCGTAATAAATCAAATCGCTATATCTTTCTATCATAATCTCTAAATCAAATTTATTTCGCGACAGTAAAAAACTCATCACGCTTAGCCCGTCTTCAAACAAATTTTGCAGATAAATCGTCTCTTCGGTTCCACTGTTTTTTTCATAGAAGGCTTTTATGTTAAAGCTGCCCATTAAATTTGAAATATGAGAGATAAAAGAGGGCAAAACATCGTCTATCGCAAGCTTTAAATCGATAGCGGCGTTACTTTGCGTATAAAATAAAATCGTATTTAAAACGGGTAAATTTTCCTGCTTTTTAGCGGCTATTTCAAGATAATCGTTTATGCTAAATTTTATAACTTCTTCGGCGATTTCAATACTTTTCATATCGCTCTTTGAAGTTTCTTCAAGTATTTTTACAATCTCTTCTAAATTTACCGAACTATCTAAAATCGTCGGCAAAATCGCCATTTTCATACCGTAAAAATTATGCGATAGCTTATCTTTTATCGCTTTAAAGCCGTTTTCTACCTTTTTTGCGCTAATGGTGCTTAGCGGCAGGAGTTTTGATTTAACAAATTGCATATTGGCGGGCATCTCATTTACCGAACAAAATGCCAAATTTGCATCACCGCCGATACCTTTTTCATTTGTTAAAATATCGTATCCATAGGACGATTTTTGTTCTTTTACGCTGATATGATTTTCAAAAACTTGCTTAAAATAGGCAGAAACGGGCTTGCCCTTGTATGAGAGCGAGAAAAAAGTAGCGACTTTTTTGCCTTTTTCCTTTTTTATCTCATCAAGGCCTTTGATCTCATCTATAATATCGGCAAAATATCCTTCATTTATACTGGGTAACATAGACAAAATAGCGTCTTTTTCTATGTCGCTCGGCTCAAAAAACGAGAGCAAATTTGAAACCGATCTCAAAAGGCTTTTTATAAATTTAGCTTCGTCTTTATTTACTTCTTTGGATAAAAATTGAGAATTTGGAAAAAGATTACCGGAATTTGCCCCGATGCCAAATCTACATATTATCAGATCGTCTTTGCTTATGTTTAAATTCGGTTCTATTCGCTTGGTTTCTATATCACAGAGATACGCTTTGATTGCGTCGTATTTGTAGGCTTCGTTTTTGAGACGCTTTTCGTCTTTTTGGTATATTTCGCCTATGTCGGCGAAAATTTTAACTATATCGCCCAAGAGATTCCCCTAAATTAAGTTGGCATAATTATACTGCAAGCGATCTTTTATGTCAAGTTATTATAATTTACATAGATTTTACTTGATTTTTTGAGTATGTTTTTATAAAATACTCTTTGAAAAGCAAGTATTACTTGTTCTCCTTATAGGCTTTTAAATTTATATTTTACTTAACTTGCTTTTCTTCCACCACCTCCACAAACCCCGCTCCACAGTTCATACATCCGCTTCCGACGCCGGCATCAAGGATCAAATTTATAAGCTCTGGCTGTGCGCAAATTTTCCATTTTGCTTGCCAAGCCTGAACTGGCGAGCGGTTGTTGCCATAATAAAAATTAAATGGATTTTGCAAATTTTGCCAGAGCAAATTTAGCTCAAATTCTCCGTCGTATCTGCGTCCGGCAAGGGTTTCGAATCTTTGCAAAGCGTTTGTTTTCATCATCTCAAGATGCCTGGAGTCTTGCGGTTGCAGATAAATTTTATGCCCCAAAAGCCCGCCTATCGCGCATGCTACGCAGCCTTGCAGCACCGCTTCGCTTTGCGTAGTTCTGTGTTCGCTAACCGCCACCGCCGTATCGCACAGGCAAAGCTCGCCCAAGCTTAACCCGTCTTTTAGCACGGCAAGCGCGATTATTTTTTCAAATTCCGGCTCATATGAGGTAAATCTAATCCGCAAATTTGCGCCATTTAAGCGAAAATCAAAATTCGTTCGTTTAAAAATTTTGCCGCTGGGTTCGTGCTTATATCCTTCGTGCTCGGTGCTTGGCAAATATCGGTATATGTAGCCTTGGATGAGCTGTGGCAACGCTTTTGATATTTTTAGATTTGCGCTTGGCAAACGTGAGGTTATCGTGAGCATTTTTGTCCTTAAATTTAGTAAATTTTAGACGTAATTATAAAAAATCTCGCATTAAAAATCGGTTTTATGCAAAAATGCGGCGAAATTTCAAATTTTACCCGTCAAATTCGCTAAAATATCCGCAAAAAATCACGCAAGGAGAGCAAATGAAATACGATTTTGATGCGCTGGTGGATCGAGGCGGGACGTATTCGTCAAAGTGGAAAACAAGTGGCGATGAGCTGCCTATGTGGGTGGCGGATATGGATTTTAAGGTCGCGCCCGAGATTTTAGAGGCATTACAAAAACGGCTGGATAACGGGGTTTTTGGCTATTCGTACGTGCCGCAGGAGTGGAGCGAGGCCATTTGCTCGTGGTGGAGCAGGCGCCACGACGTCAAATTTGACCCGAGCTGGCTGATTTTTTGCACGGGTGTGATACCGATCATCAGCTCCGCCGTGCGCAAATTTACGAGCGTGGGCGATAAAATCGTGATCCAAAGCCCCGTCTATCACGTCTTTTACCGCAGTATCGAAAACAACGGTAGGATCGCGCTCACAAACGAGCTAGCCTACGACGGGCGCGGCTACGATATAGACTTTACCGATCTCGAAGAAAAGCTCGCCGACCCGCTAACGACGATGTTTATCCTTTGCAACCCGCACAATCCAGTCGGTAAAATTTGGAGCGAGGAAAAGCTAGCTAAAATCGGCGAACTATGCGCTAAATACGGCGTTTTGGTGATCTCAGACGAGATCCACTGCGACATCACGAGCCCCGGCAAAAACTACGTGCCGTTTATCCGCGCGAGCGAAACTTGCAAAAACATCTCGATCACCTGCGTTTCGCCGACTAAAGCCTTTAACATCGCAGGCTTGCAAAGCTCCGCCGCCTTAGTGCCAAACCCAAAACTGCGCGCCAAAATGGCAAAGGCTATCAACGACGACGAGGTCGGCGAGGGTAATGCGTTTTCTTGTATCGCGGCGATCGCGGCGTTTGAGCGAGGCGAAGCGTGGCTCGAGCAGATGCGCGAATATGTAGAGCAAAACCGCAAAATCGTAAGCGAGTTTTTGCAAAACGAACTGCCGCAGATCAGGCTTGTGGAGCAGGACGCCACGTATCTGCTCTGGCTTGACTGCCGCGAAATTTGCGACGACGCGAGCGATTTTCATAAATTCTTACGCCAAAAAGCGGGCCTTTGGCTAAACGACGGCAACGCGTACAGAGGCGCTGAGAAGTGCTTCCTTCGCCTCAATATCGCCACGCAAAGATCGCGCGTGCTAGAGGGGCTAAAACGCCTAAAATCAGGCGCTCTGGCCTACGCGAAAAGTAGGGAATAATATATTTACGAAAAATTGGGATAAAATTTAGACCTTTTTGGTATGATTTCGGCGTCCGACAAGAAAACCTCCTTTTTGTAACGGCGCCTCGGCTCCCCCTGCCGAGGCGTTTTTGTCTTATTCATTAAGCTTTTTTAGTTATAATCCTTCTCATAAATTTACTCCGCCTAGCTCAAATTTAAGCAATTTTGGCGTATCAGGCGAAAGGACGAAAATGCTAACTCACATAGACGAAAACAACCGCCCCAAAATGGTCGACGTAAGCGACAAGGGTGTAACTACGCGCATAGCCGTAGCAAGCGGCATCATAAAAATGTCGCGCGAAGCCTTTGACGCGATCAAAAACAACACGGGCAAAAAGGGCCCCGTCCTGCAAACCGCCGTCGTAGGCGCGATAATGGGCGCGAAAAAGACGAGCGAACTCATCCCGATGTGCCATCCGCTGCTAATTGGCGGCATAAACTGTGACATCGAGGAGCTAACCGAAATCTGCGCCTACAAGCTAACCGTTAGCGTCAAGATAGACGGCAAAACAGGTGTCGAGATGGAGGCGCTAACAGGCGTTAGCGTCGGTCTTCTAACGATCTACGATATGATAAAAGCGATAGATAAAACCATGCAGATAACAGATATCGCGCTAGAAAGTAAGAGTGGAGGAAAAAGTGGCGACTACGTGCGATCTAAATAAAGAACCCGAAATCTCGTACCCAAATTTTTGGGAATACAAAATCATCGTGCTTGAAAACGAAAATGCCGAAGCTATCGCGCAGGGCGTCGTAGGCGAAAGACAACACAAGATAACGCCGTCAAAATCGAGCAAAGAGGGCAAATACAAAAGCTACAATCTAAGCGTTTTGGTTAATTCTAACGAGGAACGATTAGAAATTTTTTCCGCGCTAAAACGCGTTTGCAAATACGTACTATAAGGACTTTCATGCAAAATTTAGTCTTCATCCAAACCATAAAAGAGAACAAAAACGACCCGCAAATTTCCGTTTTGATTAGAGAATTTGCGCTAAGCGAGTTTAGAAAAAGCATCAAAAGCGCAAAAAGCGGCGACGCAAACGCGGCTCTAGCTAAAGAATTTGAGCAAATTTGCGGGGCGCTAAAAGGCGAGGATCTGCTAAACCGTCAAAACGTCGCCAACCTCATCCAAAGCGCCGGCGACGCGCTCAGCGAAGCAAAAGAGCAGTATATCCACCGCCTAATCTACGAAAAAGAGCAGATCGAGCGGCAAATTTACGCGCAAAAAGACGAGATCAAAAACGACGTTCGCGAGCTGCTTGAAAATATGGAAAATTTCATCAAAAACAGCGACCTGGCGGATAAGGACGAAATTTTAACCGCGATAGACGAAAAAATGCTCTGCGAGCTGCAAATGCTGGGTATCCTAAAAGAAACTACCGAAGCGGCGTTTCTAACCGCGATCGAAAAGGGCGACGACGTGAAAGATACGGTGGAGCAAATCGCAAAAAACGTCGTGCTTAGCGCGATAAACGAGGGCGAAGCGAGCAAAGAGCGCATCCTGGATATCGCAAGAACGGTCTGCGAGGCGGCGAGCGAGATAGCGGGCATCGATCAGGCCTTTGCCAAAGAGCTAATCAGCGGCGCGATCGGCGGCGTAAGAGAAGCGCTTGGCAAGAGGACGGAGAAGTTTATCGAGGAGATCAAATTTGCCCCGGACGGTCAGACGCTGCTAGGCGAAGCTAAAGAATTTATAAGGCTTGAGGAGAGATTCGTAGCGATGCTGCGCGATATGGCGCGCTCAGAGGAGCCGTCTGCTGCCGTGATAAACGAAATCCTAGACGAGTCCGTCGATAGCTACTTCGCCAAATTTAAGCGCCTGCAAAACGACGTTTCCCGCCAGATCGAGCTTCAGCTAGAAGAGCTAAAATTTAACGAAAATATCGATAAATTCGCGAGCCTTGCGGGAGCTAAATTTGAGGAGTTAAAGCGCGAAGTAACTCAAGCCGGCGATAAATTTAAAGAAAATTTTAACGCCAAAGAACGCCTAGAAGTGCTCAAAAAAGATATCGGCGACTTTGAAAAACGAACGCAGGAAAAGCTAAGCGCGATAAATGCGAGCGAGATCGGTGAAAATCTCAAAGCAAAATCAAAAAAACTAGGCGAGAAGCTCTACAAATCCGCCGAAAATCTCATAAAAACCGCCAAAGAAAAGATCGGCAACAAAGATGATGAGAAAAAGGACGAGTGAGCTAAATTTGGGCACGTATGCTTAAATTTGCGCCCGGATTTTACTTGTTTATTTGGACGGCGGCAAATTTGACGCGGTAAATTTGCGCTCAAATTTGACTCCGCCAAAACGCCTCAAAAGTCAAATTTAACCCCAAAGGATCAAAAATGAGCATCACGTTTTTCGTCAAAAATAAAAAGAAGTTTCTAGTCGGGCTTGCGCCCGTGATGAGCGTGGAGGAGGCGCTGCGACTGGTGCCGAATTTATCGCAGTTTAACGCCAATGAAGACGACGAGGAGTTTGACGCCGATGGCTTTTACGGTGCAAAGCTTGACGAGTTTGATTGCCTCGTCGCCGGCACGGACGGGCTTAGCGGACGCGGCTTTGAGATCGGATACGAGGACGGCGCCTACAACGTCCGCATCGGTACGCCAAGTACCCGCACGGACTGGAAAATCGCGCTAGAGTACCTAAAAAACCTAGCCATAAAAATGGACGGCGAAATCGTGAGCGAGGACGGCGAGAAATTTAGCGCGCAAAATATCGAAAGCTTTAACTATGAGCACAACATACGCGCGGGGCTAGAGGCGATAGAGCAAAATTTGCAAAAAGAGGCGCAAATCAGCACTATTTACGGCATAAGAAACGAAGTGTCGTTTGATAAAAAGATCATAGCTCGCATACTAGGCGCGAAGGATCCAGCGGACGAATTTGGCAAATTTGTAACCGATATCCAAAATTTGGATGCGTATTTTGCAAATCAGATGTTTTATCGCAGGAACGATAACGGCGAGATCAGCGGAGATTACGTCCTGTCGCAAGACGTCGTTACCGTGCTGCCGTATGAACCTAGCGTGGAGTATAAAAATTTGCAAATGCTAGGCGATGAGAAAGTCGCGCGGTGGAAGATCGCGATATTTGGCGGAGAGGGCGACGATGAGGAAAAATACGAAATCCTAGCGACGCTGAAATATGAGAGTTTCATCCAAAATTTGCCGAAAGATAAATACGAATTTATCGACGCTAAAAATATCGTCGTGAGCGCGTTTAGCAAAGATGAATTTGACGCGCTCATTGCAAAATGCGGCCAAGAGGGGCTGGCGGACTAAACGGTTTAGCTAACGGCGGCGATTGCCCTCCTCACGCTAAATTTAGCGGCGTAGTTAAAGCTGCAAGCAAATTTGACCGCCGCCTTACCCCAAAACAGTGCCAAATTTGACGCAACATAGATCAAATTCGGCGTCAAATTTAAAGCTCCAAATTTAACCCCGACCCCAAAATATTGACTTGCACTGCCCCTTTAGATAAAATCAGCCGCAAGAAAACAAAGGAGATCAAAAAATGCGAAAAATTTTCCTACCGCTTTTATGCGCCTTCCTGCTAGGCGGATGTACTACGTACGGCATCGGCCCCTCTAATATATTTCTAGAAAACAAAGAACTAACTCAGCTAAAAGGCCGCCATATCCTAGATATGGAAAGGTACTCCGGCGGCTGGTCGCATATCGAGATAGGTATGCTTTCAAACAAATTTTATATGCAACACGAACCGCGCGAAGTGCTATCGGTTAATAGATCGTGCAACTTTTGGGGTTGCAGCGTAACAGGCGTCAACTACAGCACCTACGGCTTTGTCTACTTTACCACCGACAAAGACGGCTATATTACGGATTACACCGAGGACGGCGACGCGATAAGGAGCGTCAAGCATAAATTTAAAGACCTGCTAGTACTGGAGAACTAAGATGAAAAAGACGGTAATAACATTATGCGCGTTTGCGATCACTGCGGCGTTTGGGCTCTCTAACGAGGATTACGATAAATTTATAGCGCTAGACGATAACGGAAAATATAAAGAAGCACTGGCCTTTATCAAACCTAAAGCCGATAGCGGCGACGCCAGAGCCGTCGCGCTCGTAGGCTACCTATACGAGGTAAGGATGTCTAATATCGGCGAAGGCGTAAAATGGTATAAAAAAGCCATGGGACTAAACGATTCGCTCGCCCACTCTAATATGGCGCGGATCTACTACCGCATGACGGACTACAAGCTAGCCGCGCAGACCTTTGAAAAGGTAAGCAAACTAGGCGACACGGGTGCGGACGCAATGCTGGGAAATATGTATCTAAACGGGATACATTTTAAAAAAGACTATAAAAAAGCGCTCGTCTACATCCAAAAAGCCGTTGCCGACGACGACCCGCACGCTCTAACCGATCTAGCTATATGCTACGAGAACAGCTACGGCGTCGCAAGGGACATGGACAAGGCCATAGAGTTCTATAAACGCGGAGCGGCGGGCGGTAACGAATACGCCAAAAGAGCGCTAGAGAGGTTGCGGTAACGGACTGCGACAAGTCCCCGAGTTTTGACGATACCGACTGTGCGAGCTTATCGGTCTTAGTAGCGGTGACTCGGGCACTGGTTGGCGGAGGCAGCTTGGGCTAGCTCCCAAGCCCGCTCGGTTTAAAATTTAGTTTTCGGTAAATCGCCGGATATAGGCCGGTTTATCCGTTTGGCTTTCGCCTTGCGAATTAACTCAAATTTGGATAAATTTAAAACCCAAGCCGAGTCAAATTTAATACATAAAAAGCCCCGCGTCCTTTGCCTCTCCGACCTTGTCCGTTTTTACCCAAGCCGCGATATAGATGAAAAACGAAGCCACGAGCAAAAAGAAACCAAATACCGCTAAAACACCGCTCGCCCACAGTAGCTCGCCTGCAAAAAACGTGCAAACATAGACGCGAAAAAGCCCGTTTCTAGTTAGCCTTGCAAGCTCGAAAAAGACCTTGCCCCACACGAATGCGACGTAGCCCAGCAGTAGTAGCGCGATGATAGCCACTAGCTTAGCGAGCGGATGGGCCGCATCCGCCATATAGGATGCCAGCGTCGCCGTGACGTGAGCGACGAACATCACGATCATCGCCTTGCCGTAGTTTACGTGTAGATCATCGCTGTGAGCGAGCCCGGCGACTCCGCCTAGCGCCGCGTAGGTTAGCAGTGCGGCTGCTATGACGGCGAGATTGTCCGCCATCTGCAGCGCCAGTCCCCCGTAGCTAGCGATAAAGTATGCATAGATCTTGATCACGGCCGGTACGATACCCGATGCGATACCCAGTATCCTAGCCCGATCAAACGCCGCGCCCTCTTTTAGCGTAGCCTTCGTCTCCTCGCTTCTGACGTCTTTCGTCGCGCGCTTTTCGCCCTCGTCTGCGATCACAAATACATCTCTCGCAAACGCCCCGTCAGGCCGAAATGCCGCTCGCTCGCCGCCGCTAGGTTGCCCCGAGCGCACGTCTTCAAAGCTAAATTTATAGTATTTCCCGTCATCGCCGATTATCGTCGTTTCGTTTATCGCTACGCCCTTCACCAACTCTCCTTTTTTGTTTTACCGCCACACTCGATGATTTCCGTCTCGTCCGCTTGTTTGGGTTTTTAGTGTGCGGGTTATGCCGCCCGTCAAATTTGACGCCAAAGCCTCTAATCCAGCCAAATTTTACGGTTTAGCCGCAGCTCCTCGACGATACGCAAAAAGCCGCCAATCTCGTCTTTGTAAAATCTATTCGCACCCTTGCCCACGAGCGGACGGCGCAGATCGGGTTCGAAGTTATCGCGCCCCGTGCGGATCGCCATGCAGATCTTATCCCCGGTCAGCACGATGTTTATAGGGCGGTGAAATCTCGTTTTTAGCAGCTTTAAATTTTCCATCAGGCTAGGCGTGAGCGCGTATCTAGCCTCGATCTGATCGGTCGTATAGACGCGAAATAGCTGCTCAAACTCCACGTCGTCCATCCTCGCGCGCTTGCCGCCGTAGTCCCTAAAATCATCCATACCGCTGCAAATTTGAGTGACGCCCTTTAGCCGTTTAGGAAAATCCGCGACGAACAAAATCCCCACAAAAAGCACCCTGTGCGTCTCGTTTCCGTGCAAATCCTCTTTGATACTTGTCGCCTCTACGTCGCTAAATTTGACCCGCACGCCCTCTATCTGCCCGAAAATCAGGTCGTTGCCCGAGTATTTATCGATGTCAAAATCGTAAATCATATAAAGATAATCGCTCTCTACGCACTCGCCCGGATAATACGTGAGACCACAGTCCTCCACGATGCTCCTCACGACTTTTCGCTTAAATTTAAAGGTAAAGCTATCCGTGAAAATACTCTCGAAAAAATAGTACATCGCAGCCCCGCAGACCACAAACGCACCCGCGCTAAGGGCGGCGTTTTGCGCGGCTAGATAAAGTAGCCAAGCAAGCGCTGCGGCTACAAAGACGCAGGTAAGCTTTAGCCTAAAAAGCGAGCGCAAAACCTTTTGCCGCTCAAGCTCTAGCAAGACCAGATCGTCCATTTTTGCTCCTATTTTTAATCTAACGCCGTTTTTATAAAATTGGCTATTTTACGGGCTTTCGTCTTTAAATTTGCGTTTTAACCGCTTAAATTTATGCTCGCCGTTTGCGGGCGACGGTGCTTCAAATTTGGATCAAATTTGCCACCCGCGCCGCTTTTGCGCTCAAATTTGACGAGCCGACGAAGCCCGCTTGTATTTTAGGAGCGCAGTTAAAGCACTCAAATTTAACGTCAAATTTGACTAAACGAGCGCAAATTTAGCGATTAAAAAGCTCGTGCACGTCGTGCGGATCGTCTTGACCCTTAGGCACCTCGAAAAATGCCGCCTTATTAAACCTCGCCCAGCTAGCGACGATGTTTGACGGAAACATCTCCACGGCGTTGTTATAATCAGTCACGGCGGCGTTGTAGGCGCGGCGCGCGGCGGAGATCTGCTCCTCGACCTCGTTTAGCGTCTTTTGCAGGTGCATGACGTTTTCGTTGGCTTTGAGCTCGGGGTAGTTCTCGACGACGACGTTGAGCTTTGAGATGAGGTTTGACAGCTCGCCGTTTAGCGCAAATCTCTGCTCGTCGCCCGCGGCCTTTTGGATGCCGCTTCTAAGCGCGGAGATGTTTTCTAGCAGCTCGCGCTCGTGCGTGATGTACTGCTTGACGGTGGCGACGAGGTTTGGGATGAGGTCAAAGCGCCTTTTTAGCTGCGTATCAACGCCCGATCTGATGTTTGAGACCTGGTTGCGCTTGCCGACTAGCGAGTTGTAGACCGAGATGACGATGAGCGCGAGAACGGCGATGATGCCTAGGACGATGTACATTTTACTCCTTTGATTTAACTTTTGTTTTGATTATATCAAAAAACCGCTAAAACCGGAAAATTATACTCGTTTTTGCCGCGCTAGATGCTAGGTCGCTCGGGGTTTGCTACCAAAATGCTAAATTTCGCTTGTCTTTGCAAAAGCCGCTTTGCGAGCAAATCTCGGATAAAAGGGCTAATTGCCGTAAAATCAAGACGAGCGGCCGATTTTACGCTTAAATTTAGGCTTAAAAACGCAAAATACGCTTTTAGGTAAACCGTTTGCGAATTTTGCGTTACGGGCGAGTTGAGTCTTATTTTTAAACAAAAATCAAAGCAGATACGTGTAGGCAAAAACGACTCGGCGCAAACTCTTGTCGGGTAGCAGCTACCGGCGGGTAGAATCTAGCTTATAAATTTTCACCTGAGCCGACAACATAGCCCTTTGCCGCGATAAATTCGTATCTTTTGAGGGCGATTTTACGCGACCTAACGGCTAAATCATCGCAAATTTAGCGCCGTTTAAGCAGCGATAAAAAATAGCGTTTTTAAGCACGCCAAAAAGAGCGCGAACCGCAATTTTATCGCGGTTTCAGAGTTTTAAGCTGCAAGAGCAAAACTAGCTTTAAGCGGCAAAATCGCCGAGCCGTAAAATCCGTCCCGCGCGTTTTGCGTTTAGGCGAGGAAATTACCGCTCGCATTCTATGCAAAATTTAGCTATTTTGCCGATTTTGCCGGCTGCAAGTAGGCAAATTACGCTTACTAGCAAGCCTAGAGGGCAAAAGCGCGGATTTGCGCCGCGCACAAACGCAATTTTGCGACTTTGCGCCGTAAGGCAAAATCCAAAACTAGCTAAAAGGCGCAAATTTAGGGCGCATATAAAAAACTAAACCAAAGCGCTTTAACATTTTAAAGCTCGCAAATTTTGCCGCAAACCCGCTTTTGCCGCGTCTTGCGCGATAAATTACGGGATAAATCCTAGCAAATCACCACTTCATACCCGCTTCCAGCCAAAAGTTGCGGCCAAGGCCGTACTCGTAGTAGTTGCCCTCGTTTGAGGCGATAAATTTTTTGTTTAAAAGATTATTTATGTCAAGATTTACAAACGCTCGAAAATCCCCGAACAGCCGCCTTTCGTAACCTATACGCATATCCCACGTCGCGTATGCGGGCAGCTTTTGGCGCTCATAGACGTACATCCCGCGAGTCCTATTCCAGCCGCCTAGCAGCGCGTCCGTTTTGCTCGTATAGTTTATGAAATTTGAAACGCTAAAGCCGCTAAATTTAGCCGAGTGGCGAAATTTGGCGGTAAAAGGCACATGGTAATCAACGACGGGCAGTTCGCTTTTTTTTATGATTTTTCCGTTATACGAGACGTCGTCGTTCATCTCGTTGTCTTCGTAATCCGTAAAACTCCTGCTCTGCTTCGTAAAGGTTAGCGAGCCTTCAAAATCGTTTTTTACGCCCCAAATTTCGATCGGAGCGATGTTTGCCGCGCTTAAGGTTACGATGTCACGCTTGCTTTGCCCCTCGTTGGTAAATATAGAATATCCGTTTCCGTAGCCTGTTAGCGGCTCTCTTACGTATTTCGTCGCTACTTCGTCGCGGCCTTGGCGTCTGACGTATTTTAGATTTAGCCTTGCGTTGCCGACGTCGCCGCGATAATACGCACTAAATTCGTCGTCATAAGGCGTCTTTAGCTCCCTGATAGGACGGCGGTTATTAGCCAGTCCGCCGCACGTATATGCCCCGCCGTATGAGCTTCTCTCGCAAGTCTCATACATCCTGTACACGCCGTTATACATCTTGTACGCGAAAAAATTTCGTCCATAGTAGCGGTTTAACCCAAGGCCTATGAAATTTTTATCCGCAAATTCGTATTCGGCTAGCAACCTCGGGGCTAAATTTACGTCGTTGTTATCGCCGTTTCGCTCGATGCGAAGTCCGGGACGAAATTTAAACGTGCCAAACCTCATCTCGTCTTCGAGATAAAAGGCAAGATTAGTTTGCGTGGCCTTGGTTTTTACGGCGTAGTAGTAGGTTTTTCTCGATAGATATTGACCGACCGCGCCTTGAGATGCGAAGCTATCGTCTATGACGCATGTTTTATCGCCGGCGATGCACGTTCCGCTCATCAAAGGCTTTGGCGTGCCGTAGGATACGCGGGTGCGCGGTATCTCGTAGCTGCCGCTTTGTCTAGCTATCTCAAAGCCCGATTTCACCAGATGCGATGCGCCGAGTGCTTCAAATTCCTTCACGCTTGCGTCGAATTTATACGCTAGCTTATTTTGGCGTTGTTCAAAATCGTTTAATCCTCCTATGCCCGAGCCGAAATTCGGGCTAGGATTGGTTCCCCAGTTTTTGACGTTTGAGGGTTTATAGCCGTAGTACTCGGTATCATGCTCATAGTCTCAGCTGTTTTGCGAGGCGGAGTAGCTAAGCGTCTGTTCTAAAAATACTCCCTCAAGATCGGCCTGCGCCTCGAGAGTTGCGACGTAACCGCCGTATTTTAGCGTGAGCTGGGAGTCTAGGTACCGCTTGGCGGAGGTGTAGTTATCTAGCCTAGAGTACAAAAAGCTCGGCTTTAGCGTAAATTTATCGCTCACGCCCCAAACGCCTTTTACGAAAAGATTATCATTAGTCTGCCTGTCGTTTGGAAACGAGTATAAATTTTGATTTATCTGTTTTTTGTTGTAGTGGTTTTCTATGACGGAGCGGTGCCTCGAGTAGTCTAGCAAAAGGCCGAAATTCTGCGTCAAATACCCCTCTGCGCCGACTCTATACCTGCGTTTTTTAAAGTCGCTCATATCGGCCAGATCACCGTCGTCGTATCTTTGCTCGGCGGAGGCGTCTTTATAAATTTTGCTCCAATCCCCGCCCGTATAAGAGTAGCTAAGTACGCCGTGAAAGCCGCTTTTGGGGTCTCTGGTTTTAGCGTTTACGGTGCCTCCTTGAAAGCCGCCGTATCTAGCCGAGACCGCGCTATCTAGCACCTCGACGCTACCTAACAGATCCGTATCTACGCTCATGGCTTGCGAGCCTATCGTGCTGTCAGCCTATCGTGCTGTCGCTCCAGATGTTGTTGTGGTTATTCCACATGCGTTTTTTAGGGTCTAGGTCGTTATTTATGCTTGCGCCGTCTAGGGTAAAGTTATTTTGATAGTAGCTCGCGCCGTTTATGCTGATATCTTGCGGAGCCAGCTCGCCCGCGCGCACGCTTTTGGCGTTTTTCGCGCTAAAGGCGACGTTTGGATTGCCTTTTAAAAGATCGGTTATGCCGTGATTTTTAGACGTTATCAGATCCATATCCGCGCGCGTTAGTTTTCCGGGTTCTTTCGTAGCGTTGGCGTCGGTGCTGACCTCGACTTTATCTAGCATGACCTCCGCAGCGTTTAGCGTACTTAAATTTAACGCCTTTAATGCGGTTAAATTTACAGAGTCTTGATTAGCGTCGCGACTCGCTACCGAATGCGAAAGCGGCAAATTTAACGCTGCGACCGCTACCAAAAAGCTAGCCGTTTTTTTCATAATTATCCTTAGTTAAATTTATTCGTCGGTTTTGGGCGTTTGCGTCAAAACCGCGCATTCTAGGCGGCGATAAATTTTACTCGCCTTACGTTTTAGCTTTAAAAAGTCGCTAAATTCGGCTAAATTTACGCCGCAAAATTTGTAAAAAGGCGGCTATTTGCGGTTCATCTTCGCAGCGATTTGGCTTTGTTTTTAAACGCGCTTTAAACCGCAAATTTAAACAAAAAACGCCTAAATTTAGTCGCCGCTTAAGAAAACTACGCCAAACAGGTTTGCTAAGCTCTAAAGCCGCTTTTGCTAAAAATCCAAAAACCGCGCTAAGAGCTAAATTTATCCCGCGCGGGCGTTATTTTTCAGATTTTAAAACCGCCTGATAGCCTTGTTTTTTGAGCGCTTCTACGACCGTATTTTCCGCAAAATCGTCCTGGACGACGATGTCGGCCGTTTTAGCCTCCAAATTTACCTCAAATTTCTTCACGCCCTTAAGCGTATTTAGCGTCTGCGTGATGACCTCGTAGCAGCTCACGCAGGCCATGTTTGGGATCTCGTAAACCAAAGTCTTGTCCGCAAATGCCGCCGCGCAAAGCACCAGCGCTAGAGCTAGCTTTTTCATTCTTTGATACCGACTTTGTATTTTTTGGCTTGAATTGCTTGCACGATGTCCATCACGTTCACGCCGCTATCTGCGGTGATGTTTACGTCTTTGCTTTTTAGATCAAAGCTCACTCCGGTGACGCCCTTGACGCCTTTTGCGGCATCTTCGATTTTCTTAGCGCAGCCGCCGCAGTTCATATTCGGCACGTTTAGTTCGTAGGTTTGCTCTGCAAAAATGCTGCCGCAAATCGCCGCTAAAAGTAAAATTTTCTTCATCGTCGCTCCTTGAAAATAATATTTGATATGAAATTGTATCACTATATTTCTTATATATTTATTATTTTTATTTATATTAAAATGTAATATAATTTACTTTTTCCTTATATTTAAAGCTAAAATTTGACGGTAAAATTAAGCAGATTTAAAGCGGGTGAAAAATGTGCGAGAGAGTGTCTAGAAGCAAAATTTAGCCCGCAAAAAACGTAAATTTGCAGGCTAAATTTATAGAATTTACTCTTTTGTTTTTGCCATTCTGCGGCGCATAGTCGGATCTAGATAGCGTTTACGTACGCGTATGTTTGTCGGCGTGACTTCGACTAGCTCATCCTCCTCGATCCACTCCAGGGCGCGCTCTAGGCTTAGCTTTCTAGGCGGTACGAGCTTGATAGCGTCGTCAGAGCCGCTAGCGCGTACGTTGGTTAGGTTTTTGCCTTTGATCGGGTTTACGTCCAGATCGTTTGGACGGCTGTGCTCGCCGATGATCATGCCCACGTAGGTTTTGGTTTGCGGATCGACGAAAAGGACGCCGCGATCTTGTAGATTCCAGAGGCTATACGCTAGCGTTACGCCGTTTTCCATCGAGACTAGAGCGCCGTTACTGCGGTGCTCGACGCTGCCGATGAGCGGACGAAACTCAAGGAAGCTGTGGTTCATGATGCCCTCGCCCTTCGTATCGGTCAAAAACTGGCTTCTAAAGCCGATGAGACCGCGCGCAGGGATCTCAAACTCGATCCTCGTCTGTCCGTCGCCGGTAGGGTTCATCGAGACCATCTCGGCTTTTCTGCGTCCGAGTTTTTCGATCACGGTGCCGCTAAACTCGTCCGGTACGTCGCATACTAGTAGCTCAAACGGCTCGCAGCGCACGCCCTCGATCTCTTTGATGATGACTTCCGGACGTCCGAGGCAAAACTCAAAGCCCTCGCGGCGCATATTTTCGGCCAAAATCGTGATTTGTAGCTCGCCGCGTCCGCTAACCTTAAATTTACCCTCGCCGATGTTTTCGTAGCGCATCGCGATATTGGTTTTCATCTCGCTGGCTAGACGTTCATCTAGTTTGTTTGATGTTACGTGCTTGCCCTCGGTCCCAGCTAGCGGACTATCGTTTACGCTAAATACGACGCTAAGCGTAGGCTCCTCGATTTTTAACGGATCAAGCGGCATAGGAGAGTTTGGATCCACGACGCTATCGCCGACGTCCAGCGCCTCAAAGCCCGCTATCGCCACGATATCGCCCACTTGCGCCTCGTCTATATCGCGGCGCTCAAGACCCAAAAAGCCGATGAGTTTTGAAATCCTACCCGTCGTTTTCGTGCCGTCGGCTTTAGCAAGCATCACATTTTGGTTTTTAGAAATTTTACCGTTAAAGATACGAGCGATGCCGATTTTACCGACATAGTTGTCGTAATCAAGCGTAAAAACTTGAAGCTGCAAAGGGTTGTTTATATCGCCGCTAGGAGCCGGGACGTGAGACAAAATCGTCTCGAAAAGCGGTTGCATATTTACGTTTTCGTCGGCCAAATTTAGCTTCGCGTAGCCGTTTCTAGCCGCCGCGTAAACGACAGGAAACTCTAGCTGTTCGTCGTTTGCCTCAAGCGCCACGAAAAGGTCGAAAATCTCGTTTATCACGCGATCAGGATCGGCTGCTGGTTTGTCGATTTTATTTACGACGACGATTGGACGAAGGCCGAGCGAAAGAGCCTTTTTCACGACGAATTTAGTCTGCGGCATTACGCCTTCTTGTGCGTCCACGAGCAACAAAACGCCGTCTACCATCTTTAGCACGCGCTCTACCTCGCCGCCAAAATCGGCGTGGCCCGGGGTGTCGATGATGTTGATTTTGGTGTCTTTGTAGCGGATCGCGGTGTTTTTCGATAGGATCGTGATGCCGCGCTCGCGCTCGATGTCGTTGCTATCCATCACGCGTTCGCCGACGGTTTGGTGCTCGTTAAAAGTACCCGATTGTTTCAAAAGCTCGTCAACCATCGTAGTTTTGCCGTGATCGACGTGAGCGATTACGGCGATGTTTCGTATCTTTTCCAAATTTTTCTCCGTTATTAAAATGGTGCTGATTTTAGCCAAATTTTCCTTATAAAAATAATAAAGCCGTTGTGGAACGTTTCTTGCATAGCTCATGAGAGTTAAATTTAAAGGGTTTTTATGCAGACAACTCAAAACGATATTTTATCATTTGACGCGAGCATCAAAGGCGGAGTGAAAAAACAGAGCAAAAATGCGCAAAAAGGCGGCAAAGAAGACGGCGCATTTCTCTCTATGGTGTTAGACGCGGCCGCCAAAAAGGGCGAAAATTTAAGCGAAAAAGATCTAAAAGAGATGGCAAAAGCCGTAAATTTATCCGCCCAAACGGTTCAAAACGGGCAAATCAAAGCGCCTATCCAAAGCACGGACGTAAAAGAAATTTTAGGCGAGGAAGCGGCGGAAAATTTGTTTGAAAACGCGACTTTTATGCAGCTTTTGCAAATTTTGGAGATGCTTAGCGGCGGCGAGAAAATCAGCAAATTTCCAAATTTTGAAAATCGCCTAGCCAAAGTGCTATCAAGCGAAACGACGCTAAACGAGCTAAGGGGAGCCAAAAATCTAAACGAGCTAATAGAGATCGCAAATAAGCTAAATTTAGGCCTGGAAAATATCGAAGTAACGCAAGCCCAGGCCGACGAGCTGGGCGAGAAATTTCCGAGTTTGGCGAAAAAAGATTTCTTTGAACCGGTGGCGCCTAAGAAAAATTTTGCATTTAGCGAGCTAAAAAACAAGGTCGAAGAGGCCATAAACGCAAACGAACCGGAGCCAAAAGATACGCTAAATAAGCTACTAGCCGCCGTGCAAGAAGAGCAAAATAAGACCCAGCCAAAAGACGCCAATGCAAAAGCGCAAGACGCGCAAAATTTGGCTCAAAACTCCAAAATCATAAAAGAAGCGGTAAAAAACGAGGACGAGAAAGAAGCGAATTTAAAAGACGAAAAGCCAAACCTCAAAGCTGAAAGCGAGCTAAATTTAACCGCTGCAAAAAGCGAAAAATCAGTGCTCAGTCAAGACTCTAAAAAGATAAATTTGCAAAATTTGCTATTTCCGGAGCGCGAGAGCGCCGAGGAGCAAGTTTTGACCGAACCGCAAAGCGAAGGTAGCGAAAATAGCGAACTAAACGCGATGGTAAAAGACGTAATCTCAAACGCCAAAGCGCAAACTAGAAATTTCCAAGCTGTGCGCGAGACGTTTGATAACTTTAGCTCAAATTTAAAAGAGCAGGTCGCGGCCTACAAATCGCCTTTCATGCGCTTTAACATCACGCTAAATCCGCTAAATTTGGGCGAAGTCGAGATCACGATGGTAAATCGCGGCAACAATCTGCACATAAATTTTAGCTCCAACACGCAGACGATGAACCTATTTTTACAAAATCAGGCCGAGTTTAAAAACAGCCTCGTAAACATGGGTTTTACCGAGCTTGAGATGAACTTTAGCGATCAAAATCAGCAAAAAAAAGAGCAAGGGCAAAAGAGTTACAAAGGCTCTAAATTTAATGCAGACGGCATAGAGCAAGTCGAAGCGGCGGCGCCTCGTTTAGAGCTCGTCGTTCCGCGATATGTGTAAATTTGGAATCAAATTTGCTTAAGATATAAAAATTTAAAGGATAAAAGATGTCAAACGGACTAGAAACCAATAACTTTACGGTAAACAACCAAGCCGCTAAAAAATCGGCGGACGCCCTACAAAAGGCCGCAGGCACCAATCCAAACGCCCAGCTAGATAAGGACGCTTTTATGAAACTTCTTTTAACCGAGCTTCAGTATCAAGACCCGACAAGTCCGATGGATACGGAAAAAATGCTAACTCAAACCAGTCAGCTAGCTTCGCTTGAAATGCAAGAAAATACGAACAAAATGATGCAAAAGCTAGCCGATCAGCTAAAAAATAGCACCAATATGTACGCCGTCGGAGTGCTCGGCAAGATGGCTAAAATCGGCGATAGCGGTATCGTAAAAGAAGAAGGCGCAGGCGTCAAATTTGCGGGATTTTTAGAAAGCGCGGCAAAAGGCGGCACGATAAATATCAAGGACGGCACCGGCAAACTCGTAAGAAAGCTAGAATTCGGCCAAGCCAGCGCCGGAGCCAATACCTTCGAGTGGGACGGCAAGGATAGCGCCGGCAACGATGCCAGAGCCGGCTCATACACAGTCGAGATCAGCTACACCGATGCGGCGGGCAACGTCAAAAACGGCGGCGTAGGCAACTATCTCGTAGAGGGCGTCAAATTTATCGACGGCGTCGCACAGGTAAAGGTCGGCGGACAATACGTCAGCATCGACAAAGTCAAAGAATTTACCGAGCCGTCAAAAGGATAAATCCATGGTAAGAAGCCTATATAACGGCGTTAGCGGCGTCAGAACGCAGGGGTTTAGCATGGACGTTTGGGCGAACAACATCGCCAACATAAATAACGTCGGCTTTACCGCTTCGATACCCGAATTTAAGAGCATTTTTTATCAGACATCCTTTGCCGCCGGCAATAACCCGACGCAGGATCAAGTCGGTCTGGGCGCTACAGGTATGACGACGGCGCTTAGCTTTTACAAGCAGGGCCCGTTTATGAAAACCGATAACGTCCTGGATATGGCGATCGGTGGCAAGGGATTTTTCGGCGTAACGAACGGCTCAGGCACCTACTACACGCGCGCCGGTAGCTTTGGCGTAGACAAAGAAAGATATCTCGTAACAAATCAAGGCAACTACGTACTAGGAACGCAAAATGCGCTAACGCAGGTAACTCCAAGTCAGGGCGCGATAGAGGCTTTCGGTAGAGTAAACGGACGAGCCGCCGTCACGCAGGCCTACACGCTAGGCGCCGATACGACCGACCTTGACGTCGGCGAAATCGGCTCTCAGGGCAAGATTCGCCTGCCTGAGTTTTTGTATCTACCGACCAAACCGACTTCAAAGGTAACCTTTAAAGGAAATCTCGACTCATCTTTCAAAACCGAGCCAACCACTTTGCCAGTCGATAACGCTACATATAATAGCAGCATAGATAACCCCTCTAGAACCATAAATTTACGCGGGCGAGTCACGGCTGACGATACGATAACCCGCCCTAGAAAAGGCGATCTGGTCACCGTAACAGCAACCGACGCGAACGGCAAAACGGCTGAATTTAGCGCTCCAATCGACGAAAACGGCAACTGGAGTATAAGTCAAAAATTTGAAAGGGATTTTGACCTAACGACCGCTCCAAATTTGACTGCAAAAATAAACACTACTAAAGAAGCGGCAAATCAAGAAAAATTCGTAACCGAGCTTTTAAATGCGGACGGCACGAAAAATAAACTCGAGCTAACGCTGACAAAACGCGTACCTCAGGGTGCTAACGGTACGGTTTGGGATGCGGCGGCGGCCGTAAAAGACGCAAGCGGCGCAACGATCTCAAATACTAACGGCGAGCTAAATTTCGATCACGAAGGTAGACTTGTTAGCTCTACTTTAAGCGCTCTAGATAATAACGGCTCGCAAATCGAACTAGACTTCGGCACTCCTGTGGCTGCGGGTCAAATTTACTCAGGCGTCACTAGCACGTCTCAAGCCAAAAGTATCTCGATCGCGCAAGACGGCGTACGCGAGGGTATTTTAAAGGATTATTACACCAACGATTCTGGAAATATCTTGGCGCAGTTTACAAACGGCCAAGTCCGCTCCGTCGGCAAAGTCGCTCTCTATCACTTCCAAAACGAGCAAGGCCTTGCAAAAATGGGCGATAATATCTATTCGCAAAGCGCGAATTCCGGCGCGGCCTTTTTCTATAAAGACGCAGGCGGCAAAAGCATCTACGGCGCCAAACTAGCTAGCAGCATGCTCGAGCAGTCAAACGTCGATCTAGCACAAGCTCTAACCGAGGTCATCGTCACGCAAAAGGCCTACGACGCTAACGCAAAAAGCATAACCACTAGCAACGAAATGCTCCAGCGCGCAATCGAGCTAAAACGCTAAATTTAACCCGCAAATTTGACGCGGGTTTTTAAATTTAGCCGTAGCCGTAAAAGCCAAATTTAACGCGATAAAATAGTCTACTTCAAGATATCTAAATAATTTTTTAGCTAAAATCAGCCCCGAAAATTTACCGAATAAAGAAAAAAATTATGAACCGAAAAAGAATCTACAATCCAAGCTCAAACGAAAATTTGACCGATCGCCGCGTTTTTAACGGCAATCCGCACGGCATTTTAAATTTCACCAAGGCAAAATATCAATGGGCGCTCAAGCTCTGGGACCTAATGGAAGCCAACACGTGGTTTCCAAAAGAGGTCGACACGTCGGGCGACGTACGCGACTACGCCTACAACCTTACACAGGCCGAAAAGCGCATGTACGACCTAGTTTGGAGCCAGCTCATCTCGATGGATAGCTTTCAGACTAACAACCTAGCCGACAACATCAACCCATACATCACCGCGCCCGAGATCAACGCCT